>NZ_CP022188.1:4276066-4581499 GCF_003111665.1 Parazoarcus communis | reverse complement strand
GCATCGAACATTACAACCGTTTGATTGCGAGCTTTCAGGGCATCGTGGGCAAGGTGATCTACGATGCCCAGCGCGTGGCCGAGAAGGCTGAAACGCTGTCGTCGCTCGCCGCCGGCGTGGCCGAGGGGTCAACTTCGCAACGTACTGCATCGGAGCAGATGGCGCAGGCGATCGAGGAGATGACGACCGGCGTGAATGCGATCGCCGGCCATGCGTCGCAAACCGCCCGGAATGCGCAGGAAGCACGGGAGCTGTCGATCGAGGGGGCACGGGTGGTCTCCAGCGCGTCGTCCGAAATCGATCTGATTGCCCGCTCGGTGGAGCAGTCCGCACAGGTGATCTCGGCGCTCGGAGAGCGCTCGCAGGCCATCAGCGGCATCGTGAAGGTGATCCGCGAGATCGCCGATCAGACCAATCTGCTTGCCCTGAATGCGGCAATCGAGGCTGCACGCGCAGGCGAGCAGGGCCGAGGCTTCGCGGTGGTCGCCGACGAGGTGAGAAAACTGGCGGAACGCACCTCTGCTGCCACAAGTGAAATCGGCACGATGATCACCGCCATCCAGACCGAAACCGGTGCAGCGATCGTTTCCATCAAACAGGGTAGCGAGCAGGCCCGCGCTGGCGCCGATCTTGCGCGCCAGGCCGCCAGTTCCCTCGAGCAGATCAACCGGGGCGCTCAGCAGACCATGGAGCGGGTGGATGAAATTGCGCAGTCCATTTCGCGTCAGGGTGATGAGGCCGACAAGGTGGTCGGGAACGTCCGCCAGATCATGAACATGGTCGAACGCAATGCCGAGGGTGCGGCGAAAACGCTCGACGAGGCGCACGAACTCGACAGCCTTGCGCTCAACCTGCACGAGATCAGCAACGTGTTCCGTCTCGGTGCCGAGGGCGAGAAGGCCATGGCCACCCACAAGATGATGCCCGCGATCGTTCAACAGGCTGCGCGCGAACTCGGGCGGCTCATGGAGCAGGCCATTGCGGCAGGGCAGATCACGGCCGACGCCTTGTTCGACCAGGCTTCACAGCCCATCCCAAATACCCGGCCACAGAAATACACCACGCGTTTCGATGCATTCACCGACAAGCTGTTTCCCCGGGTTCAGGAGGCGATCCTGCAGAAGCACGGTGAGATCATCTACGCAATCGGCTGCGATCGGCGCGGCTATGTCCCAACGCATAACACGCGCTTTTCCCAGCCCCTGACCGGTGATTACGACAAGGACTTCGTCGGCAACCGGGGCAAGCGGATATTCGACGATCCGGTAGGCAAGCGCTGCGGTGCGCATGAACTGCAGTTCCTGATCCAGACCTACCGACGCGATACCGGGGAGATCATGCATGACATCTCTGCGCCGGTGTATGTGAATGGCCGTCAGTGGGGGGGATTCCGCATGGGCTACCAGGCATGAGGGCTGCACTTGCCCTTGTGTCCGGGCACAATGTCGGCCTCTTGCTAAAGTCTGATCCTTCCGGGTCGATACACTACACAACAGCGCTACCGGTCGCGTCGACCGGGCCAGCAGCCGCAAGCGTGCGGAGAACGAAATGTCCGAGTTACTGAAGAATATCGATGCCCGTACCCGGCTGGCCGGGACCAACAAGCTGGAGATCCTGCTGTTTACGCTGGGTACGGATCAGAAAACGGGCCGGCGGGAGACTTTCGGTATCAACGTCTTCAAGGTCCGTGAGGTCATGCGTACGCCGGCCATCACGGCCGCGCCCGAGATGCCTGCATCGGTCGTGGGCATGGTCAGTCTGCGCGGCGCACTGGTGCCGGTGGTTGATCTGGCACGCTACGTCGGCGTGGGGGCCGACACGCCGCGCGACATCATGATCGTGACCGAGTACAACGGCCACACCCAGGGCTTCCTGGTCGAGGCGGTCGACACCATCCTGCGGCTGGACTGGTCGCAGATGCGGGTGCCGCCCGACATGCTGACCGCCAATATGGGCGGGCTGGTCACCGCCGTCACCGAATTGCCGGAGAACAGGCTGGTGATGCTGCTCGATGTCGAGAAGGTGCTGTCGGAGACGACCCGCTACGACGACAGCCACATGTTCAAGGACATCGCACCAATCGAGGATGGCGGCGAGCATCTGGTGTTGTTCGCTGACGACTCTTCGGTGGCGCGCAAGCAGATCTGCCAGACGCTCGATGTGCTCGGTGTGAGGTACATCTCGGCCGTAAACGGGCGTCGTGCGTGGGAAGAGCTCAAGCTGATGGCTGCGCAGGCCGAAGCTGCCGGGCGGAAGGTGAGCGACACCCTGAGCCTGGTGCTGACCGATGTCGAAATGCCCGAGATGGACGGTTATATCCTCACCCGCAGCATCAAGGCCGACCCGCGTTTCGAGGGGGTGCCGGTGGTGATGCATTCCTCGCTGTCGGGCATGTCGAACCAGCAGCTTGGCAAGTCGGTCGGTGTGGATGAATACGTTCCCAAGTTCGAACCGCAGCGCCTGTCGCAGACGCTGCGTCGCCTGATCAGCCGCAACGTGGCGCCGGTCAGGAAGTGAGGTGAGTCAATGTTGAGTCTCGACCAGAAAGAAGATACCGCCCTGCTTGATTCGGTAGACGGCCGCACCATGCTGGCCGGCTCGAACCGCATGGAGATCCTGCTGTTTTCGCTCGGTACCAGCGAAACCTTCGGGATCAACGTGTTCAAGGTGCGCGAGGTGTCCAAGACGCCCTTCATCACCAAGGCACCCAATATGCCGCGCGGTGTGGAGGGCCTGATCTCCCTGCGTGGCAACGTCATTCCGGTGCTGTCCCTGGCCAAGATCCTCGGCCTGAGCGCGCCGGGCGATGCCCTCGGCGGCTCGATGATGGTGACCGAGTACAGCAAGCGCACCCTCGGCTTCCTGGTGAAGGAAGTCGATCGCATCATTCGCGTCGAATGGGACAAGGTGCGTACGCCTGACAACGTGTCGTCGAACAGTCAGAACTACATCACTGCGATCACGGAGCTGGCCGATGGCAAGCTGGTGTCGATCCTCGATGTCGAGACCATTCTGGCCAATACCTTCGGCGAGGCGATCGTCGGCAACATCAGTCCGCTGCATGGTGGCGATGACGTGAACGTGTTCTTCGTGGATGACTCCGCCGTTGCCCGGCGCAAGATCGCCGAAGTGCTCGACAAACTGGGTGTCCGCCACAAGCATGCGCAGAACGGGCTCGAGGCGTGGACGCGGCTGGAAGGCATGGCAGCGCACGCCCAGCAGATGGGGCATCACGTCGGTGATGAGATCGATCTCATCATGGTCGATGCTGAGATGCCCGAAATGGACGGTTATGTGCTGACGCGCAATATCAAGAACGACAGCCGCTTCGACGGAATTCCCGTCGTGATGCACTCCTCCCTGTCATCGGAAGCCAATCGGGCGATGGGGAAAAGGGTCGGTGTGGATTCATACGTGGCAAAATTCGACGCTGATGTTCTCGCCGAGACCTTGCGGCCGCTGCTCCAGCGCGCACGCCAGGCTTGATCGGGAACGGGCACAACGGAGAATGAGATGGCTGACCCAAAACTGAAATTTCTGGTCGTGGATGATTTCTCGACCATGCGCCGCATCGTGCGCAACCTGCTCAAGGAGCTGGGTTACACCAATGTTGACGAAGCTGAAGATGGCGTGGTTGCACTGCAAAAGCTCAGTGCTTCCCCCTTCGATTTCGTCGTGACCGACTGGAACATGCCCAACATGGATGGGCTGACCCTGTTGCAGACCATCCGTCGCACGCCGCAGCTGAAGCATCTTCCGGTGCTGATGATCACGGCCGAGGCGAAGAAGGAAAACATCATCGCAGCCGCGCAGGCCGGGGCCAACGGCTACATCGTCAAGCCTTTCACCGCTGCGACCATGTCCGAGAAGCTGGAGAAGATCTTCGAGAAGCTCGGCAAGAGTGCAGCTGCCTGACTGGCAGCACGAACCACATAGGGAGCCAGGAAATGGCGAAGCGGATGAAATTTGACGAAGCGAGCGATTCGGATGAACTGCAGGCCCTGTTCGACAGCATTGCGTCGACCCAGGCCGAGCCCGAACCCGTACTCCAGCGTCCAGTGCCCGCACCGGCCGCAGCCCCCGAAACGGACGACAACGACGAGCTGCAAGCGCTGTTCGACTCGGTTGCCGCTGAGTTCGACGAATCCACGAGTGCTGCGCCCGACGCGCAATTGCCAGAGCCGGCGCCTGCCGCTGCAGAGCAGGATACAACGGCCCCCGAAGCCGTCTTCAATCGCATCGGGCAGATGACGCGCAAGGTGCACGACTCGCTGCTTGAGCTCGGGTTCGACTCTGCCCTGCAGGAGGTCGCGCAGGCGATGCCCGATGCACGCCAGCGTCTGACCTATATCGCGCAGATGACCGAACAGGCTGCGAGCCGGGTGCTGAACGCCACTGATGTGGCCAAGCCGATTCAGGACAAGCTCGAAAGCGATGCAGACGCGCTGCGCGCGAAGTGGGATCGACTGTACGCGAACGAACTCTCGGTCGAAGAGTTCAAGGCGCTGGCGGGTGAAACCCGGGGCTTTCTGTCCGCCGTCAGTGACGGCAGCCGCGCCACGAATGCGCAGCTGCTCGAGATCATGATGGCGCAGGACTTCCAGGACCTGACTGGCCAGGTCATCAAGAAAGTGGTCGACATGGCGCAGACCCTGGAGTCGCAACTGCTCGAGGTCTTGCTCGAGGTTGCGCCGGCGGAGAAGCGTAAGGAAAAGAATGCCGGGCTCATGAATGGCCCGGTGGTGAGCAGCGAAGGCCGCGATGACGTGGTGACCAGTCAGGGGCAGGTCGATGACCTCCTCGAGAGCCTGGGTTTCTGATCTGCACGCCGGCCGTACGGGCATTGTGACCCGGTGGTCTGAACGTGAATGGGAGCGATAGAGCGATGAGTGACTTTGCCGGAATGGAAGAACTGCTGCAGGACTTCCTGGTCGAAGCCGGAGACCTGTTGTCGGGTGTCGACAACAAGCTGGTCGATCTGGAGCGCTTCCCTGACGACCGGAACCTGCTCAACGACATTTTTCGCGGGTTTCATACCATCAAGGGTGGCGCCGGTTTCCTCAACGCCACCGAGCTGGTGACCCTGTGCCACCTCACCGAGAACCTGTTCGACAAGCTGCGCAATGGCGAGCTGGCGGTCAGCTCGGAGATGATGGACGTCATCCTGGAGGCGACCGGCGCGGTACGCGAGATGTTCAATCATCTCGAGCATGGTGGCCAGCCGCCCGCAGCGGATCCCGCCCTGATTGCCGCGCTGAAACTGGCCATTGCCGGTGAGGCTGTGCCGGTGGTCGAGTCGACGTCGACAAAGAAGGGTGGTGGCGAAGGCGGGGGCGAGAGCACCGGCAGCGCGCATGAGCCTGACTGGAAACTCCTCTACAACGCCGTCGCGGTAGTGCCGAAGGGTGCTGCCGATCCCGCTGCAGAGGCAGCGAAGCTCATTCCTGCGCAGCCGCAGGAGGACCCGGAAGAGGTCATCACGCGTGCGGTCGGACGCCGTGCGAGTGACCGGCCGGGCGCTTCAGCGCCGGCAGGGCGACGCGAGGGCGAGCGTCAGCGCGACAACTCGATCCGGGTCGACACCTCACGCCTTGACCAGGTGCTGAACCTGTCGGGCGAGATCGGGCTGACCAAGAACCGGCTCAATGCGCTGCGCAGCGACATTCTGAGCGGACGCAACGATACCGAGACCCTGCATGCGCTCGACCTGGCGGTGAGCCAACTCGACCTGCTGGTTTCGGATCTGCAGAACGCGGTGATGAAGACACGCATGCAGCCGATCGGGCGCCTGTTCCAGAAATATCCGCGAATTGCGCGCGACCTCGCCCGCAACCTCGGCAAGGACGTGGAGCTCGTGCTTGCCGGTGAGGAAACCGAAATCGACAAGACGATGATCGAGGACTTGTCCGATCCGATCATCCACCTCATTCGCAATGCGGTCGATCATGGTGTCGAAGACGGTGTCGAGCGCCGGGCCAACGGCAAGCCGGAGAAGTCCGAAGTCCGTCTCGAAGCGCGCCAGGAGGGCGATCACATCGTGATCCTGATCGCCGACGACGGCCGTGGCATGAACGCCGACAAACTGCGGGCCAAGGCCTTGCAGAAGGGCCTCATCACCGATGAGGAGGCCAACACCATGGACGAGCGGCAGAGCTTCAACCTCATCTTCCTGCCCGGGTTCTCGCTTGCGGCGCAGGTGTCGGACGTATCGGGCCGCGGCGTCGGCATGGATGTGGTGAGAACCAACATTCAGAAGCTCAACGGATCGATCGATATCCGTTCGACGCAGGGCAAGGGTACGACCTTCATCATCAGCCTGCCGCTGACCCTGGCGATCCTGCCCGTGTTGCTCGTTCGACTGGGGGAGCAGCCGTTTGCCGTACCGTTGTCGATGGTGCGCGAAATCCTGCCGATCGAGATCGACGAGGTACAGGAGGTTGGGGGCAGGGCAACGATGGTGGTACGGGGCGAAGTGCTGCCCATTCTGCCGCTTGCCGGCCTGCTGGGATGGGAGCAGGAGCGCCCGCCGGAATACGGCGTGCTGATGCAGACCGCCGAACTGTCGTTCATTCTTGCCATCGACAGCTTCGCTGGTCGCGAAGATGCCGTGATCAAGTCGCTCGATGACTTCCGTCCCAAGGGCGTGGCCGGCGTGACGACACTGTCCAACGGACAGATCGTCCTTATCCTCGACATGAAGGAAGTGCTGGGCGCCGCTGGCGATCAGCGCGGTGTGGCACGCTCGGCGTTGGTGAAGAAGCCCCAGCCTCAGCTGGCGCTGGCCTGACCCGCCTGCTGCGCGTCGCGGCCAGCGCGAGCTGCCCTGCGGCGCGCAGTGACTGAAGCGGCAATCGCCGCTTCAGACCTCAGTCTGCAGTCAATTCAAGCAGTTTTGAGAACGCTTCCTCGAACTGGCGCAGGCCGTCTGCCTGCAGCTTTTCGCCGACCGCGTCCATGTCGATCGAGAGGGCTGCAAGGCCATCCATGGCCGCCTGAGCAAGCCCGATGTCCTGCTCCAGCGTATTGCCGGCCTTGCCATGGTCGCGCAGTGCGTCCAGCGTGGCGTCAGGCAGGGTATTCACTGTCTCCGGCCCGATCAGGGGCTCAACGTACAGCAGGTCGCTGTAGTCGGGGTTCTTGGTACCGGTGCTGGCCCACAGCATGAACTGGGGGCGGGCGCCCGCCGCCTGCAGGGCGGCAAAGTCGGGACCGTGAAAGCGGGCGCGGTAGCGCTGGTAGGCGAGGCGTGCAGTGGCGACCGCAGCCTTGCCACGGAGGGCCAGCGCCTCGCCGCCGAGCTCTTCCAGCTGCTTGTCGACCAGGGTATCGACCCGCGACAGGAACAGGCTTGCCACCGACATCACGCTGGAAACGTCTCCGCCCGCGGCACGCAGACGTTCGAGGCCGCGCACATAGGCGGCGGCGACCGCATTGACATGGGCGAGCGAGAACATCAGGGTGACGTTGACGCTGACGCCGGCGCCGATGAGTTTCTCGATCGCTTTCAGTCCGGCAGCCGTTGCGGGCACCTTGATCAGTACGTTGGGACGATCGACCGCGGCCTTGAGCCGCAGGCCGGCTTCCAGAGTGCCTGCGGCGTCGTCGGCCAGTTCGGGTGACACCTCCAGGCTCACATAGCCTTCATTGCCGTGCGACTCGCGGTGCCGTGGCAACAGCAGGTCACAGGCGCGCTGCACATCCGGGATCACGAGCTGTTCATAGCGCGCTTCGGCACTGATGGGCTGGCGCTTGAGCGCAGCCAGATCGTCTTCGTAGTAGCGTCCGCCGGCAATCGCCTTGTAGAAAATCGCCGGGTTGGTCGTCACACCTGCGACGCCATCCTCGGCAATGAAGCGTGCCAGATGCCCCTCGTTGAGCAGTGTGCGGGAGAGGTTGTCGAGCCAGATTTGCTGACCCTGTTCGCGAACTTGCAGCAGCGGATTCATGTGACCTGAGGGCGGGTGACGGATCGGACCCTCATTCTGCTATGAATCGCCCGTGGCCGAAAGTCCGTCAGCCCGCAAATGCCAACCGAGTGCCGTCAGGACGTTTGTGAAGTCCGGCGCCAAGGGGCAGTCGATCTGCAATGGGGTGTCGCTCAAAGGGTGGCGGAATGCCAGTCCGGTGCACGCGAGGAGCAGGCGGTCGCTGCCGAAGAGGGTCTGGAACAGCCGGTTGTGGCGGCCCTTGCCAAACGTTGCATCGCCAATGATCGGATGCGAGATATGTTTCAGGTGGCGGCGTAGCTGATGGCGGCGGCCGGTCTCGGGTTGCAGTTCGAGTAGTGCATAGCGGCTGCTCGGGTAGCGGTCGACCTGGTAGGGTAGTTCTGTCGTGGCCAGTCGGCGGTAGCGGGTGATGGCCGCCTGCGGCAAGGTGTCGGCGCGCGCGGACCTGCGTTCCGCGGGGTCGAAACGGCGCACCAGCGGATGATCGATGACGTCGGCTGCGGGTGGATGGCCGCGCACGACAGCAACATAGCGTTTCGAAACCTGCTGATTCTCGAACAGCGCGCCGGCACGCGCGGCCGTATCGCGATCGAGTGCGAACAGCAGTACGCCCGACGTGCCCTTGTCGAGACGGTGAGCGGGATGGACGTGGCGGCCGATCTGGTCGCGCAGCAACTGCACCGCGAAGCGCTCCTCGCGCGCGTCAAGTCCGGTGCGATGAACCAGCAGGCCGGAGGGCTTGTGGATCGCGATCAGGTGATCGTCGCGATAGAGGATGTCGAGCATCGGGCAGTATGGCCTTGTGATTCGGGCGTCCGAGAAAACAAAAGCGACCCCGGAGGCCGGGGTCGCTTTGCGAGTCTGCACTCCCCGAAGGGAGCGGGACGGCAGGAATCAGGCGAAGTTCTTCGCTGCGAATTCCCAGTTGGCCAGCTTGTCGAGGAAGGTGGCCACGAAGTCCGGACGACGGTTGCGGTAGTCGATGTAGTAGGCGTGTTCCCACACGTCGATACAGAGCAGTGCCTTGTCGCCGGTGGTCAGCGGGGTGCCAGCGGCGCCCATGTTGACGATATCCACTGCGCCGTCAGCCTTCTTGACCAGCCAGGTCCAGCCCGAACCGAAGTTGCCCACGGCCGAAGCGGTGAAGGCCTTCTTGAAGTCGTCGAAGGAACCCCACTTGGCCTTGATCGCGTCGGCCAGCGCGCCACTCGGCTCGCCGCCGCCGTTCGGCTTCATGCTGTTCCAGAAGAAGGTGTGGTTCCAGACCTGGGCCGAGTTGTTGTAGATGCCGCCGGCGGGTGCCTTCTTGACGATGGCTTCGAGGTCGAGGTTCTCGAACTCGGTACCCTTGATCAGGTTGTTCAGGTTGGTGACATAGGCCTGATGGTGCTTGCCGTAGTGAAACTCCAGGGTTTCAGCAGAGATATGCGGAGCCAGGGCGTCCTTGGCATAGGGCAGAGCGGGAAGAGTATGTTCCATCGAGTTCTCCAGTCGGTATTGTCGAAGCGTCAATCGGTCAGTCAATGAGGAATGCCGATGATTCAAAGCCTGACCATTCTAGTCGGGATTGGTCTGAAGTGACAATCCTGAGGGCCATGATCATAAGCCTATCCGTGGGGCATGGAAACTGGCCGGCAAGGTGTGCGCGCCGGCAGATCAGCGCTTGCCGGTAATCTTCCCGCTCAGTTCGCCCTCAGCCAGTTGCACATGAATCGTGTCGCCAATGCCGGCCGTCGTGGCCGAGCGCAGGATGTTGCCGGCCGCATCGCGGGTGATGCTGTAGCCCCGGGCCAGCACCGCCTCGGGCGCCAGATGCTGGAGGTGGGCGGCGAGCGCGGCGATGCCATGCCTGTGCGCGTCAAGCCTGCTGCGGGCGGCTCGTCGTAGCCGGTCGCCGAGTTGATCGACCTGTTGCTTCGAGCGGGCAGGATCCGGGCGCCGGTTCTGCAGCCTGACCGCGAACTGGGCCTGACGATGGGCGCTGCGTTCCAGCTGGGTGCGCATGGCGCGCTGCAGGCCCTGTCGCAGCCCGTTCATGGTTTCTGCTGCCCGGCGCAGGCGCTCGCGCGGGTGCACCAGGCGCAGGGCGCAGCGGTCCAGCTGCTGTCCGAGGGTTTCCAGCCTGCGCTGCATGGTGCGTGTCAGACGCATCTCGAGTGCCTGGCATTCGCTGCGCGCGGCGTGATAGCCGGCGCTGGCGAGCTCCGCGGCACCGGTCGGGGTGGCAGCGCGCAGGTCGGCGGCAAAGTCGGCAATGGTGAAGTCGGTTTCATGGCCGACGCCGCTGACAACAGGCACCGGGCAGGCCCGGATCGCGCGCGCCAGGGCCTCGTCGTTGAAGGCCCACAGATCTTCGATGCTGCCGCCGCCACGTACCAGCAGGATGAGGTCGATGCCGTCGGACCCGGCCCGTCGGCCAGCCTGCTGCAGCGATTCGAGCAGCCGGGCGGGGGCGTCAGCGCCCTGCACTGGTGCCGGATAGAGCACCAGCGGCAATTGCGGACAACGCCGCTGCAAGGTCGCGATGACGTCGCGCAGGGCGGCGGCGGCGGGCGAGGTGACAATGCCGATGCCGCGTGGAAAACGCGGCAGGGGGCGACGTCGTTCGGGGTCGAACAGCCCCTCGGCTGACAGTTTTTCCTTGAGCCGGTTGAAGGCTTCGAACAGGTTGCCGATGCCCGCCGGACGCAGGGCTTCGACGTTGAGCTGGTAGTCCCCGCGCGCCTCGTAGAGCGTGACCAGTGCCCGGGCTTCGACCTTCATGCCGTTTTCCGGGCGGAACGCCAGCAGCTGCGCCCGGTTGCGCCACATTGCGCACCGCACCTGCGCCTGCGCGTCCTTGAGGGTGAAGTAGATGTGGCCCGAGCTGGCCCGGGTCAGATTGGAAACCTCTCCGCCAACCCAGAGCAAGGGGATGCCGGCTTCCAGTGTTTCACGCGCAAGACGGTTAAGCGCCGAGACGCCAAGTACCTGTGCTGCTGGGATTTCTGCGGGCATGCGGGCGGGAGGGTCGGTTTCCGGAGGCGGGATTGTAGCGGAATCCACAGCCTGTCAAGTACTTCAAGCGCCGTCATGCAAGTCCTTGATGAAACAAAGGCTTATTTTTAAGTCATTGTTTTTGTTGATAAAATATGTTGCACAAATTTTCATCGGAGTAAGACAAGCCGCGCCGTTACCGGGATTGCGGGCAGGATTCAGAAATGCCCCACAAACTTATCCACAGCTTCTGTGGATTGCTTGGGCTGCGAGCCGGCTTGCCCTGCATGCGCTGCAAGGCTAGAGTTCCGCTTTTGCTGATTCGAGGTTGATACGCGTGTTCGCGATCATTCAGGCCGCCGGCTGGCCCATGTGGCCCTTGTTGTTTGCGTCGGTGATTGCCGTCGCGTTGATCATCGAACGTTCGGTCAGCCTGCGCCGGGCGCGCGTCGTGCCCGCCGGCCTGCTTGACAACGTCATTGCCGATCTGCGTCAGCACGGCAGCTCGCCAGAAATGGTGAGCCGCGTTGCCGCCCATTCTCCACTCGGCCGTGTGCTGGCGGCGGGCCTGCGCAATGTGACGAGTACCCGGGTGATCATGAAGGAGTCGATCGAGGAGTCCGGCCGGGCCGTGGTGCACGATCTTGAGCGCTTCCTCACCACGCTGGGCACGATTGCCGCGATCAGCCCCCTTCTCGGCCTGTTCGGGACCATCGTTGGCATGATCGACATCTTTGCCTCGCAGGGTGTCAATGGCGCCAATCCGGCACAACTGGCCAAGGGCATTTCGATTGCGCTGTACACCACCGGCCTGGGCCTCATCATTGCCATTCCCGCGACCATCTTCTGGCGCCACTTCCGCCGTCTGATCGACGACTTCGTGGTGGATATGGAGCAGCAGGCGATCAAGCTGGTTGAAGTCGCCCATGGCGAGCGCCGTGGCTGAGCACCGACCATGAATTTTCGTCGTGCCGTTCGTCATGAGGAACCCGAGATCAACCTCATCCCGTTGATCGACGTGGTGCTGGTCATCATCATCTTCCTGATGCTGACCACGACCTTCACCCAGACCAGCGGCCTTGAGATCAATCTTCCGACCGCAGAATCTGCCGGTGGCGAAGCGGTCAGCAACGAGATCGTCGTCGCCGTGACCGCGGCGGGTGATGTCATCGTCAATCGCATTCCGGTCGCCGGCAAGGGCATCGAGGCGATTGCAGAGGCATTGGGCAAGGCCCGGCCGGGCGGACAGAAGGAACCGGTAGTGGTGATCAATGCCGATGCCAAGGCCGCCCACCAGAGTGTGGTCGATGTGATGCAGGCTGCGCAGCGCGCCGGTCTGGCCCACATCACTTTCGCCATCCAGACGCCTCCGCGCTGAGGCGGCATCGATGGCAGCCCGGGCGCCGGCCTTCTGGCAGCAGCGTTCAGGACGGGCGCTGCTGCTGTCTCCCTTGTCCCTGCTGTTCGGCCTGCTGGCGTCACTGCGACGTGCCCTGTACCGGGTGCGCGTGCTGCGCGCGGTGCGCCTGCCGGTGCCGGTGATCGTGGTCGGCAATATCGCAGTCGGCGGCAGCGGCAAGACGCCCACGGTCGACTGGCTGGTCAGGCAGTTGCGCGCGGCCGGATGGTCTCCTGGCATCGTGTCGCGCGGTTATGGCGGTACGGTCGAGGGCATCGGCCTGGTGAGCGCGGACAGCGACCCGAGCCTGTGTGGTGACGAACCGGTGCTGCTGGCCAGGCTGACCCGCTGTCCGGTCGCAATCGGTCGGGATCGCCCGGCTGCGGCGCAGGCCCTGCTCGCAGCGCACCCGGAATGCGACCTCATCGTGTCCGACGACGGCATGCAGCATTACCGGCTGGCGCGGGATGTCGAGATCGCGGTGGTCGATCAGGCAACGCTGGGCAATTGTCGTCTGCTGCCGGCCGGCCCCTTGCGTGAGCCGCTCGGTCGCTTGCGTAGCGTCGATCTGGTGATTGCCCACGGCGCGCTTTCCTCGCCCGTCAGTGCGGCGATTGGCGGCGTCACAGTGGTCTCCATGACGCTCGAAGGTGCCAGTTTCCGTTCGCTGCGCCGCCCGGACGACACCTGCGAGGCCTCGGCATTTCAAGGGCAGCGCGTGCATGCACTGGCCGGCATTGGGCGCCCGGAACGCTTTTTCGATCAGTTGCGTGCGATGGGCCTCGACGTGGTTGAGCACCCCTTTCCCGATCATCATCGCTTCAGCGCGGCCGATCTCGATTTCGCGCCCGACGAAGCAAAGCTGATGACGAGCAAGGATGCGGTAAAATGCGCCCCTTTCGCGCCTGACAATGCCTGGGAGTTCCCGGTGCAGGCCTCAATTGGTTCGGGTGCTGCCGAACGCATCCTGGAGAAGCTGAACAATGGACGCCAGACTGCTTGAAATTCTCGTTTGTCCGATCTGCAAGGGGCCGCTTGATTACCTGAAGAGCAGCCAGGAACTGGTGTGCAAGGGTGATCGACTCGCTTTCCCGATTCGCGACGGCATCCCGGTGATGCTCGAGGAAGAAGCGCGCGTCATGAGCGCTGAAGACGTCGACGCCCTGCGCTGAGACGGCCGATGAGAACTGCATTTCGAGTCGTGGTGCCGGCGCGCCACGCGTCCACCCGTCTGCCGGGCAAGCCGCTGGCGGACATCGCCGGCAAACCGATGGTGGTGCGGGTGCTGGAGCGTGCGAGTGCAGCGGGCGCAAGCGAGGTCTGGATCGCAACCGACCATGAAGGCGTGCGCGACGCGGTGCTTGCGGCCGGGGGCAAGGTGCAGATGACGCGCGCCGACCACCCGAGCGGTACAGACCGGCTGGCCGAGGTGGCGACTGCGCTCGGATGGGCTGACGACGACATCGTGGTCAACGTGCAGGGCGATGAGCCTCTGATCGACCCGGCACTGATCGCTGCGGTCGCGAGCGCCCTCGCCGACGATGCCGATGCCGCGATTGCCACCGCTGCGCACCCGATCCATGCTGCTGACGAGATGTTCAACCCGAACGTGGTCAAGGTGGTGTGCGACGCGCGTGAGCGTGCGATGTATTTTTCACGTGCGCCCATTCCGTGGGCACGCGATGCCTGGGCGGACACGCGCCAGGCGCTGCCGCCCGAGTTGCCGGTGCTGCGCCATGTCGGGCTCTATGCTTACCGGGTCGGATTTCTCAAGCGCTATGCATCGCTTACGCCTGCGCCGGTGGAACACTGGGAAGCGCTGGAGCAGCTGCGCGCGCTGTGGCACGGATTCCCGATCCGGGTGCTGCGCCTGGACGCCGCACCAGCGGCCGGCGTGGATACGCTCGAAGATCTGATCCGGGTACGGGCGGTGTTCTCCGCAGGTTGAGGGATTCGCGATCGTGTTTGACCGGTCGGGACTTGTCGGTTAAGTTTCGGCCTTGAACCAATAAGACCATGCCGCCGGATGGCGGACGCATTTTTCGGGGAGGGTGTATGCGACTGATTCTTCTGGGACCGCCGGGCGCCGGCAAGGGAACGCAAGCCAACTTCATCAAGGAGAAGTTCGGCATTCCGCAGATCTCCACGGGCGACATGCTGCGTGCTGCCGTGAAGGCGGGAACGCCGCTGGGTATCGAGGCCAAGAAGGTGATGGATGCCGGCGGTCTCGTGTCCGACGACATCATCATCGGTCTGGTCAAGGATCGCCTGCAGCAGGATGACTGCAAGTCCGGCTACATGTTCGACGGTTTCCCGCGCACCATTCCGCAGGCCGACGCGATGAAGGATGCCGGCGTGCCGATCGACTTCGTGCTCGAGATCGACGTTCCCGACAGCGAAATCGTTGAGCGCATGAGCGGTCGTCGTGCCCACCTGCCGTCGGGCCGCACCTACCACGTCAAGTACAACCCGCCCAAGGTCGAGGGCAAGGACGACGTGACCGGTGAAGATCTGGTTCAGCGCGACGACGACAAGGAAGAGACGGTGAAGAAGCGTCTCGATGTGTACCATGCGCAAACCAAGCCGCTCGTCGCTTACTACAGCGACTGGGCTGCCTCAGGTGCCGCGAACGGCCCGAAGGTGCGCAAGATCCTGGGTCTGGGTGCTGTCGAGGAAATCACTGCCCGCGCCTTTGACGCCCTGAAGTAAGCAGTCTCTGCCGTATCCAGCGCGGTCGGTGCCGTTTTGCGGTGCCGGCCGCGTTTGTTTTCATGCTCCCATTTTCTTCGGAAACGCCGTCCATGAACCTGCTTTATGCCCAGTCCGGTGGCGTGACCGCCGTCATCAATGCCAGTGCTGCCGGGGTGATTGATGCTGCGCGAGAGCATCCCGGCCGGATCGGCAAGGTGCTGGCGGCGCGTCACGGCATTCTCGGCCTGCTGGCCGAAGACATTTACGACACTGCCGGTGTCGATACCGTTGCGCTGGCCCACACACCCGGCGGCGCCTTCGGTTCGTGTCGTTTCGATCTGCCTCCGGAGGACGAACAGCCCGCGCTCTACGACCGGCTGTTTGCCGTGCTTGCTGCCCATGACATCGGCGCGGTGTTGTACAACGGCGGAAACGGCTCGATGGACCTCATCGGCAGGCTCTCGGGAGCGGCGCGCCGGCGCTCGTTTCCGCTGGTCTGTGTGGGCGTGCCGAAGACGGTAGACAACGATATCGAGGGTAGCGACTGCTGCCCCGGCTACGGTTCGGCGGCCAAATACCTGGCGACCTCGATGCGCGAGGCCGGACGCGATGTGGCCTCGATGACCGGGCGCAAGGGCCGGGTCTTCGTAATGGAAGTGATGGGGCGCAATGTCGGCTGGCTGGCAGCAGCTACGGCGCTGGCTGCGCGCACGCCCGACGAGGCTCCCCACATCGTGCTCTTCCCGGAAGTTGCGTTTGACGAGGCCGCCTTCCTCGCCCGCGTGCAGGCCGTGGTTGAGCGGCTGGGCTATTGCGCGGTGACCGTGGCCGAAGGCTTGCGAGGTGCCGATGGTGGTGTGCTGATGAAGCAGGACCGGGATGCAAAAGGCTATGTCCAGCTCGGCGGGGCGGGCGAGGCCATTGCACATCTGGTGCACGAGCGGCTGGGTTACAAGCAGCATTTCTCCGTGCCGGATTATCTTCAGCGTGCGGCAGGTCACTGGATTTCGGCAACCGACCATGCGCAGGCCATGGCGGTTGGTCGTGCAGCGGTTGGCTACGTGCTTGAGGGGCGTGACGGAGTGACCGCCGCGATTCGCCGATTGTCCGACGGGCCTTACACCTGGGATGTGGTCCCGGTGGATGCGGCCGGAATCGCCAATCTTGAACGCAAACTACCTGCCGACTTCATCGCTGCTGACGGTATGGGGCTCAACGATGCCGGGCGGCGCTATATTCAGCCGCTCATCTGTGGCGAGCTGTCTGTCCCCTGCATCGATGGCTTGCCTGCGCATTACGTGATCGACCAGTCCTTGCTTCCCCGCCAGTTGCCGCCTTACGCTGGCTGAATTCCCACTGCATTCACGCCGGAGGTTTTGCCATGATCGTGATCTGCAAACGCAGTATTTGCATCGGCATGGTGAGCCTGTTCGCCGCCCCTTTGCCGCTTGGCGCGCAGACGCCGGCACAGCCCGAGGCGGCGACCGGCTATGAGCCGCGTCCGGCGGTACATGCGCCGCATGCAATGGTGGTGACGGCAAATCCTCATGCGACCGAAGCGGCACTGGGCATGCTCCGCGTGGGTGGTTCTGCCGCGGATGCCGCAATCGCCGCGGCGCTGGTCCTGAATGTGGTCGAGCCACAGTCCTCGGGTCTTGGTGGCGGTGGTTTTCTGCTTCATTTCGATGCCGCGCAGAAGAGGATGGTGGCCTGGGATGGGCGTGAGACTGCGCCGGCTGCGGTCGACGACGCCCTGTTCCTGGATTCAGCCGGCAAGCCCATGCAGTTTCACGCTGCTGCGGTGGGCGGGCGTGCTGTCGGCGTTCCCGGGCTGCCGCTGCTCCTCGCCGAGGTGCATCGGCAGCATGGGCGCCTGCCGTGGGCACAGCTTTTCGGGCCTGCCATTCGTCTGGCGGACGAGGGCTTTGCCGTGTCGCCCCGCCTTCATGCGCTGATTGCAAAAGACCGCTTCCTCGCGGCCGATGGCGCGGCGAAGGCGCTGTTTTTCGATGGCAATGGTGCGCCGCTGGCGATCGGTGCGCGTTTGCGCAACCCGGCGCTGGCCGATGTCATGCGCCTGCTGGCAAAGGAGGGCGGCGAGGCATTCTATCGGGGGGCAATTGCTGCCGACATCGTTGCAGCGGTGGGTGCGGGTGAAAACCCGGGCACCTTGTCGATCGAGGATTTCGCAGCCTACCGTGTGGTCGGGCGCGAAGCCGTGTGCGGTCCCTACCGCGGCTGGCGGGTGTGCGGCATGCCGCCCCCAAGCTCGGGCGGTGCAAGCGTGCTGGCCATGCTCGGCATGCTGGCGCGTTTTCCCCTGGCGGAGATCGATCCGGAAAGCGCATTTGCCACCCACCTGTTTGCCGAGGCCGGGCGGCTTGCTTTCGCCGATCGCGATGCCTGGTACGGCGATCCGGTGTCGATGCCGCTTGCGCCCGCGAGGCTGCTCGAACCTGGCTATCTGGCGCAGCGTGCCGCACTGATCTCGCTCGACAGCAGTCTTGGTCGTGCGCAGCCGGGCAATCCGTCCTCCGCGCATGTGCCGGTGCCGGCAGCGACGCCCGAGCGCCCGTCGACGACGCATGTCTCGATCGTCGATGCCGATGGCAACGCGGTGTCGATGACGGCGTCGATCGAGGATGCGTTTGGCAGTCGGCGCATGGTGCGGGGCATGCTGCTCAATAATCAGCTGACCGACTTCTCCTTTGCGCCACGGGATGCGCGTGGCCTGCACCCCAACAGGGTGGGGCCGGGCAAGCGCCCGCGCAGTTCGATGGCGCCGACGCTGGTGTTCGCGCCAGATGGACGCCTGTATGCGGTGCTCGGTTCGCCGGGTGGCAGCGCAATCATCAATTATGTGGCGGCTGCGATCACCGGTCTGATCGACTGGGGGATGGCGCCCGATGCAGTGCTTGCCCGCCCGCATGCAGCCAGTCGCAATGGAGCGACCGAAGTTGAGCGCCGGCCCGATGGCGAGGCGCTTGCTGCGCGACTCGCCCTGTTCGGCCACGAAACCGTGGTGCGCGAACTCACCAGCGGGACCAGCCTGGTGTTGCGCAGCGGGAAAGGCTGGGCCGGCGCGGCCGATCCTCGTCGGGAAGGAATGGCCGCTGGCCTGTAATCAGTCGCTGACGGACGGGTTCAATGTGTAGGTGCCGGTGATGCTGGCTTGCGCGAGCACGTGTCCGGAAATCGCCGCTCGTACCTCGGGGCCGGTGAATCGACCTTCGATCGGGCAGCGATCGACATCGAGCGCGAACAGCGTAAATACGTACCGGTGCATCAACTCGTCGTTCCACGGCGGGCAGGGGCCGTCGTAGCCATGGTAGTTGCCGCGCATCGACTCGTCGCCCGCAAACCACTCCGTGTAGTTATTGACGCCTTGGCGCGTTCCGAGCGCGGCGTCCGGGCCGGGCTTGCCGCCGGGTGTGACGCCGCTCGAGAAGCTGCCTTGCGCGATTTCGCGCAGATCCGCCGGGATGTCCACCAGGATCCAGTGAAAGAAATCGACCCGTGGCAGGCTGGCCGGAACGCTTCGCCCCTCCTGGTTGACGTCCTCTCCGCTGCTGGGTACATCAGGATCGTGGCAGATGAGGGCGAAAGAGCGGGTGCCAGTCGGTACGTCGGACCAGCTCAACTGGGGGTTCAGGTTCTGGCTGAGTTGCACATGGCCTTCGGTCGCCGGAATGCAGAAAGCAAATTCGCCGGCGATGCGTGCGCCGTCGGTCAGGCTCTGGCTGGTCAGTTTCATGTCGGGCCTCCTTGCGGGTGATGAATCATTCGATTCTAGCGGCTGAGCGACGTGCTGATCACCCGAAATGCGTGACGATGTCGCGCTGGAGGTGTGTGGGCCTCAGTTTGCGTGTGGCTGTTTGAGTCCGTCAGCTTGCCGCCCGGCGGCGAAAGTCGCGCGGACGAAAGCCCAGCGCAAACAGCGCCCCGAAGTATGTGACCGCCCCGGCGACCACGGCCCCGGCCAGCCAGCTGACACGTGCCAGTCCGCTGCGTTCGATCCAGACTGCATCGGCGCTGACGCCAAACCAGAGCACACCGGCCATGGCGGCCAGCGCGACAAGGAGCTTGAGCCAGAAGCGCGCCCAGCCGGGCTGCGGAACATAGATGCCGCGCTGACGCAGGCCGCGATAGAGCAGCCCCGCATTCAGGCAGGCAGCCAGGCCGATGGCGAGGGCAAGCCCGGCATGGCGCAGGGGGACGATGAAGGCGAGGTTCATCAGCTGGGTGGCAAGCAGCGTGACCAGGGCAATCTTGACCGGGGTGCGGATGTCCTGGCGAGCGTAGAACCCGGGGGCAAGCACCTTTACCAGGATCATGCCGGTGAGGCCGATGCTGTAGGCGAGCAGCGCCTCGCGTGTCTGCATGACGTCGTTGCTTGCGAAGGCCCCGTAATGAAACAGGGTGGTAATCAGCGGCACCGACAGCATCGCCAGGCCGAGTGCGGCGGGCAGGGTCAGCATCAGTGTCAGCCGCAGCCCCCAGTCGAGCAGTGACGAAAAGGCTTCGGGGTTGGCGTCGGCATGCAGCTTTGCGAGGCTGGGCAGGAGGATGGTGCCCAGGGCAACGCCGAGCAGCCCAGCGGGAAACTCCATCAGGCGATCCGCGTAATAGAGCCAGGACACGCTGCCGCTTTCCAGGAAGGACGCGAAGATGGTGTTGATCAGCAGCGAGATCTGGCTGACCGAAACGCCGAGGATCGCCGGGGCCATGAGCTTCAGGATGCGGCGCACGCCGGGGTCGGAGTAGTCGATGTTGAAGCGGGGCAGCATGCCGATTCTGGCCAGCGGCCTGATCTGCAGCGCAAGCTGCAGGATGCCACCCAGAAAGACGGCCCAGGCCAGCGCCAGTACCGGTGGATCGAAATACGGGGCGGCGAAGAGTGCCATGCCGATGAAGGACAGGTTGAGCAGCACTGGCGTGAAGGCCGGGATTGCAAACCGGCTCCAGGTGTTGAGAATGCCGCCGGCGAGCGCGACCAGCGACATGAACAGGATGTAGGGGAAGGTGATCCGGGTCAGTTCGACGGTAAGGGCAAACTTATCCGCATCTGCGGAGAACCCGGGTGCGGACACCTGAATGATCAGTGGCGCACCCAGGATGCCGAGCAGGGCAACCGCGGCGACGGTGAGGCCGAGCAGGGTGGCGACCCGGTCGACGAGGTGGCGGGTGACCGCTTCGCCCTGCTTGTTCTTGTATTCGGCGAGAATCGGAACGAAGGCCTGTGAGAAAGCGCCTTCGGCAAACATCCTTCGCAGCAGGTTGGGCAGACGGAAGGCGACGAAGAAGGCATCAGTCGCCATGCCGGCGCCGAATGCCCGCGCAATGACAAAGTCGCGAACGAAGCCGAGAATGCGGGACAGCAGTGTCATGCCACTGACGGTGGCAAGGGCGCGCAGGAGATTCATGCGGAAATGAGGCCGTCGGTAAAGGCGGCATGATAGCCGGCCCGGGCACACGTGCGGCACATTATCCAAGAATGTTGCTTGCGTCCGGCGATCTTATTGGTTAAGATCGCGGGCTTCTTAGAACCACGAATCTCACAGGAATTATAAATATGGCCAACTCGGCACAAGCTCGCAAGCGCGCACGTCAGGCGACCAAGGCCCGCGCCCATAACGCCAGCCTGCGTTCGCGTCTGCGTACTGCGATCAAGGCCGTGCGCAAGGCTGTTGTGGGTGGTGACAAGACTGCCGCTCAGTCTGTCTTCAGCACTTCGATGAGCACGATTGACAGCATCGCTGACAAAAAGATCATTCACAAGAACAAGGCTGCTCGTCACAAGAGCCGTCTGTCCGCTGCCGTGAAGGCAATGGCTGCCTGATCTTCAAGCATCGATCTGCGGCTTTTTGCCGCAAACAAAAACGGCGACCGTGATGTCGCCGTTTTTTTTGCTTCAGGATTATTGTTTGAAGGGCAGTTTGCCCTGGTGCCCGGAACGTGCCCCGGGAGAACGCCTTGGTGCCTTTGCTTACAGCTGGTCGTCGCTGATCGGTTCCATCTGCAGTTCATTGTCGTTGGCGAAATTCACCATGAACTTGTAGGCAAGGGGTTCGATGTCGTAAAGGCGGGCGTCGACCATCACGGTCTTCTGGCCCTTGAGGGTGCAGCCGGGGCGCACATAGGGGGAATACATCATGCGGTGGTCGGCACCGAAGGCCGACATGATTCCGCACAGCCGGTCCGCCCAGTCGCTGGGGCGGAATGTTTTTCCTTCCCTTGTGACCCCGATGATGACGAAGCTCTCGATCTTCTGGTTCATGTGTCATGCCATGTCGGGGGAGTGGTACAGGGCCGGGGTTGCCAGCCGCTGCAAGAAACCGGCCGGATTCTAGCAGAATTCGGGGTGCGTGATGTGCTGCAGCATCGTGCTGTATCGGGCGTTGTATGTACATTTGCCCCTGTTTTGGCTTAACATCCATGCTCACTTCCTGTACGGCGGCGTCAGCCGCCGTGCGCGTTTTTGGTCCATCCTGATCGGGGTTTTCCATGTCCCATGTCATGAACACCTACGCCAGATTGCCGGTGGCATTCACTCACGGCGACGGCGTCTGGCTCCACGACGAAACGGGCAAGCGCTATCTTGACGCGCTCTCTGGTATTGCGGTTTCGACGCTCGGGCACAACCACCCGCGCCTCGTGCGTGCAATCTCCCAGCAGGCGTCGCGCGTGCTGCATACCTCCAACCTGTACGGCATTCCCTTGCAGGATCGTCTTTCCGATCGTCTTGCCGACGCTTCGGGCATGGAAGAAGTCTTCTTCTGTAACTCCGGCTGCGAGGCCAACGAGGCTGCGATCAAGCTGGCGCGGATGTATGGTCACCAGAAAGGCGTTGAACTGCCCACGATCGTGGTCATGGAAAACGCTTTTCACGGACGCACGATGGCGACGCTTTCCGCAACCGGCAACCGCAAGGCGCAGGCAGGCTTCGAGCCGCTGGTGTCGGGTTTCGTCCGGGTGCCCTACAAAGACATCGCGTCGCTGCGTAACGTCGCTGCACACAACGGCAGTGTCGTTGCGGTCATGCTGGAAATGATCCAGGGCGAGGGCGGTATCCATATTGCTGATGACGACTTCCAGCGCGAATTGCGTGCCCTGTGTGATGAACACGGCTGGCTGATGATCTGCGACGAAGTACAGTGCGGCCTGGGACGCACCGGCAACTGGTTCGGCTGGCAACATGCCGGCGTGCGCCCTGACGTGATGACGCTCGCCAAAGGGCTCGGTTCGGGCGTGCCCATCGGTGCATGTCTGACGGCCGGCAAGGCAGCCGGGCTGTTCAAGCCGGGCAATCATGGCTCGACTTTTGGCGGCAATCCGCTGGCCTGCGCGGCAGCACTGGCCACCATGGACGCCATCGTCGACGACAAGCTGATGGAAAACGCGGTCACGGTTGGCGATGCGATCCGCAGCGGGCTGGCGCGCGCGCTCAAGGGCGTGGACGGCGTGGTAGAGATCCGTGGCCGCGGCCTGATGATCGGTATCGAGCTCGACCGCCCCTGTGGCGACCTGGTGAAGCGCGGCCTCGACGCCGGACTGCTCATCAACGTGACGGCAGAGCGCGTTGTACGCCTGCTGCCGGCGCTGATTTTCAGCAGCGACGACGCCACAGCGCTGGTGGATGCGCTGGCGCCGCTGATCAAAGACTTTTTGTCGCAGTGACGGCAAAGGCAGACTGCCCATGAGTTCACCCCGACACTATCTTCAGTTCAACGACCTGTCCGCGGACGAGTACGCGCATATCTTCAAGCGTACCAAGTGGATCAAGGACAAGTTCAAGAACTACGAGCCCTACCATCCGCTTTTCGATCGCACCCTGGTGATGATCTTCGAGAAGGCGAGTACCCGCACCCGGTTGTCCTTCGAGGCCGGGATGCAGCAGCTCGGCGGATCTGCGATCTACCTCAATACCCGCGACTCGCAGCTCGGCCGTGGCGAGCCGGTGGAGGATGCTGCGCAGGTGATCTCGCGCATGAGCGACGTGGTGATGATCCGCACGTTCGAGCAGGACATCATCGAGCGCTTCGCCGCGAATTCGCGCGTGCCGCTGATCAACGGGCTGACCAACGAATATCACCCCTGCCAGATCCTCGCCGACATCTACACCTATATCGAGCACCGCGGCAGCATCAAGGGCAAGACCGTGGCCTGGGTGGGTGACTCCAACAACATGTGCAATACCTGGCTGCAGGCGGCCGAGGTGCTCGGCTTCAACGTGCATGTGTCAACGCCGCCGGGCTACGAAGTCGAGCCCGAACGCGCTGGGCTGTATGGCACCGACCACTTCGAGCAGTTCACCGATCCGCTCGAGGCCTGCAAGGGCGCCCACCTGGTGACGACTGACGTGTGGACCTCGATGGGCTTCGAGGCCGAGAACGAAGAGCGCATGAAGGCCTTTGCCGACTGGTGTGTCGATGCCGAGATGATGTCGGTGGCGGCGCCTGATGCGGTGTTCATGCACTGCCTTCCCGCCCACCGCGGTGAAGAGGTTACGGCCGAAGTCATCGATGGCGCACAGTCGGTGGTGTGGGATGAGGCGGAAAACCGGCTGCATGCGCAGAAGGCATTGATGGAATTTCTCGTACTCGGTCGCGTCGGGGACGAGGACGCAAGCTAAAAAACGCGATTTGCTGCTAACCGCCGGGCGTCCATAAGACGCCACGGCAACAGACTGGACAAGATGATGAGCGATGTGAAGAAAGCGGTGCTCGCCTATTCCGGCGGACTGGATACCTCGGTAATTCTGAAGTGGCTGCAGGACACCTATAACTGCGAGGTGGTGACGTTCACGGCCGACCTCGGTCAGGGCGAAGAACTCGAGCCGGCGCGCCAGAAGGCGCTCAAGTTCGGCATCAAGCCCGAGAACATCTTCATTGATGACCTGCGTGAAGAGTTTGTGCGCGACT
This sequence comes from Parazoarcus communis, assembly GCF_003111665.1. NCBI lineage: Bacteria > Pseudomonadati > Pseudomonadota > Betaproteobacteria > Rhodocyclales > Zoogloeaceae > Parazoarcus > Parazoarcus communis. Next base: position 4,557,563 of record NZ_CP022188.1, on the reverse strand, counting down.
TCGTCTTCCCGATGTTCCGCTGCAACACGGTGTATGAAGGCGAGTACCTGCTCGGTACCTCGATCGCACGTCCGCTGATCGCCAAGCGCCAGATCGAGATTGCACGTGCCACCGGCGCCGACGCGGTCTCTCATGGCGCAACCGGCAAGGGTAACGACCAGGTTCGCTTTGAACTCGGCTACTACGCGCTGATGCCGGGCGTAAAGGTGATCGCACCGTGGCGTGAGTGGGACCTGCTGTCACGCGAGAAGCTGCTCGCCTACGCAGAAAAGGCCGGGATTCCCATCGAGATGAAGCACAAGCAGGGCGGTTCGCCCTACTCGATGGACGCCAACCTGTTGCACATCTCTTTCGAAGGTCGCCACCTCGAGAATCCGGCTGCCGAAGCCGAAGAAGACATGTGGCGGTGGACAGTGTCGCCCGAAGCCGCACCGGACGCAGCCGAGTACGTCGACCTCGAGTTCGAGAAGGGTGACGTGGTCGCCATCAACGGGACCCGTCTGAAGGCGCATGAAGTGCTGGCCAAGCTCAATGAGCTCGGCGGCAAGCATGGCGTCGGCCGCCTCGACCTGGTTGAGAACCGCTACGTTGGCATGAAGAGCCGTGGCTGCTACGAAACCCCGGGCGGCACCATCCTGCTCAAGGCTCACCGCGCCATCGAATCGATCACGCTCGACCGTGAAGTCGCTCACCTCAAGGACGACCTCATGCCGCGCTACGCCAGCATCATCTACAACGGCTACTGGTGGAGCCCCGAGCGCCTCGCGCTGCAGGCGCTGATCGACAACACCCAGCAGACGGTCAATGGCTGGGTGCGGATCAAACTCTACAAGGGCAATGTGATCGTGACCGGGCGCGACTCGAAGTCCGACTCGCTGTTCGATCCGACGATTGCAACCTTTGAAGACGACCGCGGTGCCTACGACCAGAAGGATGCGCAAGGCTTCATCCGTCTCAATTCGCTGCGCCTGCGAATTGCGGCAAATGCCAAGGCGAAACGCGGCTGATCGTTCGCGCCTCTGGCGGAAATACTTGGAACACCGGTGATGGACAACGACGTACTGATATTTGGCCTGACGATTGCAGAGTTCGAGAAGATCTCGCTTACCGTCTGTTTTTCTGCGCTGATCATTTACATGTTGTTCATCATCGGCAATCTCGCCCGCGAATCGAAGGCCGGCAAGTACGGCACCGTGTGGATGTTCCTGGCCCTCGGCCTGGGCTTCATCGGCTTCGTCGCCAAGGCGCTGATCCAGAAATTCATGGGTATCGAATAGGAAAGCACTTTTTCATGAGCATTACCGAAACACTCGACGGCGTGGCCGTCTCTACCAAGGCCAGCGTCTATTTCGACGGCAAGTGCATCAGCCATGGCGTGCGGTTTGCAGACGGCACGGGTAAATCCGTTGGCGTCATCCTGCCGGCTGCGCTGACGTTCAATACTGCTGCTCCGGAAGTCATGGAAGGCGTGAGCGGTGCCGCGCGCGTGCGCATGAAGGGCGAGACCGAGTGGAAGACCTACGCTGCGGGCGAATCCTTCAACGTGCCTGCCAACTCGAGCTTTGACATCGAAGTGGCGGGCGAGCCTTTCCACTACATCTGCCACTACGGCTGAGCACGCACGCAGGGGAGCGCCATGCCTTCTTTTGACATCATGTCCGAAGTCGATCTCGTCGCGCTGAAGAATGCGGTCGAGGTTGCCAATCGCAAGATCACCAACCGTTACGACTTCAAGGGTACGGATGCCCGCGTCGAGCAGAGCGACAAGCTGCTGACCCTCTACGGCGACAGCGACTTTCAGATCAGCCAGATGAAGGACATCCTGCTGCCCGAGATGACCTCCAAAAAGGTCGATGTGCGCTGCCTTGAGTATGGCGACCTGCAGAAGGTGTCCGGTAACAAGGTCAAGCAGGAAGTGAAGGTCAAGGTTGGTGTCGAGCAGGAAATGGCGAAGAAGATCGTCAAGCTGCTCAAGGACAACAAGCTCAAGGTTCAGGCCGCGATACAGGGCGAAGAGGTTCGTGTGTCGGGTGCCAAGCGTGATGTGCTGCAAGAGGCGATCACGCTGGTCAAGAAGACGATCACCGACTTCCCGCTCCAGTACGGCAACTTCCGCGACTGATTCGCTGTTTCAAGTCGTCTGTCACCGGATCGTTGCGGCGCCGAGCGCGTCGAAACGATCCGGTGTTTTCATGTGGGCCAGGTGCCTACCAGTTGGCTCGCAGGTGCCGTTTCCGGTTGTGCCTGGGCGAAGTAGCCTTCGGTGTGGATCATCTCCTCACGGGCCCCTAGGGCCTTCGCTGCTGCCACACAAGCGGTCACGAATTCAGGGTTTCCCGCCACGAACACGCTGTGCGCCGAAAGGTCCTTGAAGGCCTGCGGCAGCAGTTCAGGCAGTCGCCCGTGCAGACGTCCGTCGCGTTTCTCCCGGGTCAGGCTCGGCTTGTAGCTGAAATTTCTGTGTTTCGTTTCCCAGAACTGCATCAGGCCGGTGTCGTACAGGTCTGCCTCGGTGCGCGCCGAGAACATCAGCGTGACCGGCTTGCGGTAACCGCGCCGCAATGCCGCTTCGGCAAGCGCGAGAATCGGCGCCAGGCCCGAACCCGAGGCCAGACAGAGCACCGGTGAGTCTACGGAGAGGTCGCCGATGAAGGTGCCGTAAGGGCCGGAGAGCTTCACCACGTCACCGAGCTTGATTTCGTCATGTGCCCAGCGGCTGGTCTTGCCGTCTTCGACGCGGGTAATCTGCAGCACCACTTCGCCGTCGGTTCGCGGGGCGTTCGCAATCGAATAGCAGCGTCGTGGCGCGCCTGCCCGTTCGTCGCCGAGGGTCAGGTATTGCCCCGGCCAGTAGCGCATCACCTGGCCTACCGGGCGCAGGTGGAGTTCGAGTATGTTCGGTGTGCGTGCAATGCGATCGACCAGCACGAAGCGCTGATCTTCGCGTGGCGGAAACAGTTTTGGCTTGGCGTCCTCGGTGCCCCATTCGATCACCAGTTCGGGGGATAGCGGCTTGGCCATGCACATCAGGCCATAGCCCTGTTTGCGCTCCTCCTGCGAGAGCGCCATGTCCAGCACCATGCCCTGGTCGAACTGCCCTGAGATTACCTTGACCTTGCATTCGCCGCAGGCGCCGGCGCGGCAGTTGTTCGGCAGCGCATAGCCGGCACGCTCGAGGGCAGCCAGGACGGTGTCACCGCCCTGGCAGTCCACTTCACGACCGGAGGGGTGGAGTTTGATCTTCTGCATCGCTTGTCTCGCTGAGGTCGGTGCGGACGGCGTCTGTTTCGTCGTCGCTGTTGTTGGATACTGCGCTGGCTGGCGTCGATCAGCCGGAAGGACCTGCATCGGCGAGTGCGGATGCAGGTCCGTTGGCGCGGGGCAGGGCAGGCCTGCCCGCCCTGATCAGAACACCGGGATGATGTCGTTCATGTCGATGTCGGAGATCTCCTGACCCGAGATGCCGACTTCAGGGATTGCCGGGAAAGGAATCTCGTACCGATCGAGCACACCCTTGAGGTTGAGCATCGCAGCCTTCCAGTTTTCCTTCTTGGCCTCGTAGCTCGGTACGCCAAAACCGGCGCCGCGGGCGACCTCCTCGGCCTCACGCTGGTTGTCGATGAACTCGGCGGGCAGGTCCCAGAACTCCATCGGCGGCTCGAACAGCACGGCGGACAGGAAGAGGTAGCCAGCGCGGATCTGCTTGGTGACCAGTGCCTTGTCCTCGGGCGGCAGCTTCGGGTAGTCGCGCTCCATCAGCGCCATGCAGATCGCCATGTGACGGCCTTCATCACGGCCGATGTTGCGGAAAGCTTCCTTGAACACCAGTTCGCGCGAGTTGTCATGCATCTGCTTGAAGATCGTCGCCGCGGCGATTTCGCCCATCAGGAAGGACGAGAACAGCACCGCCAGCGAATACTTGGGCACAGCCTTCTTGTAGCCCGTCCAGTAGCGGCCGCCGTTGTAGTACAGCCACTTCGCATTCTTCTGCAGGCGCTTGCCGAGTTCGGTTTTCGGTTCGTAGGTGATCGGATCGGGATGGCCGAGAAAGCGGGTAATCGCGAGGCCGCACATCTGCTCGTGGTTCTGCTCGTCGCGGGTGACCGAGAAAAAGCAGCGCCGCACGGGGTCTTCTTCATGCACCTCATAGGTCTTGATGAAGGCTTCGGCAAACACCGGGGGGGCAGAGGCGTCGAACACCGACAGCAGGGTCCACCAGTACGCAATCGACTCGCGCTCTTCCCAAGTGTAGGACTCGACGTCCAGCGTGTCCCACGGCAGCTTCTTGGGGTCCCAGTTCTCGCGCTGTGCCGCATCCCAGACTTCTTCCATCTTGGCGGTCTGGGCGTTCCACGACAGCGGGTAGATGTTTGGTTGCTCGGTCGCCGGCGGAAACTCCATCGTCATTGCCAGCTTCTCGTTATGTGCCATGCCTGTCTCCTCATCTTGGTCTTGGTGGCAGCGTGTGCTGCACGAAGTGAAAGATGAGGCAGGTTCGTTCTGCGGATTTTGACCTGGATCAAAAGATAGTTAAATTGATCGACCGGTCGGTCAATAATGTTTCGATTGCGCATGCGCTGGGGTAACGACTGACGCCCCCGAAACCGATTTCGCCGCCTTGTCAGCCTCAAATTCACTGTGTCTCAGACTCGACGAACAAGGCCAAGTGTGCAATAAGCAGAGACTGTTTCAGCTTCGCTGGAGTTGCCCCATGTCACTTATCAATCGCTGGTCGAGCAGATTCATGATCAGCCTGAGCGCCGTGCTTCCGATAGGCGCTTCCGCTGCTGATGTCGCCGTCGCAGGTATCTTTGGCAACAAGGCGGTGCTGGTGGTGGACGGTGGTCCGCCTCGAACTTTGTCCGTTGGACAGCGCACGCCGGAGGGGGTGCAACTCGTCGCGATCGACGGCGAGACTGCCCGGGTCATTGTTGATGGACGCCGGGAAAGTGTACGGCTGGGTGAGCGCGTCGTCAGACGCGCTGCAGTGGAGGGCAATTCAGAGATCTACCTGGATGGTGACAGTCAGGGGCATTTTTTTGTCAATGGACAGGTCAACAATGGACCGATCCGCTTTCTGGTGGATACGGGGGCGTCAGTTGTCTCCATCGGACGATCGGATGCGCGTCGTCTCGGTATCGATCTGACCAAGGCCGAGGTTGGCTCAACCCAGACCGCAGCCGGCTTGAGGAAGGTGTGGCGGGTCCGGCTGGACTCAGTCAGGGTCGGTACGCTGGTGCTGAACGACGTCGAAGCGTCTGTGCTTGAGAACGATCTCCCGCTAGCCTTGCTCGGAATGAGTTTTCTCAGTCGGATGGAGATGGCGCGAGAGGGAAGCAGGCTTGTGTTGCGCAAGCGCTATTGATGAGACCGGTGATTGTCGAGGAGCGACTGCCGGGGCAGGTGGATGGAGTCAAGGAGTCAGTGGTGCGGGATGTGTATTCTGAAGCGTTGAAGCAGCGACTGAAAGCTGCGCGGGATCTGCCCGCTGGATTCGATTGGCCCGAGATGGCAGGGGGCGATGCGCATATGCCTGCCGCAGTGCTGGTGCCATTGGTGCTGCGGGACAATGCCGCATCTGTCCTGCTGACACGGCGTACTGACCATCTGCACCACCACCCGGGACAGATCAGCTTTCCCGGCGGGCGGGTGGAGAAGGAGGATGCATCGCCGGTGGCGACGGCGCTGCGCGAGACGCAGGAGGAGATCGGGCTGGGTGCCGAGCGGGTGGAACTCATTGGTGCGCTGCCTGACTACTTCACCGGCACCGGTTTTCGGGTTACACCGGTGGTCGGACTGGTCCATCCGCCGTTCGAGCTGACGCTCGATACCTTCGAAGTGGCGGAAGCTTTCGAGGTGCCACTGTCGCACTTTCTTGATCCGGCAAATCATTTGCGGCACAGCCTTGAGATCGAGGGGCGCACGCGGCATTTTCATGCGATGCCGTATGGCGATTACTACATTTGGGGGGCGACCGCAGGCATGCTGATGTCGCTCTATCGTGTCCTGACCGAGGTGGATCCGGTGCGGTCCTGAGCCCGCTCGGGATTGGCGTCGAAGTGAGGTTGCCGTTGTCAGCGGTCGTAGCGGGAGGTTTCGCGGTTTACCGGGTTTCGTCCCCGCGCGCGTGCGAAGAATGCACAGTGTTTGTGGTATCTTGGCTGCAAACCATTATTCACGACGATTTTTCCCCTTTTACCGAATTCGCATGACGCTTCTTTCGCTCATCATTGCCCTGCTGATCGAGCAGGTCCGGCCCCTTTCCGTGCAGCAACTCGTCGTCGGACCGTTGCGCAAGCTCGCGGGGGCGCTGGTTGAGCGTTTCAACGATGGGCAGGCCCGCAATGGGCGCATTGCCTGGGTACTGGTGGTGGTGCTGGCGACGGTGGCGTGTGCAACCGCCTTCTTCGCGTTGTGGCACATGCATCCGGTGCTGGCCTTCCTGTTCAACATCGTGGTGCTCTACTTCACCATGGGCTTCAGGCAGGAAAGTCATTTCTTCACCGACATCCATCTGGCTTTGCGCATGGGCGAGATTGATCGTGCGCGCACGCTGCTGTCGGAGTGGCGTGGCGGCCAGTATCAGGAGGCGAGCTCCAGCGAGGTCGCCAGGCTTGCGATTGAGCAGGCGCTGATCGCTTCTCACCGTAGCGTTTTCGGCGTGGCGTTCTGGTTCGTGCTGCTCCCTGGAGCAAGCGGGGCGCTGATGTACCGTCTTGCGCGGTTCTTCGACGACGAATGGGGCTCCCGCACGGACAACGAGTTCGGCAGCTTCGGTCGTTTCGCGCGACAGGCGTTCGCCGTGATTGACTGGATGCCCGCGCGTCTTACCGCTGCGTCATTTTCTGTGGCCGGGGATTTCGAGGATGCAGTTTTCTGCTGGCGCACGCAGGCAATGCTGTGGCCGGATAAGTGCTCGGCTATACTGATTGCAAGCGGCGCCGGTGCATTGGGTGTGCGTCTTGGCATGCCCATACATATTTCGGGAGAGATCGTCGAACGGCCTGAAATGGGGCTGGGAGACGAAGCCGACGCCGATTACATGCAAAGCACGGTCGGGCTCGTATGGCGAGCACTGGTCGTGTGTCTGGTAATGCTTGCCCTGCTGGGTCTTGCAGGCTGGGTTGGCGGTTAATTTTCGAGGAGGGTGTATTGATGGCTAATCGTGAAGTCGTAGTGCTGAGTGCCGTTCGTTCCGCAGTGGGTGGTTTTAATGGCTCGCTTAAGGACATCGAGCCGGGCGAGCTGGGTGGCCTGGTGGTCAAGGAAGCAATCGCGCGCGCAGGTGTCGATCCCGCGGCAGTCTCGTTTGCTGCTGTCGGTCATTGCATCCCGACCGACTCCCGCTACGCTTATGTTGCCCGCCTTGCTTCGATTCAGGGTGGCATGAGCAAGGAATCCGTTGCATTCGCGGTTAACCGTCTGTGCGGCTCGGCTCAACAGGCAATCGTCAACTCCGCTCAGGCCATTCTGCTGGGCGATGCCGATTTCGCCATTGGCGGCGGCGTGGAAGTGATGTCGCGCGGTGCTTACCTGATGCCGACGCTGCGTAGCGGCGCGCGCATGGGCGACACCAAGGCGATCGACGCGATGGTCGCTGTGCTGACCGACCCGTTCGGCGTTGGCCACATGGGTATCACGGCCGAGAATCTGGCCGACAAGTGGGACATCAGCCGCGAAGATCAGGACGCATTCGCCCTGGAGTCGCAGAATCGTGCTGCCGCTGCGATTGCTGAAGGCCGTTTCAAGAGCCAGATCGTGCCGATCACGTTCGAAACCCGCAAGGGTACGGTCGTGTTTGATACCGACGAGCATCCGCGTGCAACCACCATGGAAGCGCTGGGCAAGATGAAGCCGGCGTTCAAGAAGGATGGTTCGGTTACGGCAGGCAACGCATCGGGTATCAACGATGCGGCTTCCTTCCTGGTACTGGCTGAGGCTGCCAAGGCTGCCGCTGCTGGTCACAAGCCGATTGCACGCCTGGTGTCCTACGCCATTGCCGGCGTACCCAACGAGCTGATGGGTGAGGGCCCGATCCCGGCCTCCAAGATTGCGCTGCAGCGTGCAGGTCTGTCGCTGGACAAGATGGATGTCATCGAATCCAACGAAGCGTTTGCTGCCCAGTCGATCGCTGTTAACAAGGGTCTGGAACTCGATACGTCCAAGGTGAACCCCAACGGCGGTGCCATTGCACTGGGGCACCCGGTTGGTGCGACTGGCGGCGTGATCATCACCAAACTGCTGCATGAACTGATCCGCGTGAATGGCCGCTACGGTATGGCCACCATGTGTATCGGTGGCGGCCAGGGCATCACCACGATCTGGGAACGCATCTGATCGTCGGGATTTCCTGACTTCAAAGAACCCCGCTTCGGCGGGGTTTTTTTATGCGCTGTATCTGTGCGCGCTGAACTGCTGAAGGTGGAATGCACCACATTTTGGTGCAGCGCCGCCGGAATGCACTGAGTTGGTGCAATAACCAGTCCAGACATCCGTTTAGCGGGGTTAGATGCTGCTTTTATGCTGGCACGTTTTTCGCTCTTACTTACTCGTCCGGAATCACAACGAGAAAGGCAGGCTTCGTGTCATGACCATCAAGAATTTCTACAACGAGATGACCGATGAGGCTGGACGTGTTCGTCCGCACTATGCCTCTTATGCCAACTGGCTGTCCGAGATGCCCGTGGAGCGTTTGTCCCAGAAGCGGGCTGAGGCGGATGCTCTGTTTCACCGGTACGGGATCACCTTTGCTGTGTATGGGGAGAATGCAGGCACCGAGCGCCTGATTCCGTTCGACATCATTCCGCGCATCATTCCCGCAGAGGAATGGACCATCCTCGCGGCGGGCCTCAGGCAGCGCGTGAAGGCGCTGAACATGTTCATCGGGGATATTTACCACGACCAGAATATCCTGAAGGCAGGGCACATTCCGCCCGAGCAGGTACTCAACAACGCCCAGTATCGGAAGGTGATGCAGGGCGTGGATGTCGCGCGTGATATTTACGCACATATCGCCGGGGTCGACCTCGTGCGCGCCGGCGCTGGCGAGTACTACGTGCTGGAGGACAACCTTCGCGTGCCTTCGGGCGTCTCTTACATGCTCGAGAACCGCAAGATGATGATGCGGCTCTTCCCGCGTCTGTTCTCGCACTACAAGGTGGCACCGGTCGATCGCTATCCCGACATGCTGCTCAACATGCTGCGCAGCGTCGCCCCGACCGGGGTAACCGACCCGACGGTGGTTGTCATGACGCCGGGGGCCTACAACAGCGCGTATTTCGAGCACGCGTTTCTGGCCCAGCAGATGGGGGTCGAACTGGTCGAGGGGCAGGACATGTTCGTCAAGGACGACCATGTCTTCATGCGCACGACGCAGGGCCCGCAACGCGTGGATGTGATCTATCGCCGCGTGGATGACGACTTCATCGACCCGACGGCCTTCAGGTCCGACTCGGTGCTCGGCGTTCCCGGTCTGCTCGGCGCTTACCAGGCGGGCGGGGTGACCGTGACCAATGCCATCGGCGGTGGCGTGGCCGATGACAAGTCGATCTATCCGTATGTGCCCGAGATGATCCGCTTCTACCTCGGTGAGGAGCCCATCCTGCACAACGTACCGACTTCGATGTGCCGCAAGAAGGAGGATCTGGCCTATGTGCTCGATCATCTTTCCGAGCTGGTGGTGAAAGAGGTGCACGGCTCGGGTGGTTACGGAATGCTCGTGGGGCCGGCAGCCTCAAAGGATGAAATCGAGGCTTTCCGCAAGGTGCTGGTGGCACACCCCGAGCGCTACATTGCCCAGCCCACTCTTGCACTGTCGAACTGCCCGACCTTTGTCGAGTCGGGGATTGCACCGCGTCATATCGACTTGCGGCCCTTCGTCCTGTCTGGTGAGGAGATTCAGCTGGTTCCCGGTGGGCTGACCCGGGTTGCGCTGCGCGAAGGTTCGCTGGTTGTGAACTCGTCGCAGGGTGGCGGAACCAAGGACACCTGGGTGCTTGAAGCGTGATGAATGGCTTGATGGAGAACAGACAATGCTGAGCCGTACTGCAGATCACCTGTACTGGATGGCCCGCTACATGGAGCGGGCAGAGAATATTGCACGGATGCTGGATGTGAATTACCGCATGTCGATGATGCCGCAGTCACAGGTCCAGGAGGACCAGGCCTGGGGCGCAACGCTGCGGATCATGGGTCTCGAGGCGGCCTTTCACGAGCGTCATTCCGAGATAACGCCCGACAACGTGCTCGATTTCATGATCTTCGAGCCCACCAACCACTCGAGCATTCGCAGCTGCCTGCTGGCTGCACGCGAGAACGGGCACGCCGTCCGGGGAACGCTGACCTCGGAGCTGTGGGAGACCACCAACGCCACCTGGCTGAAGATGCGCGATTTCACGCGGGAGGAGTTTCTCGATGTTGGTCCCGGCGAGTTCTTCGAATGGGTGAAGTACCGCTCTCACCTGTCGCGTGGCGTCACCATCGGCACAATGCTGCAGGATGAGTCGCTGCGCTTCATCCGTATCGGCACCTTCCTCGAGCGCGCTGACAATACCGCACGGATTCTCGATGTGAAGTACCAGATTCTGCTGCCTGCGGGGGAGTCGGAGGGTGGGGCCGCTGACTACTATCAGTGGAGTGCCTTGCTGCGCTCGGTGTCGGCCTTCGAGGTCTATCGCAAGGTGTACCGGGATCTGATCACGCCGGCGCGCGTTGCCGAACTGTTGCTGTTGCGCGCCGACATGCCGCGTTCACTGGCACGTTGCATGAAGGAGGTCTATGCCAACCTTCAGGGTGTGAGTAACGCCCAGTCGGCGGAGACCGAGCGTCAGGCCGGTGAGCTGGAGTCCCAACTGCGCTTTGGAAAAATTGACGACATCGTTCGCGGCGGACTGCATAGCTACACCATGCGCCTGCTCGACCGTGTGCAGTCGCTGGGCAACCGGATTGCGGACGACTTCCTGGTGCCGGTGTCCTGACGATGGCCAGATCTGGCGGTTGAAAGCTGACGGGAGGCCATCGATGGCCTCCCGTTTCATTTACCAGCCCGGATTAGCCTGTTTTGCGGCGGCGATTTCGCTGCGAATGATGCGGTAATGTTCGAAGCGGCGAGGATGAATCAACCCTGCCGCCAGGGCGCCGAGGAGCGCGCAGTCGGGTTCGGCTTCGTGCCGGCAGTCGCGGAAGCGGCACTTGCCCAGGTGCGGTCGAAACTCGATGAAGCTCTCGACCAGTTCATCCGGTGTCATGTGGGCAAGTCCGAAAGCCTGCAGGCCCGGACTGTCAATCAGCCAGCCCTCGCCGAGCGGATAGAGGCGTGCGAAGGTCGTGGTGTGTTTGCCGGTGTCGAGTGCGGTGGAGATCTCACGCGTGGCGGCCTCGGCCTCGGGTACCAACGCATTGGTCAGCGTTGATTTTCCCATGCCGGACTGTCCGACAAGAATGCTGCGATGTCCGGACAGGCTGGCCTTCAGCGATGTGGCGCCATCCAGGGCCGAAACCTCGAGCACCTCGTAGCCCAGGGCCGAAAACGGAGCGAGCTGTTTGCGTGCTGTCTCCAGTCGATCGGTCAGATCGGCCTTGTTGAGCACGATCACTGCGGTGATGTCCTGGCTTTCCGCCGCAGCAATACAGCGTGATATCAGCAGGTCCGAAAAGCCGGGCTCGGTGGCGACGACGATGCCAATGTGGCTCAGGTTGGAGGCGATCAGCTTTTCGCGGAACGCGTCCGAGCGCCACAGCAGGTTTCGCCGTGGGTGAAGGTGCTCGATGACGCCCTGAGCGTCGCCGGCGGCAGCGATGTCGACTTCATCGCCGCAGGCGAAGCTGCTTCGTTTGCCCCGCGGATAGCAGCGCAGGCGCCCATCCGCGGTATCTACCTCGTAGTGACGGCCAAAGGCGGCGACAACTGTGCCGGTGCTTGTCTCTGCCTGGGCGCGCTTGTGGCTGCCTGCGTTGCGAATATTCACTTGAACTTGTAGTAGTTTTTGTTCAGGTAGCCGGCAATGTGCATTTCGTCTTCCGGAAACAGGTCGAGGTTGAGCATGGTGGTGCACGCCGTGAGTTGCTGGCTCAGGGCGCTGGGCGAACTGACGCGACGATCAACCCGGATATAGATGTCCGAGCCGTCCTTGCCGCCGTATTTCTGTTCATGGCAGGCGACGCACAGTTTCCCGTGCATCTCTCCGCCCACCTTGACGTCGGCTTCCGCAAACGGATCGGCAGCGGCCGGAAGGCTGAACATCAGCGTGCTGCCAAGAGCGATCAGTAGATGTTGTTTCATGTCATCCTCCTTGTTGTTCTCCGTCACGGTTCGGGGCGAGTCAGCCCTGAAGCCGTGCAATACGCACTGCAGCCGGCGGGTGTGAGTCGAAGAAGCCGGAGTACACCGGGTCAGGCGTGAGTGTCGAAGCATTGTCGCGGTAGAGCTTTACCAGCGCGCTGACCAGATCGTTTGCCTGAGTATGGCTGGCTGCGTAGCGGTCTGCTTCGAATTCGTGGCGGCGTGACCACTGGCTCATCAGCGGCGTCAGGGCAAAGGTGAACCACGGCAGCGCAAGAAAGAACAGGGCGAGCCCGGCTGCGGTGCCGGTCTGAGTTACGCCCAGGCCGTTGAAGAAGGCCTGTTGCGAAAGCAGCCAGCCAAGCAGCGCAAACAGCGCGAGGCTGGCCGGGGCGAGCACCAGCAGGCGCTTGACGATGTGCTTGTGGTGAAAATGCCCGAGCTCATGCGCAAGGACGGCCTCGACCTCATGGGGTGTGAGCTTGTCGAGCAGGGTGTCGAAGAACACGATGCGCTTTGACGCGCCAAAGCCGGTGAAATAGGCGTTTCCGTGAGCGGAGCGGCGCGAGCCGTCCATTACGAAAAGTCCCTTGGAGCGGAAACCACAGCGTTCAAGCAAGGATTCGACGCGGTGCTTGAGCTGCTCGTCGGCGAGCGGGCTGAAACGGTTGAACAGCGGCGCAATGAAGGTCGGCCAGATCAGCAGGACGAGCAGATTGAACCCGAGCCAGACTGCCCACACCCAGATCCACCAGGCGGCACCCATCGCTGCCATCAGCCACAGCACGCCGGTAAGCAGCGGAAGGCCGATCGCCACAGCCAGCGCAGTCTGCTTGAGGCTGTCGGAGACGAACAGGGCGGGCGTCATGCGATTGAAGTTGTAGCGCTTTTCCAGGACGAAGGTACGGTACAGGGAGAACGGCAGATCGATCAGCCAGCTGACTACGCCGAGCGTGGCCAGCAGCGCGACACCATGGGCGATGGAGCCTGCATCGAACAGTCCCGCACAGAGGGTGCTGATGAGCTGAAGGCCTCCACCGACGGTGAGTGCGAGAACGAAAATGGCCGAGACTGCGAGCTCGACCAGACTGAGTCGCACGCGCTCGGCGGTATAGTCCGCCGCACGCTGATGGGCATCAAGACCGATGCTGTCGGCGAACGCAGTGGGCACTGCGCCGCGATGAGCGCGAACATGCTGGATCTGGCGCAGCATCAGCCCGGCCTTTACGAGGAGCGTACTGCCCAGTGCAATGAGAAAAAGTACGGTAAACAGGTGTGGAGACATCCGGGAAAGCCGACGGGAAGTGATGGACCATTATGTGACACAATCGCGGACTGGATTGTTTCATCTCGCAGCGGACAGCCCGCCCGGCGCACGAAAGGCTCAAGGATTATGGCACAGGATCAGAATCACCTCATCTGGCTGGACATGGAAATGACCGGCCTTGAACCGGACACCGATCGCATCATCGAGATCGCGGTCGTCATTACCGACAGTGAACTCAATACAGTCGCCGAAGCGCCGGTGATCGTGGTGCATCAGCCCGATAGCGTGCTCGATGCGATGGACGACTGGAACAAGAACACCCACGGCAAGTCGGGGCTGATCGATCGCGTGCGTTCGTCTACCGTTTCCGAGGCGGAAGCCGAGGCGCAGATGCTCGCGTTTCTGCAGGAATGGACGCCGTCGCGTACTTCGCCGATGTGTGGCAATTCGGTGGGGCAGGACCGTCGCTTCCTGGTGCGCTACATGCCGCAGTTCGAAGCCTGGTTCCATTACCGCAACCTCGATGTCTCCACGCTGAAGGAACTGGCCAAGCGCTGGAACCCGGCAGTCTACAAGGGCGTCAAGAAGACGGGAGCGCATACGGCACTGGCTGATATCCAGGAGTCGATCGCCGAGCTGGCGCACTACCGGGACAATTTTCTGCGTCTGGACTGAAGTTTTCAGACTCCCCGCGTGAATTCGTCGAGGCCAGTCGCAAATCATGCGGCTGGCCTTGTTTCATTCTGGTGGTCTGGTGCCCGCGCCGGGAGGCGGAATGACGCGGTGAGCATTCACGGCGTGCGCCGCGGTTCCCGGGTAGCCGGGCGTGTTCAGTTGCTGTCGGTGCGAAGGTAGAGCTGGAACACTTCCAGCTGCTTTCCACCGCCACGACGATATTCCCACACCGGATGCCATCCGCTGCCGGGCTTACCTTCGGCTTGCCGGCGCACCGAATAGGTGAGCAGAAGCCGGCAGGGCGTGGTGCCATCGCGAGTGAGCGCCGGGCGAATGCCGGCGTAGTAGTCGAGTGCGCTGCGCACGGCGTCGGGGAGTCCTGTGCTTGCAATGCACTCGGCCTTGTGTGGGCGCAGCGCCTGCTGCAGCGAGCTTACTGCCGGACGGTAGCTGCGGCCATAGTCGAACCACGGCATCAGCAGGGTGACCGCAAGGCACCACAGCATGGTCATGCCCATTGCCCAGTTTGCCGTCGCGCGTGTCGTTGTGCGTGGCAGGCGCCACACGAGCAGGATCCAGAGCGCGCAGATCGCAATGCCGATAGCCGGTTGCAGCAGTCCGTCGCTGTGGGCGAACGATGGGGTGACGCGTGCGATATGGCGCGCGAGTCCCGGCGGCCATGCGTAGGCCTGCGCGGTCCAGGCGATCCAGACCAGAGTGGCGAACACGCCGAAGCTCATCACGCCGAACCAGTCGAATGCGTTGGCAGCGCCGCGCCGCAGTACCGGGACGCCGCCGGCCGCGAGCAGCGCAACCGATGGCAGCAGGGGCAGAGCCGCCGTCGGGGAGAGGTCGCCCTCGGCGATGATGACGCCGATCGCAATCAGCGCGGACAGTAGCGGCAGCATCCAGCGCAGCTCCAGCATCCGGCGCCGTGCCCGCCACAGGGCCCAGAGCGCGATGGGCCAGAGCGGCCAGGCAAACCAGCTCAACAGTTCGGCGAGGCGACTCAAATCGGCGCCGCGCAGCGCGTCGCTGGTGAGCGTGGTCCATTCCCTGTGCAGCCAGAGGGAGAAGAGTTCCGGCTCGTTCAGGTGGATGACCAGAGGCCACAGGGCGCCCAGGATCGTTGCCAGCGAGAGGCCCGCCAGCAGGCCACCGCTGGCCCGGGGGTTGCGGCAGTCGGGGCAGGCCGTCATGACCAGCAGAAACAGCGGCAGAGTGAGAATCGCGCCACTCAGACCGCCGGCGAGCATTGCGAGTGCGCTGCCGAGGCCTGCCTGGAGGCTTCCACCGATCGGCTGTTGCGGCACTCTGGCAAGACCGTTGATGACGAGCGCGACCATCGCCATCAGGGCGAGCATTGGCTGGGTTTCGTGAGCGTGCAGTACCAGGCCCAGGCTGCCAAGTGTCAGCAGAGCCGCGGGCGTGCGCGCGGGGCGGCCATAGAAACGTTCGGCTGCACGCGCAATCCAGTACACCGTCATCGCAGTGAAGATGGCGCTGGCGAGTCTTGCGCCATCATGGGGTGGCAGGATGCTCCCGGTCAGCTTTGCCAGTAGTGCAGCAACCCAGTAGTACAGCGGCGGGAAATCTGGAAAGGGCAGGCCGGCGATGGCGGGGAACAGCAGGTCCTCGCCCTGCAGCATCGAGAATACTGGCCCGAAGTGGCGTGCGTCGTCGCCGCGCCACGGTTCGTGCCCGATGAGGCCGGTCAGCAGGTAGAGCCCGACCAGAAGGGTCAGGCCGACGGTGCCGTAGGTTCGGCGTTGCAGCGCAGAGGGGTTGTAGGGTTCGCGGGGGGGCATTCGCACTCGGTGGCGGTGTCGATGGGGCAGACCAGTGTCCGCAATAGCTGCATTGTATCGGCCTCGCGGAGCGCTTGCATTGTGCATGACGCGCCTGGGGTCGAAGTGGTCGCCGTTTGTGCTGGTACGGAGGGCAGGGCAACAAAAAAGGCAGCCGTGGCTGCCTTTTCGTGATGCGCTATCGCGGTTAAGCGACGACGATTCAGCTTGCGCGCTGTACGTTGCCGTACTTTTGACGGAAGCGCTCGACACGACCGGCGGTATCGACGATCTTCTGCTTGCCGGTGTAGAACGGGTGGCACTCGGCGCACACTTCAACGTGCAGTTGCTGCTTGCCGATGGTCGAACGGGTCACGAACGTGTTGCCGCAGGAGCAGGTCACGTCGACGTCTTTGTAACTGGGATGGATTTCCGCTTTCATGTCAGATCCTGAGTACGGCGGGCGGCGGTTGTGACCACCCTAAATTGAAAACACGCAATTATCCTCGACTCTTCCTCGCATGGCAAGCGCGCAATGATCTGGCTTCGTTTACAATGGCCTGCTTTCCCAACACCTGCCCGCGAGAGACACTTTGCGCCTGCTGCTTGCGCCGATGGAAGGTTTGCTGGACGACGTGCTGCGTGCCGTATTGAGCCGTATCGGTGGCTATGACTGCGCGGTGAGCGAGTTCGCACGCGTGTCCGGCTCGGTGCTGCCGCACCGCTGTTTCCGCCGCATCGTACCCGAACTCGATCATGGCAGCAGGGCCGTCGGTGGCATGCCAGTGCGTGTCCAGTTGCTCGGCTCCGACCCAGCTGCGATGGCTGAGAATGCCGCACAACTCGCTTTGCTCGCACCTGCCGCGGTCGACCTCAACTTTGGATGCCCCGCACCGACGGTCAATCGTCACCGTGGCGGCGCGGTACTGCTCGACGAACCCGAATTGCTGCACGACATCGCGCGTGCCGTGCGTGCTGCACTGCCCGCCGACATGGCGCTGACCGCCAAGATGAGACTCGGCGTGGTGGATAAGGGGCGTGCGATCGAATGTGCGCAGGCGCTGACTGCCGGCGGTGCGTCCGAACTCGTGGTGCATGCCCGGACCAAGGTCGAAGGCTACCGTCCGCCGGCGCACTGGGAATGGGTGGGCAGGATTGCCGATGTGGTGACGGTGCCCGTCGTCGCCAACGGCGAGGTGTGGACGGCTGCGGACTGGGTGCGCTGTCGCGCGGTGTCGGGCGCGACTGATGTGATGCTCGGACGCGGGGCCGTCAGCGATCCCTTCCTGGCCCGGCGTATCCGGCTCGGTCATGATGACGATGCCGGGGTGCGCGCTGCCGAGTGGGCCTTGCTTGAACCCCTGATCGCCGAATTCCGCAACCGGGTGGTCGCGAAGGTGGCCGCTCACCATGCGCCGGGGCGTATAAAACAGTGGCTGAACATGCTTCGGCGCCGCTACGAGCAGGCCGAGGCGCTTTACATGCAGATCCGTCCGCTGAAGACACTAGCCGAAATCGACCGGGTACTGGTGAGTCTCGGCATTCTCGGTGAACCCGACCAGCTTGCAGCCTGATCAAACACGAGACAGCCTTCCTTGAGTTACGCAAATTCCACCATTCCGGTGAGCGCCCAGCAGGGCGTGCACGACAGGCTTGCCGAACAAGTGACGCGCCACCTTGCCGAGCCATTTCGCAAGCCGATCAACGATTACAACCGCGAGGCCTTCGAGGCCAGCCTCTCGGGATGGGACCGGCAGGCGCCGCTGATCCTGGATGCAGGCTGTGGCGTTGGCCACAGCACCATTCAGATTGCACGCAGCTTTCCCGATCACTGGGTAGTCGGCGTGGATCAATCACAGGACCGCCTTTCCCGTCGCAAACCTTATCCCGATGCGCTGATGCCGAAGAACATGGTGTTCGTGCGGGCCGATCTGGTGGACTACTGGCGCCTGCTGCATGCCGCGAATCTGCGCCTGGCACGGCACTACATCCTGTATCCGAATCCCTGGCCCAAGATCGGGCACCTGACCCGGCGCTGGCATGCGCATCCCGTGTTTCCCTTCATTCCGAAGCTTGGGGGCATTCTCGAGTGCCGCAGCAACTGGTCGGTGTATGTCGAGGAGTTTGCTGCGGCGCTGGGGCAGGTGCTGGGGCAGGACGTGCCGTGGGAGTCCTTTGAGGCGCCGGTGCCGCTGACCCCTTTCGAGCGCAAATATCGCGATTCCGGTCAGACGTTGTATCGTCTGACCATCGATCTGAAATGAACACCCGGCAGTCTGGATTGCGGATGCAACCGATGCCATCGCCCTGCTTACCCTGGAGAAACACATGACCACCGATTCGGGCAACCCGCACCTGATGTCTGACGAGGAGTTCGAGGAGCTGGAAGAAATGCTCACCTCGGATATCGTCCCCGAGGACTGCATGAACCTCGAGATGCTCGACGGCTTTCTGGCCGGCGTGTTGCTCTCGCCGCAACCGATTCCGGTAGAGCGCTGGCTGCCGGCGGTGTGGTCTGCACACGAGGACGGCATGAGCTTCGGCTCGGGTAAGGGCGTGCAGAAGGCCATCCGGCTGGTGCTGTCCTATTACAACGAGATGGCGACCACGCTGGGGCTCGATGACGATGATGAAAGCTGTTGGGAGCCGTTCTGCTTTGCGATTACCGACGTCGATACCATCAAGCTGGGCGATGAGTGGGTGGAGGGTTTCACTCAGGGGCTGGATGCATGGCGCAAGGATTGGCGCGAGGGTCTGCCCGAGGACGCCGTCGAGGCTGTACGGGAAACCCTGAACACGGTCCTCGCGCCATGGACCGAAGACGGTGCCGATAAAGCCGATGATGACACGCGGCTCGGCTGGCTGGCGGCGATGGGCGAGGCGGCCAACGATATCTTCTCGCACTGGCGCGATATGGAACTGCCGGCGCCGCAGCCGCTTCCGGTCGATGCACCGCCGGGCCCCTCGACTGCCGGGCCGGGTCGCAACGACCCTTGCCCCTGCGGTAGTGGCAAGAAGTTCAAGAAGTGTTGCGGTGCGACTGCCGAGTAAGAGATGAGTGCCGAAAGGCGCCACACGGATTGTGGCGCCTTTCGTTGTGCGCGCCGGGTGAGGTTTGCGGTGTCGCCCCGGTTCGTGCAAATGCCCGCTGTGAGGTCGCTGCATATTGGCGAGGCGGTCGCCGCAGTCGCTTGATGTGTTGCTGGAAACATTTCCCCGAATTTGTTTTGCAAGCAACTGAAATAAAAGAATAAATAGTGCTTGCGCAATGTCCGGCAATGGCTAGAATTCCGTCGCCGGAATTGATGGTCTGGTCATGTGTGCACGACCTTGCTGCACGGGGGGCGGCACATGGCGCTACGTCGATCCGGAGACGGTCCCGTTCGGGAACGTTCTTCATCTCGTCGACGGGTCTGCCATGGATAGTTTCAACCCCTGCCTTGACTGTGGCATCTGCTGCACTCATTTCCGCATTTCATTCTACTGGGGTGAGGCTGACGACGCGCCTGGCGGCTTCGTGCCTGCCGCCATGACCGAGAAGCTCAATTCCTTCATGCGTTGCATGAAAGGCAGCAATGACGCGAACCGCCGCTGTTCAGCACTTGAGGGCACGCTCGGTCAGCAGGTTTCGTGCTCAATTTACGAGAATCGTCCGACCCCGTGCCGCGAGTTCCCGGTGTATTTCGACGACGGCACCCCCAATCCAAAGTGCGACGAATTGCGCGCCAAAATCAATCTCCCGCCCTTGCCGAACCCGCATCCGTCTCACGTAATGGTGGCTGCGTCTGAGCCAGTGACCGAGGTTTTCATCGTCTGAGCCACGGTCGTGCGGCGCCGAAACCGGCTGGGCGGCTGCCGCAGGGCGCGTTCAGGGGCGCTGCTGTGCCACGGCGGCCAGCAGGGCCAGAGGGCCGTGCGTGCGCAACTGTTCGATCTGTTCCTTGCGGCGGACAAACAGCGAACCGGCGAAGCCCAGCGCATTGACCGAAACATCATCGATCTTTTCCTGACTGCGCGGCACGACAAGCAGCCAGTCACGCGTCAGCAAGAGGTTGTACGGGGGCATCGGCTCGGTACTGAAAGACATCCCCAGATCCGAGCATGCACGCGCAAAGGCCGCATGGAGTTGCTCTCCGGCATCAACTGACTGAGCCCACACCTTGGCATCGAGGCGCACGAAGCGGTGGCGCCACGGCAGTGCCAGGTTTTCACCGATCAGTGTGTCGGCGCCAAGCGTGCGGGTGAAGCCGGGCAGGCTGCCGGTGCTCGGAACCCATTGCAGGTGCTTGTGCGGCTGGCTGGAGCCGGCCACCGTGCCGCCGTTGTAGAAGCCGAGGCCGCCATGCACTCGCATGACCTGTGCCAGTGCGGAGAAGTCCGCCACCTTCAGTGGGGCGGTCTGGGCCTCGAAGTGGCGGGTGATGATCAGCAGGTGGCGTTCGATGACGGGATACTTGTTGAGTACCGCGAGATGATCCGGGCCCAGTGGCGCCACTGTCAGCGTCGGCTCCGGAGGCAGGAAGGGGTTGAAGTCGGGGGTGCGGCGGGTGACTGCATCGACACGGGCAGCGTTCTTGCGTTCAAGCGATGAAACCCAGCGCACGGAGAAATCGAAGCCCCCGTCGCTGAGCACGGTCTTCTCGGTGCTGATCGGTTGCAGGGTGCCTGCCGCGAGTGCATTCAGGGTGCAACGGTCGCTCTGTTCGAGCAGGCTGGCGGCCGGGGTTGATGGCGAACTGGTCATCGGGACGAACACTGGGAGACAATGGCCGCCATTGTGACACGAGCCTCGTGCCTTTAAGCACTTGCGGGTAGCGTGTCATCGACCTGAGTGATGAGAGAACTGAAATGACGACGACGTTTGCGGTGCGCGGTGATTACATACAGCTCGACCAGCTGCTGAAGGCTGCCAATCTGGTGAGTTCGGGTGGGGAAGCACATGCCGCGGTCGAGGCCGGACTGGTGAAGGTCGATGGCCGCCCAGAGTCGCGCAAACGCGCAAAGCTGCGGGTCGGGCAGAAGGTGCATTTCAACGGCGAGGACGTGTTGCTGGTGGCGGAGGGCTGAGCACGCACGCCGCAGCGAGCGTCACGGGTTACGGCAGGTGACGGTTGCTCGGCTGTTTTTTCCGTTGCGCAAGCTTCTCCCAGATCCAGCCGCCGGGGAGGTCCGTGCCGGTAAGGATGTAGTTCAATGAGTGTTCGTTGGCGATATTGAAGCCGAAGCGGCCGCGCGCCCCGGGCCTGCCGGCGAGCAGCAGTTCGTCGCCCGGTCGCACCGCCGTGTTTGCGGCCGGTATCACGAGGTCGTCGTCGTCATCGCGCACCAGGTAGAGCACCTCGCAGGCCAGGAATTCATTACGGTTGCCATGCGAGCGCAGCAACTGGTCGATCGTGATCGTTTCGCCCCGCATCAGCCGGCGGTAAAGGGCCGGCGCACGGCTCAGGTTGATGCGCTCGCTCCAGACATCGGGCACGGTCCAGCCCAGGCGACGCGTCATGCGATCGAGCAGCCAGGCGCACCATTCTTCGTCGCGGCTGCGAATCTCGTCGAGAAACGGTGCCAGCAACGGGGTGCTCAGAATGGCGAGACATTCATGGGCAATGATCTCGCTGGGAACCACGGTGATGTCCGACTCGAATGCGCCGTACAGGGCGCGGTTGGCATAGTGGTTCTGGCGCAGGATGACGAACAGGTTCTTGTTGAGCTCGCGCGCGGTCACCGCGATGGACAGGTTGTCCACGTCCGAGCTGGTGCCCGCCACGATGCCGACGGCGTCCTTGATGCCGGCCTCGAGCAGGGCCACCGCGCCGGTGCCATCACCCTGAACCCAGCGGTGCGTGGCGTCATCCGGCGGTTGGCGGTCGATGATGGTCACCGGCACTGCCTCCGAGTCCATCGCGTCCACCATGAGCTTGCCAAAGCGTCCGTGCCCGCACAGCACCCAGGCGCCTCGCGGTGGTTCTCGGTGGCGCTCTACGGTTGTGCCTGGCAGGCCGGTGAGCCAGCCCAGCAGTTGCCACGCGGCCGGTGCATGCAGTGCGAGCGCGAGTGTGTCGCCGAATTTCTCGAAGGGGTTGATGATGTGCGGCGTGCCGAACGACGCCATGTTTGCCGTGGTCTCGAGGGCTTCCGCGCGCGCCATGACCGGCAGGCGCGGCGCCAGCAGACGGGCTGCAATGGCGATGGCGAGATTGGCGCTGTCGTCGTTGGTGAGCGCGATGACGCCAATGCAGCTTTCATGGGTCAGGCCGGCATAGCGCAGCGTCTCGGGGTTGCTGGCATCAGCGGTGAGGAAGGGGACGTCTGCAGCGTAGCTGTGGAGGTCGATTTCGCCCACCTTGGATTCTTCACGCTCGATGACGACCGAGCGGTAGCCCAGGCGGTCGAGCGCGTGGCAGATCAGACGGCCGGTCTCGCCATAGCCGCATATCAGGTAAAAGGGTTCGCCGAGGTGCTGGACGGCGCGGACGAAGCGCTGCGTCGCGATCGCCTGCTGCAGGTTGCGGTCCGACAGAATGGCGAACACCGTGCCGAGGGTGTAGGCCCACCCGACCACCGACAGGTAGATGCAGACCAGCACCCAGAGCCGCTGCTGATCCGAGAACGCATAGGGGATCTCGCCAAACCCGATCGTGGTTGCGGTGTAGCTGGCGAAGTACAGCGCATGGAAGAAGCTCAGATAGTGAGGGCGTCCGTCGACATCGATGCCTGGCGCGAGCGTGAGCCCGAGCACGGTGATCGCAACGATCGAGATCAGCAGGATCAGCGGCAGTCTCAGCCGCCGCATGATCAGGAAGAAGACGCTATGGTGCCGCGCCAGCGGTTCGAACGGAGGTTCGTGCATCAGCGGCGCTGCATGATGGTTTCAGCGATCAGGATCACGACCGACACGATGTTGGCGAACAGGGCGCCGCCCGACAGCGAGACGACGCGTGCGGTCATCTCGGGCGTCAACCCGCTCGCGGTGATGTGAGCGGCGTAACCCCAGACCATGGCTGCGGCAATGAGCTGCAGGTCGGCCACCAGACTGGTTGCAAGGTGGATGGCACCAATCTGCGTGCGGTCGCCGAACTTGAGCATGGTGGCAATCAGGCTGACGACGATCGCGGCAAAGAGCTCATAGATGTCGTGGTGTCCGGGGTCGGCAATATCGCCGACAAAGAAGCCGAAGTTCAGTGTGGCAGCGAGCAGGATGAAGAAACCGAAGATGACTTTTTCGAGGTTCATGTTGTTCTCGTTGGCGAGGCTTCGGGGTTGATGCAGCGGATTATAGGGTGGCTTCAGCGGTCCTTGTCCGCATCGTGCATGTCGCCGTCAAGGTAGAGCCAGCGTCCGTCCTCGCGCACGAAGCGGCTGGTTTCGTGCAGCCGGTGGGCACGTCCGCCCACCTTGTAGCGTGCAAGGAACTCGACTTCGGCATGTGTTTCATCCGTCTGCCGGTGTGCGCGCACCTGCAGCCCGATCCATTTTGGCAAGGGAGCGGTGTCGAACAGTGGCGGTGCCGGACGGGTCGATACGTGCCAGGTCGCCAGCAGATAGGCTTCGTTCTCAAGCACATAGGCCGAGTAGCGCGAGCGCATCAGCGCCTCGGCAGTCTGTGGGCTGAGCGTGCCGTCAATGGCCGGGCCGCAGCAGGCGCTGAAGTCCTTGCCGGATCCACAGGGGCAGGGGGTGGGTTTCATCTTGTTACCGGTGATGTCGAGTGCCCATTTTGCCCCATCAGGCTGAGATTGGTATGCGCCGCGCGTTGTACGCGGCGCAAAAAGGTTCAGCCGTGCGCCGCGCCGTCGGGGAAGAGTATGTCGCGCAGCACGTAGGGAAGAATGCCGCCGTGCAGGTAATACTCGACCTCGATCGGCGTGTCGATCCGGCACAGCAGGCTGACGTCCTCCTGGCTGCCGTCGGCGCGGTGGATGCGCATGTTCAGATGCTGTTGCGGCTGCATGTCGGCGCTCACGCCGACGATGTCGATGGTCTCGCTGCCGTCGATGCCGAGCGAGTCCCAGCTGACGTCGCCCTCGAACTGCAAGGGCAGCACGCCCATGCCGACCAGGTTGGAGCGGTGGATGCGCTCAAAACTGCGCGCGACGACGGCCTTCACGCCGAGCAGTGCCGTGCCCTTTGCCGCCCAGTCACGCGAGGAGCCGGTGCCGTATTCCTCTCCGGCCAGAATCACCGTGGGCGTACCGCGTGCCCGCCATGCTGCGGCCGCGTCGAACACGGTGGCCTCCTCGCCGTCGAGCAGGGTGTAACCCCCTTCGCGCCGTCTGCCGTCCGCACCCGCGGGCAGCATAAGGTTCTTGATGCGGACGTTGGCAAAGGTGCCGCGCACCATGACTTCGTGCTGTCCGCGGCGGGAACCGTAGGAGTTGAAGTCCTTGCGTTTCACGCCTTGACCCTTGAGCCACTGCCCGGCAGGGCTCGATTCGGAGAAGGCCCCGGCGGGCGAGATGTGGTCAGTGGTCACCGAATCGCCGAGCAGCATCAGCGGACGCGCGCCGATGACGTCCGACACCGCACCGGGTGTGACCGTGAACTCGTCGAAGAAGGGCGGGCGGGCGATGTAGGTGGAGGTGGGCCAGTCGTAAACCTCCCCGGTGGGGGCGGCGATCTCCTGCCACAGTGCATTGTCCTTGCTGAAATCGGTGTAGAGGCGGCGGTAGGTGGCCGGATCCATGGCAAAGGGCATGACCTCGGCGATCTCGTCCGAGCTTGGCCACAGGTCCTTCAGGAATACCGGCTTGCCGTCCGTGTCGGTGCCGAGCGCTTCGCTGCTCAGGTCGATCCTTGCTGTGCCAGCCAGCGCGTAGGCCACCACGAGCGGGGGCGAGGCGAGGTAATTGGCACGGATGTTCGGGTGGATCCGGGCTTCGAAATTTCGGTTTCCCGAGAGGACTGCGGCAGCGACGATGTCATTGCCCGTAATGGCTTCGTTCAGCGCCGGCGCGAGATCGCCCGAATTGCCGATGCAGGTGGTGCAGCCATAGCCTGCGAGGGCAAACCCGAGCGTTGCCAGCGGCTCGAGCAGCCCGGCCTTGCCCAGATACTCGGTGACCACGCGCGAGCCCGGTGCAAGCGATGTCTTGATGTGCGGTTTGACCCTCAGGCCACGCGCCGCGGCCTTGCGTGCCAGCAGCCCGGCGGCAATCATGACCGCGGGGTTGCTGGTGTTGGTGCATGAGGTGATGGCTGCGATCAGGATGTCGCCGTGGCCGAGGTCGACGCCATCGAGCTGGGTCGCTACCCGCTTGTCCAGTTGTGCTGCGTCGCGGCCGAAGCCGTTGTCGGCGGGCGGTGCCGAGAACAGCGCTTCAAAGGTGCGCCGCATGGCGGGCAGTTCGATGCGGTCCTGCGGCCGGCTCGGTCCGGCGAGCGAGGGCACGATGGTGTCGAGGTCCAGCGTCAGGGTGCGGGTGTAGTCGATCTCGCCCGCGCGCGGCACGCCGAACAGTTGCTGTGCGCGGAAGTAGGCTTCGATCAACTCGCAGCTTTCCTCGCTGCGTCCCGTTCCGCGCATGTAGGCCACGGTTTTTTCGTCCACCGGGAAAAAACCCATGGTCGCGCCATATTCGGGCGCCATGTTGGCAATGGTCGCGCGGTCGGTCACGCTGAGTGCCGCCGTCCCCTCGCCAAAGAACTCGACGAACTTGCCGACCACCTTCTCGCGCCGCAACATCTCCGTGACGCGCAGAACCAGGTCGGTGGCGGTTGCACCTTCGGGCAAGCGCCCGCGGAGCTCGACGCCGATCACGTCCGGCGTCAGGAAATATACCGGCTGCCCCAGCATTCCCGCTTCAGCCTCGATCCCGCCAACCCCCCAGCCGACGACGCCCACGCCGTTGATCATCGTTGTGTGCGAGTCGGTGCCGACCAGAGTGTCCGGGTAGTACAGATCGCCGGTGTGGCGCAAGCCTTCGAACAGGTATTCCAGATTGACCTGGTGCACGATGCCAATGCCCGGCGGGACGACACGGAAGGCCTCGAAGGCCTGCATGCCCCACTTCATGAACTGGTAGCGTTCGCGGTTACGCTCGAACTCCAGCGTCATGTTCTGCTGCAAGGCCTGCGGCGTGCCGTAGTGGTCAACCTGGACCGAGTGATCGACGACCAGGTCGACCGGAACCCGTGGTTCGATCTGTTGTGCGTCCTTGCCCTGTTCGACGGCCACGTTGCGCATGGCGGCAAGGTCGCACAGCAGGGGAACGCCGGTGAAGTCCTGCAGGACGACACGCGCGACCAGAAACGGAATCTCCGCATTGCGCGGGGCCTCGGGCGCCCAGTTGGCAAGTTCGTGCACATGTCGCTCGGTGACCCGGCGACCGTCGCAGTTCCTCAATACGGCCTCAAGCACGATGCGAATCGATACTGGCAGTCGGGATACCGGGCCGATGCCGGCCGACTCCAGCGCTGGCAAGGAGTAATAGCGGCCGCTCGCGCCGCTGCGGGTCGAAAAGGTCTTCAGGGTGTCGAACATTTCATGGGGCATGATTCTTCTCCTGCGGGTAGGGGGGCGCTGTCTCGATGGCCGCGTGTCATTTCCGACCAGTGCGATGCACGTGATGTTCCCGTGATTCCGTTTTGTGCTCCGAAACCTGCCAAATCCTCGCCCGTGGCCTATTGTGGGTGGATGCGTCGGGAGTAGAATTGGACGCCTGAGTCGTGTCTGAGACCCTGCTGGGTGTTGCACTGCACCCTAAGTCTTATAAAAGACATATAATCTCGTTTGATCCGTGCGGGAGAATCCCCGTTCGGAGCCCCTGCCACCGTCACAAACTGGAAGGAAGTCGCCGTGCTTGAAGCCTATCGTGCCCATGTCGCCGAGCGTGCCGCCCTCGGTATCCCCGCGCTGCCCCTGACTAAGCAGCAAACCGCCGAGTTGGTCGAACTGCTCAAGAATCCGCCTGCCGGCGAGGAAGCGTTCCTCGTCGAACTGCTCACCTACCGCGTACCGGCTGGTGTCGATGATGCCGCCAAGGTCAAGGCCGAGTTCCTGGCCAAGCTCGCCAAGAGCGAAGAAACCTGTGCCCTGGTGTCGCGCACCAAGGCCGTCGAACTGCTCGGCAGCATGCTGGGTGGCTTCAACATCAAGCCCATGATCGACGTGCTCGGCGATGCCGAGGTCGGTGCGGTCGCGGCTGAAGGTCTGAAGAAGACCCTGCTGATGTTCGATTTCTTCCACGACGTAAAGGAGCTGGCCGACGCTGGCAACGCAAACGCCAAGGCCGTGTTGCAGTCCTGGGCCGACGGCGAGTGGTTTACCAGCCGTCCGGAAGTCCCCGCGTCGCAGAAGCTGACCGTGTTCAAGGTCACCGGCGAAACCAACACCGACGACCTCTCGCCGGCACCGGATGCCTGGTCGCGTCCCGACATCCCGCTGCACGCGCTGGCCATGCTGAAGAACCCGCGTCCGGGCATCACCCCGGAAGAAGAAGGTGTGCGCGGTCCGATCAAGTTCATCGAAGATCTGCGCGCCAAGGGCAACCTGGTCGCCTACGTCGGTGATGTGGTCGGTACTGGTTCGTCCCGCAAGTCGGCCACCAACTCGGTGCTGTGGTTTACCGGCGAAGACATCCCCTTCGTGCCGAACAAGCGCTTCGGTGGCGTGTGTCTGGGCTCCAAGATCGCCCCGATTTTCTTCAACACGATGGAAGATGCCGGTGCGCTGCCGATCGAAATCGACGTTTCGTCGATGGACATGGGCGACGAGATCGAACTGAAGGTCGACCAGGCTACTGCCGTGGTCACCGCCTTCAAGAACGGCGAAAAGATCGCTGAAGCGGCACTCAAGACTCCGGTCATTCTGGACGAAGTCCGTGCCGGCGGCCGTATTCCGCTGATCATCGGCCGTGGCCTGACGACCAAGGCGCGTGAAGCGCTTGGCCTGCCGCCGTCCACGTTGTTCCGTCTGCCGCAAGACCCCGCCGACAGCGGCAAGGGCTTCTCGCTGGCACAGAAGATGGTCGGTCGTGCCTGCGGCCTGCCCGAAGGCAAGGGCGTTCGCCCGGGTACCTACTGCGAACCGAAGATGACCACCGTCGGTTCCCAGGACACCACCGGCCCGATGACCCGCGACGAGCTGAAGGATCTGGCCTGCCTCGGCTTCTCCGCTGATCTGGTGATGCAGTCCTTCTGCCACACCTCGGCCTACCCGAAGCTGATCGACGTCAAGACCCACCGCGAACTGCCGAGCTTCATCTCGACCCGTGGCGGCGTGTCGCTGCGTCCGGGTGACGGCGTGATCCACTCCTGGCTCAACCGTCTGCTGCTGCCCGATACCGTTGGTACCGGCGGTGACTCGCACACCCGTTTCCCGATCGGCATCTCCTTCCCGGCCGGTTCCGGTCTGGTCGCGTTTGCCGCTGCCACCGGCGTGATGCCGCTGGACATGCCGGAATCCGTGCTGGTGCGCTTCAAGGGCAAGATGCAGCCCGGCGTCACCCTGCGTGATCTGGTCAACGCGATTCCGCTGTACGCCATCAAGGCAGGCCTGCTGACGGTCGAGAAGAAGGGCAAGAAGAACATCTTCTCCGGCCGCATCCTTGAGATCGAAGGTCTGCCCGATCTGAAGGTCGAGCAGGCATTCGAGCTGTCCGACGCATCGGCCGAGCGCTCTGCCGCTGGCTGCACGGTGCATCTGGACAAGGCGCCGATCGTCGAGTACATGAACTCGAACATCACGCTGATGAAGTGGATGATCGCCAATGGCTATCAGGACGCCCGCACCCTGGGTCGTCGCATCAAGGCCATGGAAGCGTGGATCGCCAACGGCGAGCTGCTGTCGGGCGACGCCGATGCCGATTACGCTGCAGTCATCGACATCGATCTGGCCGACATCAAGGAGCCGATCGTTGCCTGCCCGAACGATCCGGACGACGTCAAGCTGCTGTCCGAAGTTGCCGGCGCCAAGATCGACGAAGTGTTCATCGGTTCGTGCATGACCAACATCGGTCACTTCCGTGCCGCGGCCAAGGTGCTCGAAGGCAAGTCGGACATCCCGACCCGTCTGTGGGTGGCTCCGCCGACCAAGATGGACGCCATGATCCTGAACGAAGAAGGCTACTACTCGGTGCTCGGCAAGTCCGGTGCCCGCATGGAGCCGCCGGGCTGCTCGCTGTGCATGGGTAACCAGGCGCAGATTCGCAAGGGTTCGACGGCGATGTCGACCTCGACGCGTAACTTCCCGAACCGTCTCGGTATCGACACCCAAGTCTACCTCGGCTCTGCTGAACTGGCCGCGGTGTGCGCCCTGACTGGCAAGATCCCGACGGTTGCCGAGTACCTGGCTCAGGTCCAGTCGCTCGACGCCAAGGCCGGTGAAGTGTATCGCTACATGAACTTCGACCAGATCGCCGAGTTCAAGGAAGTCGCCGACACCGTCGAAATCTGAAGCATCAAACCGGGCGGGTTTGCGTGAGCAGACTCCCCTACGTAGTGAAGCGCCCCTGTCCGGGAAACCGGCAGGGGCGTTTTTTCGTGCTCGATTATCCGGAGACCGGACCGGAAGGCGTTTTGTGCAGGCTGCGGAAGGCGAGCGACTGACATGGTTTCCGGGGGCGCATTCGGGGACATGCAGGCGGGGTGGAAGTGTCTGAAAACGCGGCTATGATTTGAACACGATGCCGAGTTCACTCCCGCCTATTCTCGATCTTGCCCACGCGGAGTTCATTTCCGGCGCGGTGTCGATCAATGCTGCTTCCTGTCGCCCCGGGGGCTTCCCGGCCCTGGCGCGCGGGCTCGGTTGCCGTGTCGCGGAGGACTGCAACAGCGTGAATGTGATCTTCGGGGTGAAGGCGGCGGCGGACGTGCTCGATGGTGTTCGACGCAGCGGCGCACTCTCGGTCGTTTTCAGTGAGCCAAGCACACACCGCACCCTTCAACTCAAGGGCGAGGATGCGCTGGTCCTGCGGCTCGAGCCCGGCGACGCTGATCGGGTCGCCCGCTACCGCGATGCCTTCGTTGCCGTGCTTGCGCCGTACGGTCATACCGAGGAAATGGTGCGGGCGCTGCTCGCCTGCCCTGCGGATGATCTTGTCATGGTGCGTTTTACGCCGACGTCCGCATTCTCCCAGACCCCGGGGCCGCATGCGGGCGAGCCGCTGGCAGGGGCACGGTGATGGTGAGGCTGGAAAGCATACGTGACTGCCTGGAAGGTGTCGTGCCGGGCAATATCGCCACGTGCGCGCCGGACGGCACGCCAAACGTTGCCTATCTTTCGCAGGTTCAGTTCGTGGACAGCGAGCATGTCGCGTTGTCCTACCAGTTCTTCAACACCACGCGGCGCAATATTCTCGCGTCGCCGTATGCCCGGGTTTCGGTGATTGACCCCCACACCGCTGCACACTATCGGCTGAGTCTGCAGTACTTGCGTACCGAGGATAGTGGGCCGCTGTTCGAGACCATGAAGGTGAGGCTGGCGGGCATTGCTTCGCATACCGGCATGAGTGGCGTGTTTCGGCTGCTTGGTTCCGACATCTATCGCGTACTCGATATCGAGAGGGTACCCGGCGAGACCGTTGTCCTGCCCCCGGCCCACCGCAACAGGCTGTCGTCCTTGCGCGCGTGCTCCGAGATGCTGTGCGGTGCGGCTGATCTGGAAGGCTTGCTGTCTCGTCTGCTGGCGGGACTTGCCCGTCACTTCGACATCGAGCATGCGATGGTCCTGATGCTGGACGAAGGGGGCGGACACTTGTACACGGTTGCCAGCAGAGGGTATCCGAGCTCGGGCGTGGGCTCGGAGATCGCGCTCGGCGACGGCATCATCGGCGTTGCTGCCCGCGAACGCACACCAATCCGGATCGGACACTTTGCGGCCGAGTACAGCTATGGGCGGGCGATCCGCAGCGGCCTCGAGCAAAGTGGTGTGAGTGGCATCGAGACAGAGATTCCGCTCCCCGGACTTCCCGCATCATGCAGCCAGTTGGCAGTGCCGATCATGGCCTGTCACACGCTCGTCGGCATGCTGTATGTCGAAAGCGCGCAGGAGCTGCGTTTCGGTTATGACGACGAGGACGCCCTGGTTGCACTGGCGGGGCAGCTGGGTGCGGGGTTACGCGTGCTCCAGCACACTCATGAAGGCGGCGAGGACGTCGCCGAGCCTCAACCGTCGCCACCCCCGGCGCGGGGCCGGGCAGTGACCGTGCGTCACTACGCGGAGAACGACAGCGTCTTTCTCGATGGGGACTACCTGATCAAGGGCGTGGCCGGTTCCATCTTTCTGGCGCTGGTTCGCGACTACGTTGACAAGGGACAGACTGATTTTTCCAATCGTGAACTGCGGCTCGACCCCAGAATCCGGCTGCCCGAGATCAGCGACAATCTCGAGGCGCGGCTGATCCTGCTTGCACGCCGGCTGGTCGAGCGCGCGGCGCCCGTGCAGATCGAAAAGACGGGGCGCGGGCGTTTCCGTCTGCGCGTTCAGCGTCCGCTGAGCCTGGTCCAGGCCTGAGCGCGGGGCGAAGTCTAAGATTTCATTCGCATCATGCTAAATGTTTCCTAAGCCCGTGCAGCAGGGAAGTTCCTGCGGCTAGAGTCTGTCGCGTCCGGCCGCTTCTGGCGCCGGACTAACAGACCGAAGCGGAGCAGGAGGTGTGGCGTGAGCGTGAAACTGTATGGCGAGCGGCCGGAAGAACTGTTGCAGATGATGCAGCTGATCCGTGCCTATGAAGAGCAGGCGGCGGCCTTGCAGGCCGAATCCGGGGTGCCCGGCACCTGTACCTCGGTGGGTCAGGAAGCCTGCGCGGTAGGTGTGATTGCGGCGCTGGGCAGGGACGACCTGATTCTCACCAATCATCGCAGCGCCGGGCATCTGCTGGCACGCGGGGCAGACCCCGGGCGTCTTTTCGCCGAAGTGATGGGGCGCAGGGACGGGTATTGCAAGGGCAAGAGTGGTTCGCTGCACATCTCGGCGCGTGAGCTGGGAGTGATTCTGACCTCGACCATCGTGGGCGGCGAACTCGG
This sequence comes from Parazoarcus communis, assembly GCF_003111665.1. Lineage (NCBI taxonomy): Bacteria > Pseudomonadati > Pseudomonadota > Betaproteobacteria > Rhodocyclales > Zoogloeaceae > Parazoarcus > Parazoarcus communis. Next base: position 4,525,594 of record NZ_CP022188.1, on the reverse strand, counting down.
ACTGGCATGTGGCGTCGGGCTGTCACAGAAGATGCTGCATCGTGCAGGTGTCGTCGTGTGTTTCTTCGGCGATGGCGCAGCCTGCGAAGGGCGGTTCCATGAATCGCTCAATCTTGCCGCGGTGTGGGGCTTGCCCATTCTCTTCGTGTGCGAGAACAACGAATGGCAGGCCTTCGTCAGCCGGCGCGAGACCATGCTGGCCGATCGTATCGCGAGCTGGGCTGCGCCGTTCGGCATCGACAGTGTCACGGTGGACGGGAACGACGTCGATGCGGTGCGCGCAGTGGCGACTGAGGCGCTGGGCGTGGTCCGCGGCAGCGGCAAGCCCTTTCTGCTCGAAGCCCGGACCTACCGCCTGCGGGGGCATTTCGAACCCGATGATCAGGCGTACGTCGATGCGCAGGAGCTGGCGTCTGCGTGGGCGCGTGACCCGCTGTTGCGTTTCGAGGCCAGCCTGCTGGAGTCCGGACGGCTCGATGCCGCCGCCATCGCGACGATGAGGGCGGCGGCGAAAAGCCGTGTCGACGCGGCGGTCGCCTATGCAAAGGACTCGCCCTATCCCGCGATCGATGAACTCGTCACCGATGTCTACGCCTGAGGAGCCAGGAAAAATGGCACAGATTACAGTTCAGGAAGCGATCGACCAGGCGCTGGTCGAGGAGATGGCACGCGACCCGCGCGTGATGCTGATTGGCGAAGGCGTGGCGACGAAACGACATGCTCTGGTGGAGGCATTCGGTCGCGATCGGGTGCGCAACACCCCGCTGGCCGAGGGCATCATCGCCGGTACGGCCGCAGGTGCGGCGGCCACCGGGCTGCGTCCGGTGGCCGACCTGCTGTTCGCGCCCTTCCTGTGTTACGCGATGGACGAGCTGGTCAACAGTGCGGGAAAGCTGCGCTTTCTGTCCGGCGGACAGTTCAGCTTTCCGCTGGTCGCAATCACGATGACCGGTGCCGGCTGGTGTGTCGGTGCCCAGCACAACCACAACATCGAAGCCTGGTTTGTGCATAGCCCGGGCGTGAAGGTGGTCATGCCCTCCAGCGTGGCGGATTTCAAGGGACTGCTCAAGGCCGCGATTCGAGATGACAACCCGGTGCTGTTCTTTGTCGATATCGGTCTCGCCTTCGTTGCCGGCGACGTGCCGGACGGCGAATGTCTGGTGCCGATCGGCGAGGCGACGGTGCGCAGGGCGGGGCAGGATGTCACCCTGATCTCCTATGCGAAGACGGTCGCAGTGTGCGAAGAAGCGGCGCAGACGCTTGCCGGGCAGGGCGTGTCGGCAGAAGTCATCGATCTGCGCACGCTCAAGCCGCTGGATGAGGCGAGTATCCTCGCCTCGGTCAGGAAGACGGGAAGGGTCATCATCGTGCATGAGGCGAGCCGGAGCTGCGGTGTCGGCGCCGAGATTGCCGCCACCATCGCGGACAAGGCTTTTGCTGAGCTCAAGGCACCGGTGCGGAGGGTGGCTGGCCCGGACGCACCCGCAGCGGCAAGTTTCCCGCTCGAACAGGCTTTCGTGCCGCAGGCGAGCGCAGTGGTCGACACCGCGCTGCGCTTCTTCGCCTGAACGCGGTGGACGTGTCCGCCCTGCGACGGGGCGGACACGCGCGCCCCGTCCGTGTATTGTTGTTCCTGTTGCCGGCGCGGGGCGATGGAATCCGTCGTTCCGTCCGAGGCTGTTTTGGATGACGGGAACGCGCGTGTGCTTCGCCCCGAACGGGGTGACGCTGCGCTGCGTCGAACACGACTGACGGGGGGACGGGTGAGCTCAAGAACGCTGAAGGGTGTATTGCTGGTTGCGGTGCTTGCGATCGGAGCGGGTGTTGCGTATCTGGGGTTCGGGCCAGAGCCCGAGCAAGTCAAGCCGGCCGAACCTGTCCCGCAAGTGCAGCAGCCGGCGGAGCCTGCGTCGTCGGGGCTGATCGAGCCGGTCATTCGCTACCCGATCGTGCCCGAGCTCGCCGTGGTGGAGGCGCCGGCAGAGGCTGCAGTCGTACCACCGCCCGAGCTCGCCGGCAGTGACGACCGCGTGGCTGCGGAGTTCGGCAGCAGCTTTGGCGGCGGTCTGGGCGAGCTTGTCGTGGTGAAGGATCTCGTACGGCGGATCGTGGTGACGGTGGATAACCTGCCCGGTGAGCGGCTGCCCTTGTCTCGCTCCCCGGTGCGCAAGGCCGAAGGCGGATTCATCGTTAACGAACAGGACGGCGCACGGAGTATTGCGGCCGACAACGAGGCGCGTTATCTGCCGTACGTCCTGTTCGCCGAGCAGGCCGACATGCGCATGCTTGTTTCGGCGTACCGGCGGCTGTATCCCTTGTTTCAGGCCGCGTATGACGAGCTTGGCTACCCGTCCGCCTATTTCAACGATCGCCTGGTCGTCGTCATCGATCACATGCTGGCGGCCCCCGAAGTCGCAGGTCCGATTCGGCTGATTCAACCCAAGGTGCGTTACCGCTTTGAAGACCCCGAACTCGAAGCCTTGTCCGCAGGGCAGAAGGTCATGGTGCGGATGGGCGTCGACAATGCACGTCGAATCAAGGCAAAACTGCGCGAACTGCGGCAGGGGCTCACCGCGGGTGCGCCAGCGCGCTGACAGGCTTCAGCCCGCTGCGGGGTGTGTGCCGTCCCGCAGCGATTCAGCTTTCCGATGCGCCCAGGGGCGCCAGCCCCCATGCCTGGGCAAGGACTTCATACGAATGAAGCCGCGCCCGGTGATCGAATATCTGTGCGGTGAGGATCATTTCGTCGGCACCCGTTTGCGCGACGAGCGCAGACAGTTGCGCTGCCATGCTTGAGGAAGCGCCGACTGCCGCGCACGACAGCGACTCGTCGGCAAAGGCGAGTTCTGCAGCCGTCCAGTCGTTCTCCTTGAAATCCTCCGGAGGCGGGAGCGTGCCACGCATGCCGCGAGCCATGGCTGCAAAGCGCAGGCGCAGCGAGCGCAGCAGAAACTGCGCTTCGTCGTCGCTGTCCGCACCAATCGCATTGGCGCCGACCATCACATAGGGCTTGTCGAGCGCGGCCGATGGTCTGAAGCGACTGCGATAGAGATCGATTGCCTGCATCAGGAAGCGGGGTGCGAAGTGCGATGCAAAGGCGAAGGGCAGGCCGAGGTGGGCTGCGAGCTCCGCACTGTAGAGGCTGGAGCCGAGTAGCCAGATCGGCACGTCCAGACCTGCGCCTGGAACGGCTCGCACAGGCTGGTTGGCTTGTGGCGGAGCAAAGTAGAACTGTAGCTCTGCAACATCCTGGGGGAAGCTGTCGTCACCGCCGGCGAGGTTCCGGCGCAGTGCGCGCGCGGTACGCTGGTCGGTACCAGGTGCCCTCCCGAGACCGAGATCGATACGCCCGGGAAAGAGTGACTCGAGAGTGCCGAACTGTTCGGCAATGACGAGTGGGGCGTGATTCGGCAGCATGATGCCGCCCGCGCCGACGCGGATGCTTGAGGTTGCGGCTGCCACGTGACCAATGACCACCGCCGTCGCCGCACTGGCAATGCCGGTCATGTTGTGGTGTTCGGCAAGCCAGTAGCGATTGAAGCCGAGGCGCTCGGTGTGACGTGCAAGCTCGGTCGTGTTGCGTAAAGCGTCGGCAGGCGTGCTGCCCTGAGGGACCGGCGCAAGATCGAGCACCGACAACGGGACGGCGGGCAGTGTCATCTGTGTCAGGCCGGCAGGCGCTTGTCCCGTTCGATGAGTGCGTAAGCCGAGTGGTTGTGGATCGATTCGAAGTTTTCCGATTCGACCGCGTAGGCGTCGATGCGCTGCTCGTGATTGAGCAGGCCGGCGACGTCGCGCACCATGTCCTCGACGAACTTCGGGTTGTCGTATGCGCGCTCGGTGACGTACTTTTCGTCGGGGCGCTTGAGCAGCCCATAGACTTCGCACGAGGCCTGGCCTTCCACCAACTGCACGACGTCCTCGATCCACAGATGGTCGTTCAGCGTTGCGGTGACCGTGACATGCGAGCGCTGGTTGTGCGCGCCGTATTCGGAGATCTTCTTCGAGCACGGGCACAGGCTGGTGACGGGCACCATGATGCGCATGGTGAACTCGTAGCGACCGCCTTCGTGGATGGTGCCGATGAAGGTGACTTCGTAATCCATCAGGCTCTGCACGCCGGATACCGGTGCTGCCTTGTTGATGAAGTAGGGGAAGCTCATCTCGACGTGACCGGTTTCGGCCTCGAGGCGCGTCACCATTTCACGCAGCATCGGCTCGAAGGACTCGACCGAAATCTCACGCTCGTTGCTGTTGAGGATCTCAACGAAGCGCGACATGTGGGTGCCCTTGAAATTATGGGGCAGGCCGACATACATGTTGAAAGTGGCAACGGTGTGCTGCACGCCGCCCGATCTGTCGCTGACCTTGATCGGGTGACGGATCGCCTTGATCCCGACCTTGTTGATCGCAATCTCACGGCGATCGATGCTGCTCTGGACGTCGGGAATGGCCTGTGCTGCCTGGGTGTTCATGTGTGTTCTCTGTTGTGGTCGGGATCTGCGCCCTTTCAGTCCTGGAATGCTAACAATCCCGACAAACTTACTCAACTATTGCCTGGATAGGCTTTCGCAATACTGGCGAGAATGCCGTCCTTGTCGAGGCCGATCGATGCCAGCAGCTGTCCCTGCTCGCCATGGTCGATGAAGTTGTCGGGAAGGCCTAAACGCAGGATGCGCGGACGTTCGGCGAGTGTTTCGAGCACACGAGCGACCTCCGAGCCTGCGCCGCCGATGACGGCGTTCTCCTCGATCGTCACGAGCAGGTCGTGGCTGGCGGCAAGTTCGACAATCAGCGCTTCATCGAGCGGCTTGATGAAGCGCATGTTCACAACGGTGGCATCGAGCGTTTCGCCGACCGCCATGGCCGTATTGACCATGCTGCCGAAGGCGAGCAGGGCGATACGCTTGCCCTGCCGTTTCGTCTCGGCCTTGCCGATGGGGAGTGCAGTCATGGCCGTTTCCGGTGCAACGCCGGTGCCACTGCCGCGCGGGTAGCGCACCGCCGTGGGGCCGTCGTGACAGACCGCGGTGTAGAGCATCTGCCGGCATTCGTTCTCGTCGGCCGGCGCCATCACCACCATGTTCGGGATGCAGGACAGGAAGGACAGATCGAACGCGCCGTGATGGGTTGCGCCGTCGGCACCTACCAGGCCGCCGCGATCGACGGCCAGCACCACCGGCAGGTTCTGCAGCGCAATGTCATGCACCAGCTGGTCGTAGGCGCGTTGCAGGAAGGTTGAATAGATTGCCACAACCGGCCGATAACCTTCGCAGGCCATGCCCGCGGCGAAGGTCAGTGCGTGTTGCTCGGCGATGCCGACATCGTAGTAGCGGTCGGGGAACTCCTGTTCGAAACGCACCAGGCCCGAGCCTTCGCGCATGGCCGGCGTAATGCCGACGACGCGCGGGTCGGTTGCCGCCATGTCGCACAGCCAGTCACCGAATACCTGGGTATAGGTGAGCTTGCCGCCGGTCTTGCTGCTCTGGATGCCGGCGTTGCGGTCGAACTTTGACACGCCGTGGTAAAGGATGGGGTCGGCTTCGGCGAGCTTGTAACCCTGTCCCTTGCGGGTGATCACATGCAGGAACTGCGGGCCCTTGAGTTTGCGCAGGTTCTGCAGTGTGGGCACGAGGGCGTCGAGGTCGTGACCGTCGATCGGGCCGTAGTAATGGAAGCCGAACTCCTCGAACAGGGTGCCCGGGGTGATCATGCCTTTTACGTGCTCTTCGACCTTGCGCGCCAGCTCCGCAACGGAAGGTGCCATTCCCAGCACTTTCTCGCCGACGCGGCGGGCGGTGTTGTAGGTTGAGCCGGACATCAGACGGGCAAGAATCTTGGTGAGCGCACCGACGGGTGGCGAGATCGACATTTCGTTGTCGTTCAGAATCACCAGCAGGTTGACGCCTTCCATGTCGCCAGCGTTGTTCAGTGCCTCGAAGGCCATGCCTGCCGACATTGCGCCGTCACCGATCACTGCAATCGACTGCCTGTCCTCGCCGCGGTCGCGGGCTGCTGCGGCCATGCCGAGCGCCGCCGAGATGGAGGTCGAGGAGTGCGCGGTGCCGAAGGTGTCGTATTCGCTCTCGCAGCGGCGGGGAAAGCCGGAGATGCCGCCCCAGCGCCGCAGATTGCTCATCGCTTCGCGGCGGCCGGTCAGGATCTTGTGGCCGTAGGTTTGATGCCCGACGTCCCAGACGATGCGATCTTCCGGGGTGTTGAACACGTAGTGCAGGGCGATCGTCAGTTCGACCGTACCCAGGTTCGATGACAGATGCCCGCCGGTCTTGGATACCGACTCAATCAGGAACGCACGCAGCTCATCGGCGACGAGACCCAGTTCGCGGCGTTCGAGGGCGCGCAGGTCGGCGGGTGAGGCGATGCGTTCTAGATTTTTGTACGGAGACATGTGTCGGGCCGGCAGAAGAAGGTGAGAGTCAGAATGGGCGATGCACGATGTAATCGGCCAGCGCACGCAAGCGGGCGGCGCGCTCGCCGAGCGGTGCCAGTGCCTCATGCGCTTCGGCGAGCATTTCCCGCGACAGGCGCTTGGCTTCATCGAGCCCGATCAGGCTGACGTAAGTCGGTTTGTCATTGTCCGCATCCTTGCCGGCGGTCTTGCCGAGGGTGGCCGTGTCGGCTTCGGCATCGAGGATGTCATCGACCACCTGGAACAGCAGGCCGATCAGCTTGGCGTAACGGTCCAGGCGCAGGAGGTCTGCCTCTTCGGTCGATGTGCCGGCCTGAGCGCCCAGCAGCACTGATGCGCGAATGAGGGCGCCGGTCTTGTGGACATGCATGAACTCGAGCTCTTCACGCGACAACTGCTTGCCAACTGCGGCGAGGTCGATGGCCTGGCCGCCGGCCATGCCACGCGAACCAGAGGCGATGGCGAGCTGACGGATCATTGCAATCTGTCCCGCAGGCGCGGCACTGATCGGGTTGTCGGCGAGAACCTGAAACGCGAGGGTTTGCAATGCATCGCCAACCAGCAGGGCGGTCGCCTCGTCATATTCCACATGCACTGTGGGTTTGCCACGGCGCAGGACGTCGTCATCCATGCAGGGCATGTCGTCATGCACCAGCGAATAGGCGTGAATCAGTTCGACCGCGCAGGCCGCATGGTCGAGGTGCGACGGAGACGCGCCGACGATCTCGCCCGCAGCATGAACGAGCAGGGGGCGAACCCGTTTGCCGCCACCCAGCACTGCGTAGCGCATCGCTTCGTGGAGGCGGGCAGGGGCGAGGTCCGGGGCGGGCAGGGCTTTTGCGAGCGCGGTTTCGGTGCGCGCCTGAATCTGGCGCATCCAGCCGGCAAAGTCATTCTGGCTCATGTATCGCTCCGCGTCGGGGCCGGATTGAAGTCGACCAGTGAATCGCCTTCGAGTACCCGGACGCGCTGCTCGGCGTTGCTCAGGGTTTCCTGGCAATACTTGAGCAGGCTGGCGCCGCGCTGGTAGCGGTCGAGGGCATCCTCGAGCGTCAGAGTGCCGGATTCCATTTGCTGGACGATGGTCTCGAGTTCGGAGACTGCGGCTTCGAAGGATTTTGGAGCTGACGCCGACTTTGGCATGGATCAGGACGTGGCGCGGGTAAAGACGGGAAAATAACCGATCGGGCGTCTGGCGGTCAAACGGGGCTTCGCTTAAGATATTACGTTTATTTGTCCGGATTCTGGTCCAGATTAGGGGGTTCGGTAATGTCCGATATCGCGGCCAACTCGCAATTGGCACCGGCAGCATCGCAGCTGCCGGTTTCATGGTACTTCGACGAGAAGGTTTTCGAAATGGAGAAGAAGCTCCTCTTCGATGCCGGGCCGGGGTACGTTGGCCATGCGCTAATGGTACCGGAAGTCGGCAACTACCGTTCGCTTGAATGGCTTGATCATTCCAAGCTGCTGTTTCGCACCGATGCGGGCGTCCATCAGCTGTCCAACGTCTGCCGACACCGGCAGGCGATCATGCTGGAAGGGTCGGGCTCGACGGAACACATCGTATGCCCGATTCATCGCTGGACCTACGACCAGCAGGGCGCACTGCTGGGGGCGCCTCATTTTGCGGATAATCCCTGCCTCAATCTCCGGCGCGATGCGCTCGAGGACTGGCAGGGGCTGCTGTTCAAAGGGCCGCGCTCGGCGAATGCCGACCTTGCCGGCATGCAGGTCGCGCCCGAACTCGATTTCACCGGCTACAAGCTGGATCGTGTCGAGATTCACGAGTGCAATTACAACTGGAAGACCTTCATTGAGGTCTATCTTGAGGATTACCACGTTGCACCCTTTCATCCCGGGCTGGGCAAGTTCGTCACCTGCGACGACCTCTCCTGGCAGTTCGGTGACTGGTATTCCGTGCAGCGCGTCGGGATCACTTCGCTTGCCAAGCCGGGGTCGGCGACCTACGGCAAGTGGCACAAGGCCGTGCAGGATTACTACGGCGAGAACAAGCCGGCACATGGTGCGATCTGGCTGACCTACTATCCGAACGTGATGGTGGAGTGGTATCCGCACGTGCTGGTGGTGAGCACGCTGATTCCGGTCGATGTCGACAAAACCACCAATGTGGTCGAGTTCTACTATCCGGAAGATATCGTCGAGTTCGAGCGCGAATTCGTGGAGGCCGAGCAGGCCGCCTACATGGAGACCGCGATCGAGGACGACGAGATCGGCGAGCGCATGGATCGTGGTCGTCGTGCCCTGCTGAAGGAGGGCCGCAGCGAGGTGGGGCCTTACCAGTCACCCTACGAAGACGGGATGCAGCACTTCCATGAGTTCTATCGTCGCATCATGGAGCCGCATATCTGATGTTTGCTCGTGGAAGCAGCCCGCACGCGATGCGTCTGGCTGCTTCCGGGTTGCGGTCTGGCCAAGGGGGCGGACAGGGTCGCATCCTCAGCCATCTGCCTTACGGCGTGTCCTGCAACTCCTTGGGGAGGGGGAAGGTCACTTTCTCCGGTACGCCGTCCAGGTTACGTACCGCTCCGCCACTCAGTGACTTGAGCCGAACGATGACGTCCTCCACGAGGACTTCCGGCGCAGACGCGCCGGCGGTGACGCCGATACGTCGCTTGCCGTCCAGCCAGGCTGGATCGATTCCTTCTGCGTTGTCCACCAGGTAGGCGGGCACTCCGCGCAGTTCGGCAACTTCGCGCAGACGGTTAGAGTTCGAGCTGTTCTTCGAGCCCACCACGAACACAACATCGGCAAATGGCGTCATGAACTTCACGGCATCCTGCCTGTTCTGGGTCGCGTAGCAGATGTCATCCTTTTTGGGGCCAACGATGCTCGGGAAGCGCTCGCGAAGCGCTGCAACAATCGCCGCGGCATCGTCCACCGACAGCGTGGTCTGGGTGACATAGGCGAGCTTGTCGGGGTCGGCAACGGTGAGGCCGGCGACGTCATTGGCGGTCTCGACGAGATGGATGCCGTCCCTGACCTGACCCATTGTGCCTTCGACTTCCGGGTGCCCCTTGTGGCCGATCATGACCAGTTCCCGGCCCTGTTCGCGCATGCGGGCCACTTCGATATGCACCTTGGTGACCAGCGGGCAGGTGGCGTCGAACACACGCAGGCCACGCTGCTCGGCTTCGTCACGCACTGCTTGCGACACGCCGTGTGCGCTGAAGATGACGGTATTGCCCGAAGGGACTTCTTCCAGTTCCTCTATGAAGATTGCGCCCTTGTTGCGCAAGTCATCAACGACGAACTTGTTGTGCACCACTTCGTGGCGAACATAAATCGGTGCGCCGAACCGCTGCAGCGCCCGCTCGACGATCTCGATGGCGCGCTCCACCCCGGCACAGAAGCCGCGTGGGGTGGCGAGCATGATTTCCTTATCGTTCATATGATCTCTCTGTGGCTGAGCCCGGCATCACGAGGTGCCGATGATCTTCACTTCGAAGCGGATGTTCTTTCCCGCGAGCGGGTGGTTGAAGTCGATCAGCGCCGATTCTGCATCGATTTCGCGCACCAGTCCGGAGTAGCGCGACCCGTCGGGCGCGCTGAACTCCATAATACTCATGGCTTCGATCTCTTCCGCAGGCATGTGTTCGCGCTTTACCCGCTCCACCAGTTCCTCGCGGTGGGGGCCGAATGCGTTCTCGGGTTCGAGTTCGAAGACATGGTTGCTGCCCACTTCGAGCCCCACGATCAGCTTCTCCATTGCCGGCAGCATCTCGCCCGCGCCGAGTTGCAGGGTGGCGGGGGTGGCCTCGAAGGTGCTGATCAGCGGTTGGCCATTGGTCAGCGTGATGCGGTAGTGAAGGGTGACAAGGCTGTTGTCGGCAACGGTCTGGCTCACGAGGAACGCTCCGGTTTAGAGTGGGTGTGTTGTTTGCTGCTGCGGAACTGCGCCCACAGCATCAGGGCGACGCCGACGAAGATGGCCGAGTCGGCGAGATTGAACGCCGGCCAGCCGAAACGACCGGCGTGGAAGTACAGGAAGTCTACGACTGCGCCATGCATCAGGCGATCGACCACATTGCCGATGGCGCCGCCGATGATGAGTGCGAACGCGGTTGGCAGCAGACGTTCATTCCGGTGCTGATGAAGGAGTACTGTCAGCCAGCCGCAGATGACGACGGCCAGTCCGGTGAAGAACCAGCGTTGCCAGCCGGAATGCTCGGCCAGAAAGCTGAAGGCCGCGCCGCGATTGAACACCAGCACCAGATCGAAGAACCCGGTCACCGGAATGCGCGCGCCGTACTCCATCAAGCTCAGTACGATCTGCTTGGTGACCTGGTCGAGCACCGCGATGAGCATGGCGAGTGCAAGCCATGGCAGCATCGCGGTCAGCGCTGGTCGGGCGGCTTGCTTCGGATCAGGCATGCGAGCGCGCTTCTCCGCTGCCGAACAGGTTGCTCACGCAACGACCGCACAGCGTCGGACGATCGTGGTCATGTCCGACATCGTCCGTATAGTGCCAGCAGCGTTCGCATTTCTGCTTATCGCTCGGCGTGGCAACAATGCGCTCTTCCTCGGCGCTGGCCACTTCGACCAGCGACGCGCGCGAAGTCATCGTAACGAAGCGCAGATCGTCTTTCAGGCTCTGCATCGCGACGAACTTCTCGTCCGTCAGATGCAGTTCGAGTTCGGCCTGCAGCGATGCCCCGACCTTGCCTTCTGTCCGCAGGCCCTCGATGACCTTCAGTGCGTCGGCACGAACGCTGCGGATGCTCTCCCAGCGTGCGATGAGTCCAGCCTCGCCTTCCTGCGCAGGCAGGGCATGGAAGGTGTGAAGCATCACGCTGTCGTCCTTGCCCGGATTGAGGACGGCCCACGCCTCTTCTGCGGTGAAGGTAAGGATCGGTGCCATCAGCTTAAGCAGCGTCTGGGTGATGTGCCACAGCGCCGTTTGCGCAGCGCGACGCGGGAGACTGTCTGCCTTGGTGGTGTACAGGCGGTCCTTGAGGATGTCGAGATAGAAGGCGCCCAGTTCTTCCGAGCAGAAGATCTGCAAGCCCTGGACGATCTTGTGAAACTCGAACCTGCCGAAATCGGCCTCTGCCTGGACGGCCATCTGGCGGGTGAAGGCCAGCGCGTAGCGGTCGATCTCGAGCCACTGATCGATGGGAACGGCGTCCGTTTCGATGGAGAAATCGGCGGTGTTGGCCATCAGGAAGCGCAGCGTGTTGCGGATGCGCCGGTATCCTTCGACCACACGGGCGAGGATCTCCTTGGACATCGCAAGTTCGCCCGAGTAATCGGTGCTGGCCACCCACAGACGCAGGATTTCAGCGCCCATCTTGTCCGAGACTTCCTGCGGGAGGATGGTGTTGCCGAGCGACTTGCTCATCTTCCTGCCCTGCTGGTCCACTGTGAAACCGTGCGTCAGCAGCGCCTTGTAGGGCGGGTGGCCATCGATGGCGCAGCCCGTCAGCAGGGAAGAATGGAACCAGCCGCGGTGCTGGTCGGAGCCTTCGAGATACAGGTCGGCACGCGGGCCTTCGGCATGGCCGTCGTTGTGCGAGCCGCGCAACACATGCCAGTGCGTGGTGCCGGAGTCGAACCAGACGTCCAGGGTGTCGCTGATCTTGTCGTAGTGGGCAGCTTCAGTCCCAAGGAGCTCCGCTGCGTCGAGCTTGAACCAGGCTTCAATGCCTTCCTTCTCGACGCGCTTTGCAACTTCTTCCATCAGCTCGACGGTACGCGGATGCAGTTCGCCGCTTTCCTTGTGCAGGAAAAACGGGATCGGGACGCCCCAGTTGCGCTGGCGCGAGATGCACCAGTCCGGGCGGTTGGCGATCATTGCATGCAGACGCGACTGTCCCCATGCGGGGAAGAACTTGGTGGATTCAACCCCGCGCAGTGCGCGCTCGCGCAGCGTGGTCTGATCTGCAGCCTTGCGGTCCATGCCCACGAACCACTGTGCCGTGGCGCGGTAGACCAGCGGCGTCTTGTGACGCCAGCAGTGCATGTAGCTGTGGCTAATCTTGCTGTCCGAGACCAGGGCACCCACTTCGCGCAGTTTGTCGACGATGGCCGGGTTGGCCTTCCAGATGTTCATCCCGCCAAAGAAGGGCAGGTCGGGTACGTACTCGCCGTGGCCCATGACGATAGACAGGATCTCGTCATTGCTGCGGCCGTAGGCGCCCCAGGAGTTGAAGTCATCCACGCCATGCGCAGGCGCCGAGTGCACGATGCCGGTGCCGGCGTCGAGGCCGACGTACTCGGCAAGATAGACCGGAGAGACACGGTCGTAGAGCGGGTGGCGGAACTCGATACGCTCGAGCGCTGCGCCCTTGGTGGTCGCAATGATCTTGCCTTCGACCTGGTAGCGCTCAAGGCAGGCCGCCACCAGTTCCTCGGCCACGATCAGCAGGCGCTCGCCGGTGTCGACCAGTGCATAGTCGAATTCGGGGTGTGCGTTCAGTGCCTGGTTGGCGGGAATCGTCCACGGTGTGGTGGTCCAGATGACGGCGGCCGCAGGCTTCGCAAGCGTGTCGAGGCCGAATGCAGCGGCGAGTTTCGGTGCATCAGCATCCGTCACGGCGAACGCGACATCGATCGTCGGGGATTGCTTGTCGGCATACTCGACTTCGGCCTCGGCCAGCGCAGAACCGCAGTCGAAACACCAGTTGACCGGCTTCAGCCCCTTGAACACGTAGCCGGCCTTGGTCATTTCGGCCAGCGCGCGAATCTCGTTCGCCTCGTTGGCGAAGTTCATCGTCAGATAGGGGTTGTCCCACTCACCCAGCACGCCGAGGCGAATGAACTCCTGCTTCTGGATTTCGACCTGCTCGGCCGCATAGGCGCGGCACAGTTCGCGTACCTTGTCGGCCGGCAGGTTCTTGCCGTGGGTGACTTCCACCTTGTGTTCAATGGGCAGGCCGTGACAGTCCCAGCCCGGCACATACGGGGCATCAAAGCCGGCCATGGTCTTCGAGCGCACGATGATGTCCTTGAGAATCTTGTTCAAGGCGTGGCCGAGGTGAAGATTGCCGTTCGCGTACGGGGGGCCGTCGTGGAGCACGAACTTGGGCCGTCCTGCGCTGGCCTCGCGAATGCGTTGATAGAGCTTCTTCTGCTGCCATTCGGCAATCCACTTCGGTTCGCGCTTTGGCAGATCGCCGCGCATCGGGAAGGAGGTGTCGGGCAGGTTGAGCGTCTTGCGGTAGTCGGCCATGGCGTGTGCGTCTGTCTCTGTTCAGCCTAGAAGGCAATTCGGATTGAGGGCGAACCAGTCGCGTGCAGTATCGGCATCGCGGGCGATTTGTGTCTTCAGTTCGTCGAGCGAGGCGAATTTCATCTCGTCGCGAACCTTAAGCAGGAAGTGAATGCGCGGATGAGCGCCGTAACAGTCGCCGCTCCAGTTCAGGAGGTGGACTTCAAGACGGGCGCGCCCGGCATCGGTGGCGGTTGGCCTGACGCCCACATTGGCGACACCGGCGAGTCTGCTTCCCTCCAGTCCTTCGACGGAGACCGCAAAGACGCCCGAAAGCGGAGGGCGGCGGTGCTTGAGCTGAATATTCAGCGTGGGAAAGCCGAGCTGGCGTCCGATCTTGTCGCCATGGACCACGCGACCGGCAATGCTGTAGGGGCGTCCGAGCAGTTGGGCGGCGTGTTCGAGGTCGCCACTCGCAAGCGCTGAGCGCACAGCAGAGCTTGAGGCACGTTCGCCGGCCACTGCGAGCGTCGGCATCGATTCGACACCGAAGCCGAAGTCTTTGCCTGCGGCCTGAAGCATCGCGAAATCACCGGTGCGTCCAGCGCCAAACCGAAAGTCGTCACCGATGAAAAGATGGCGTACATCCAGCCCTTTCACCAGCACGTCTTCAATGAAGCTGCTTGCGGTCTGGGCGGCAAAACGGGCGTTGAAGCGGCAGACATGCACGCGATCGACGCCGCTGGTGGCCAATAGCTGCAGTTTCTCTCTCAGCGAAGCAAGTCGCGCAGGGGCTTTGTCCGGTGAGAAGTACTCGCGTGGGTGAGGCTCGAACGTGAGCACGACAGCGGGCACGCCAAGTGCGCCAGCCTTGTCGGTGAGCTGCTTGAGCAGCGCCTGATGCCCGCGATGCAGACCGTCGAAATTGCCTATGGTCAGCACGCAGGCTTCCTTTGCCTGTTCGGGGAACCCGCGAAAAACCTGCATAACCGCCTGAAAAAATCCGCGATTATACCGGCAAAGGAGGGGGCAAATCAGCCCAGCTGTGCAACGCGGGTGCGCGGCGCGGGCGGGTTGTCGTCAAAATAGCGTCTGATCCCGCGCATGATCGCCTCGGCCATCTTGTCCTGATAGGCGTCGTCATTGAGGCGACGCTCTTCCTCCGGGTTACTGATGAACGCAGTTTCAACGAGGATTGACGGGATGTCGGGTGCTTTCAGCACGGCGAAGCCCGCTTGTTCCACGTGCGCCTTGTGCAGGGTGTTGATGTCGCCGAGTTCGGCCAGCACTGCCTTGCCAAGTTTGAGACTGTCGTTGATCGTCGCGGCCTGAGACAGGTCAAGCAGGGTTCGCGCAAGGTGGCCGTCCTGCTTTGCCAGATTGACGCCACCGATGAGGTCCGCATCGTTCTCTTTCTGCGCCAGCCATCGTGCAGCCGAGCTCGATGCCCCTCTTTCGGACAGCACGAATACCGAGCTACCCCGGGCTTCCGGGCGCACGAAGGCGTCGGCGTGGACTGAGACGAACAGGTCTGCCTGAACCCTTCGCGCACGGGTGACGCGCTGACCGAGCGGCACGAAGTAGTCGCCGTCGCGGGTCAGTACGGCGCGCATGTTCGGCATCGCGTCAATCTTCTTGCGCAGGCGCTTGGCGATGTCGAGCGTGACGTTCTTCTCGTAACTCCCGCCGCGGCCAACCGCGCCAGGATCCTCTCCGCCGTGTCCAGCGTCGAGCACTACGGTGAACAGCCGGTTTACACGAGGCTCGGGCTTGCGCTCCCGATGCGAGGGCGCGTTGTCGCGCTGGGCGATCTCCGGGCTGCCGTGCGCCTTTGCATCGGTGATGCCGGATTCGCCGGCGGCCGCGTCGATCGGGGATGACTTTTCGATGAGCGCCAGCAGCGGATCCATTTCGACGGTTGGATAAAGATCCAGCACCAGACGATGTCCGTAGTTGCTGACCGGCGCGAGCGTAAAGACTTGCGGATTGACCTCGGCCTTGAGTTCGACCACCACACGGACCACGCCGGGGCGGTTCTGACCGGCCCGGATATTGCGAATGTAGGGGTCCGAGTCGAGCACTTTACCCGGGAGTGTTTGCAGAACACTATTGAGCTCAATGCCTTCGAGGTCAACGACCAGCCGCTCGGGATCCTTCACCATCAGGTGAGTGAAGCGAAGCTCGTTGCTGCCTTCGAGCGTGATTCGGGTGTATTCCTCGGCGGGCCAGACTCTGACCGCAAGCAGGCTGCCTGCAGCCATGCCGACCGGACTCACCACAAGCGCAAGCGAGGCGCCTGCGAACTTGAGCAGGGTTCGTCGGTTCATTTTCCGGGGGGTGGGGATTGTTTCTTCTGACAATTGGCTAGTTGGCTTATGCATGTTTGCCCCGCTTCGGTGAGACCCCGGAGGGTGGCTCGTCGTCCTTCACCTTCTGGCTCGATGAGGACAACGAGGTCTGGCGTGGCGAGATAGGGAGCAGCCTGTTCAGGCCACTCGACAATGCACACGCCCGGTCCGTTGAAGTACTCGTCCAGTCCTGCATCAAGGTACTCTTCAGGTGAGTTCAGTCGATAAAAATCAAAGTGATATAAGTCTAATCTAGAAACTACATAAGGTTCAATGAGAGTATACGTCGGGCTCTTGACTTTTCCAGTGTGACCAAGTTCACGAAGCAGTCCGCGGGTGAGCGTCGTCTTTCCGCTGCCAAGGTTTCCGTTCAGCCAGATCTTCAGTCCGGGTGTCAGGGCTGTGGCGAGTGAGCCGCCAAGTTCAAGTGTGTCGTCCTCATTGTCGAGGTGCGTCGTGAGCGCGGTGTAGCTATCATCCGCAGGGTGAACAAGATTGAGCATGAGTCTTCCTCGACTATCCAGGGGTCTTCCGAGGACATGGCGGCCTTGGCTGAACATGTCCGGTTGTGGGCGCGCGAGCTCGGGTTTGGTGCCATCACCGTGGCGGACACCGGTCTCGAATCGGCTGAGCCTGGGCTGGAGCGCTGGCTCGAAGCCGGATTTCATGGCGAGATGCATTATATGGCGCGCCACGGGCTGAAGCGGGCGCGCCCGGCAGAGCTTCTGCCGGGAACGTTGCGTGTCATCTCGGTGCGCATGGATTACTGGCCGGATGCCACGCCGGCAGAGGCGGTTCTGAGTGATCCGACGCTTGCCTATGTTTCGCGCTATGCCTTGGGCCGGGACTATCACAAGGTGATGCGCTCGCGCCTGCAGAAGCTCGCTGACAGAATCGTTGGCGCCTCTCCGTCCGCCTACCGGGTATTTGTTGATTCAGCGCCAGTGCTCGAAGTGGAGTTGGGTGCGAAGAGTGGTCTCGGGTGGCGAGGCAAGCACACCTTATTAATAGACAGGTCGCTCGGGTCGTTCTTCTTTCTTGGTGAGATCTTCACTGACCTGCCCTTGCCAGTGGATGAGCCGGTGAGTGCGCACTGCGGGACTTGCGTCGCCTGTATCGATGCCTGCCCTACCGGGGCAATCGTTGCGCCTTTCCGGCTTGATGCGCGACGCTGCATCTCCTATCTGACGATCGAGTTGCACGGATCCATCCCTGAGCCGTTTCGTCCGCTCATCGGCAACCGCATATATGGATGCGACGACTGTCAGCTCGTCTGCCCTTGGAACCGGTTCGCCAGGCGGGCTGTAGAAAGTGACTTCGAGGTGCGGAACGGTCTCGACAGTGCATCGCTCGTAGAGCTCTTCGGGTGGACCGAAGAAGCGTTCGGGCGCCTGACTGCAGGAAGTCCGATTCACCGCATCGGTCACGAACGATGGTTGCGCAACATTGCGGTGGCACTTGGAAACGGCCCTGGTACTCCCGAAGTCGTGGCTGCGCTCAAGGCGAGGGCAGATCATCCTTCAGAGATTGTGCGTGAGCATGTCGCCTGGGCGCTGAGGCACCATCAGAAGGGCGCCGAGGCGTGAATTGGGCTTCGTTTCGATAATCTGAAATTTAGGTGTTGACGAACTTTCTGAGGTGTCTATAATGCGCACCTCTTCACCGCGAAACGCAGTTAGCGAAACGGGGTGATGGCAGGAAAGCGGTTGTTTTTGCAGGTGTTTTTGAGGCGGATTTCTGTTTTAGTTGTTTCGGTGGTTTTGAAATAAAACCAAAACAGGGGTTGACGAGATAAGTTAAGTTGATCATAATCTCGCTTCTCTGCTGCAGGAACTGCAGCGGTTCTTTAAAAAATTGAACAATCGATAAGTGTGGGTGCTTGATCGCTGTGGCCATGAAACTGCTTAGGCAGTTTTGAGTTTCACAAAGATTAGGTGCTCATATGTCAGTAAAATGATTTTGAGTACTTTGTAGGATTAAACTTAAGAGTTTGATCCTGGCTCAGATTGAACGCTGGCGGCATGCTTTACACATGCAAGTCGAACGGCAGCGGGGGTGCTTGCACCTGCCGGCGAGTGGCGAACGGGTGAGTAATGCATCGGAACATGCCCAGTCATGGGGGATAACTACGCGAAAGCGTAGCTAATACCGCATACGCCCTGAGGGGGAAAGTGGGGGATCTTAGGACCTCACGTGATTGGAGTGGCCGATGTCAGATTAGCTAGTTGGTGGGGTAAAGGCTCACCAAGGCGACGATCTGTAGCGGGTCTGAGAGGATGATCCGCCACACTGGGACTGAGACACGGCCCAGACTCCTACGGGAGGCAGCAGTGGGGAATTTTGGACAATGGGCGCAAGCCTGATCCAGCCATGCCGCGTGAGTGAAGAAGGCCTTCGGGTTGTAAAGCTCTTTCGCAAGGGAAGAAAACGGCAAGGCTAATATCCTTGTCGGATGACGGTACCTTGACAAGAAGCACCGGCTAACTACGTGCCAGCAGCCGCGGTAATACGTAGGGTGCGAGCGTTAATCGGAATTACTGGGCGTAAAGCGTGCGCAGGCGGTTTTGTAAGACAGATGTGAAATCCCCGGGCTTAACCTGGGAACTGCGTTTGTGACTGCAAGGCTAGAGTACGGCAGAGGGGGGTGGAATTCCACGTGTAGCAGTGAAATGCGTAGATATGTGGAGGAACACCGATGGCGAAGGCAGCCCCCTGGGCCTGTACTGACGCTCATGCACGAAAGCGTGGGGAGCAAACAGGATTAGATACCCTGGTAGTCCACGCCCTAAACGATGTCAACTAGTTGTTCGGAGAGGTAACTTTCTGAGTAACGCAGCTAACGCGTGAAGTTGACCGCCTGGGGAGTACGGCCGCAAGGTTAAAACTCAAAGGAATTGACGGGGACCCGCACAAGCGGTGGATGATGTGGATTAATTCGATGCAACGCGAAAAACCTTACCTACCCTTGACATGTCTGGAACTTGTGAGAGATCACTTGGTGCCTTCGGGAGCCAGAACACAGGTGCTGCATGGCTGTCGTCAGCTCGTGTCGTGAGATGTTGGGTTAAGTCCCGCAACGAGCGCAACCCTTGTCATTAGTTGCCATCATTTAGTTGGGCACTCTAATGAGACTGCCGGTGACAAACCGGAGGAAGGTGGGGATGACGTCAAGTCCTCATGGCCCTTATGGGTAGGGCTTCACACGTCATACAATGGTCGGTACAGAGGGTTGCCAAGCCGCGAGGTGGAGCTAATCTCTTAAAGCCGATCGTAGTCCGGATCGTAGTCTGCAACTCGACTACGTGAAGTCGGAATCGCTAGTAATCGCAGATCAGCATGCTGCGGTGAATACGTTCCCGGGTCTTGTACACACCGCCCGTCACACCATGGGAGTGGGTTTCACCAGAAGTAGGTAGCTTAACCTTCGGGGGGGCGCTTACCACGGTGAGATTCATGACTGGGGTGAAGTCGTAACAAGGTAGCCGTATCGGAAGGTGCGGCTGGATCACCTCCTTTCAAGAGAAAGGTCGCAGTGGTCAAGTATCCACAACTTATCGGTTGTTCAAGCGAAGAGCCTCGAGTGTGAGGGTCTGTAGCTCAGCTGGTTAGAGCACCGTCTTGATAAGGCGGGGGTCGTTGGTTCGAACCCAACCAGACCCACCAAACTATCGAAGGTGCGTTGGTCAGAATGGGGCTTTAGCTCAGCTGGGAGAGCGGCGGCTTTGCAAGCCGTAGGTCGTCGGTTCGATCCCGACAAGCTCCACCAGTATCTGATGCAAACCAGACGCTAGTCAGACAGTAGTCAGACACACAACGAGGTTCGAGAAGTCAGTCATGCATGGCCAGGAAAGATTCTGGTGTTTATGCCTGACTTCTCGGGAAGGTCAAACTTCTCGATTGGCTCGCTCTTTAACAAAGTGGAAGAAGTATATATATGTGCAGCGTATCAGTAGATGCGTTGCACGGGTAGCGTGATTGCATTGAATCTCGCGTGCTGTGTCAGCGGCGCGACGAGGTTCGCACAAACGAGTTCGACCTGTGACCGGATCTTTGGGCGAAAGTCTGAGGGTCTAAGGTTATAGGATCAAGCGACTAAGTGCATGTGGTGGATGCCTTGGCGATCACAGGCGATGAAGGACGTGCAAGCCTGCGAAAAGCGGGGGGGAGCTGGCAATGGAGCTTTGATCCCCCGATATCCGAATGGGGAAACCCACTCCGCAAGGAGTATCCCGTACTGAATACATAGGTACGTGGAGGCGAACGCAGCGAACTGAAACATCTAAGTAGCTGCAGGAACAGAAATCAACCGAGATTCCGTAAGTAGTGGCGAGCGAACACGGAACAGCCTGCACGACTAAACCATCTAATTAGCAGAACGGTCTGGAAAGTCCGGCAACACAGGGTGATAGCCCCGTATGTGAAAATTAGGTGGCGGGTCTGAGCGTGCGACAAGTAGGGCGGGACACGAGAAATCCTGTCTGAAGATGGGGGGACCATCCTCCAAGGCTAAATACTCGTGATCGACCGATAGTGAACTAGTACCGTGAGGGAAAGGCGAAAAGAACCCCGGGAGGGGAGTGAAATAGATCCTGAAACCGCATGCATACAAACAGTGGGAGCCTCCTTGTGGGGTGACTGCGTACCTTTTGTATAATGGGTCAGCGACTTACGTTCAGTGGCGAGCTTAACCGAATAGGGGAGGCGTAGCGAAAGCGAGTCTGATAAGGGCGACATAGTCTCTGGGCGTAGACCCGAAACCGGATGATCTATCCATGGCCAGGATGAAGGTGCGGTAACACGCACTGGAGGTCCGAACCCACTAATGTTGAAAAATTAGGGGATGAGCTGTGGATAGGGGTGAAAGGCTAAACAAATCCGGAAATAGCTGGTTCTCCCCGAAAACTATTTAGGTAGTGCGTCGTACGGACACTTGCGGGGGTAGAGCACTGTAATCGTTGGGGGGGTCAATGCGATCTACCCCGCGATAGCAAACTCCGAATACCGCAAAGTGATATACGGCAGACAGACAGCGGGTGCTAACGTCCGTTGTCAAGAGGGAAACAACCCAGACCGCCAGCTAAGGTCCCAAATGCATGGCTAAGTGGCAAACGAAGTGGGAAGGCACAGACAGCTAGGAGGTTGGCTTAGAAGCAGCCACCCTTTAAAGAAAGCGTAATAGCTCACTAGTCGAGTCGTCCTGCGCGGAAGATGTAACGGGGCTCAAGCCATGAACCGAAGCTGCGGATGTGTCTTATGACACGTGGTAGGGGAGCGTTCCGTAAGCCTGCGAAGGTGTCTCGAGAGGGATGCTGGAGGTATCGGAAGTGCGAATGCTGACATGAGTAGCGATAAAGGGTGTGAAAAGCACCCTCGCCGAAAGCCCAAGGTTTCCTGCGCAACGTTCATCGGCGCAGGGTGAGTCGGCCCCTAAGGCGAGGCAGAAATGCGTAGTCGATGGGAAACAGGTCAATATTCCTGTACCGGTTCTAGATGCGATGGGGGGACGGAGAAGGTTAGGCCAGCCGGGTGTTGGAAGTCCTGGTTTAAGCGTGTAGGAGTACCCCGTAGGCAAATCCGCGGGGATTATCTGAGGCGTGATGACGAGTCTCCTTGTGAGACGAAGTGGTTGATACCCTGCTTCCAGGAAAAGCCTCTAAGCTTCAGTCTAGAATCGACCGTACCGCAAACCGACACAGGTGGGCAGGTTGAAAATACCAAGGCGCTTGAGAGAACTCAGGAGAAGGAACTCGGCAAATTGATACCGTAACTTCGGGAGAAGGTATGCCCCGGTAGCTTGTAGGAGTACATCCGAAGGGCGAAGGGGCCGCAGAGAATCGGTGGCTGCGACTGTTTATTAAAAACACAGCACTCTGCAAACACGAAAGTGGACGTATAGGGTGTGACGCCTGCCCGGTGCCGGAAGGTTAAGTGATGGGGTGCAAGCTCTTGATCGAAGCCCCGGTAAACGGCGGCCGTAACTATAACGGTCCTAAGGTAGCGAAATTCCTTGTCGGGTAAGTTCCGACCTGCACGAATGGCGTAACGATGGCCACACTGTCTCCTCCTGAGACTCAGCGAAGTTGAAATGTTTGTGAAGATGCAATCTACCCGCGGCTAGACGGAAAGACCCCATGAACCTTTACTGTAGCTTTGCATTGGACTTTGACGGGACTTGTGTAGGATAGGTGGGAGGCTTTGAAGCGGGGACGCTAGTTCTCGTGGAGCCAACCTTGAAATACCACCCTGGTGTCGTTGAGGTTCTAACCCAGGCCCGTGAATCCGGGTCGGGAACAGTGCATGGTGGGCAGTTTGACTGGGGCGGTCTCCTCCCAAAAGGTAACGGAGGAGTTCGAAGGTCTCCTAGGTACGGTCGGACATCGTACTGATAGTGCAATGGCAAAAGGAGGCTTGACTGCGAGACCGACAAGTCGAGCAGGTGCGAAAGCAGGACATAGTGATCCGGTGGTTCTGTATGGAAGGGCCATCGCTCAACGGATAAAAGGTACTCTGGGGATAACAGGCTGATTCCGCCCAAGAGTTCACATCGACGGCGGAGTTTGGCACCTCGATGTCGGCTCATCACATCCTGGGGCTGTAGCCGGTCCCAAGGGTATGGCTGTTCGCCATTTAAAGTGGTACGTGAGCTGGGTTTAAAACGTCGTGAGACAGTTTGGTCCCTATCTGCCGTGGGCGCTGGAAGTTTGAGTGGACCTGCTCCTAGTACGAGAGGACCGGAGTGGACGCACCTCTGGTGTACCGGTTGTGACGCCAGTCGCATCGCCGGGTAGCTAAGTGCGGAAGAGATAACCGCTGAAAGCATCTAAGCGGGAAACTCGCCTCAAGATGAGACTTCCCTGGGGCCTAGAGCCCCCTGAAGGGTCGTGGAAGACCACCACGTTGATAGGTCGGGTGTGGAAGCGCAGTAATGCGTTAAGCTAACCGATACTAATTGCCCGTGAGGCTTGATCCTATAACCTTACAAAACAGTCGATACTCGTTGTTGGACGAAGCAAATTCGCCCAACCATCGACGCAATCACAACACCCATATACTTCTTCCCGCTTTGGCCTGCAAATCGCAGGTGACAAGTCATAGTCTGACGACCATAGCGTCTTGGTCCCACCCCTTCCCATCCCGAACAGGACCGTGAAACAAGATCGCGCCGATGATAGTGAGATTCGTTCTCGTGAAAGTAGGTCATCGTCAGACTAACCCTACGCTTAACCCCGCTGAGATAATCCTCAGCGGGGTTTTTGCTGTCTACGGCTGCCATCGCTGCAACGCGATAAACGAATCGCTCTGATTGAGTAGACGGTCCTGCATTGCGACACCGAACCGCTGTTCAAACTCCACTGACGAGAATTGAGCGGAAACCGTGTAGGCGCGGAGAATTGTAGAAAAGCGCGCTGTAATAGAAGGCATACCTCGTCCCGCGCATTTCGCGCTGGGGCCTGCAGTCCGACGCTTGATGGCGCTCCCGCATTAGCAACAGAAAGAAGCTCTCGGCGACGTTGTCGTGCAGCCGCGGTGTCTGCTCGGTGCGTGAGCCGAAGTTCCTCCAGGCCTTTCTTTGCGAAGAAGCGGCATTCCCAGTCCGACTGATACCTCTCTCGGAAATCGAACCAAAAAAATGGCGACCCGCAGGCCGCCATTCTCGGTTTCACCGTTATTTACTGTCCGACGCGGTCACTTCTTGCGCATCGGTGGTAGGTCGGTGCAGCTTCCGTGCGCCACTTCGGCTGCCATGCCCACCGTTTCGCCCAGTGTCGGGTGAGGGTGGATGGTCTTGCCGATGTCGACCGCGTCGGCGCCCATCTCGATTGCCAGGCACACTTCGCCGATCATGTCGCCGGCGCTCGGGCCGACAATCGTACCGCCGATCACGCGATGGGATTCGGCGTCGAAGATCAGCTTGGTGAAGCCGTAGTCGGCACCGTTGGCGATCGCGCGTCCGCTCGCTGCCCACGGGAACTTGGCGGTTTCGACCTTCTTGCCTTCGGCCTTGGCCTGGGCTTCGGTGTATCCGACCCATGCGACTTCAGGATGGGTGTACGCGACGCCGGGAATCACGGTGGCATCAAAGGCTGACTTGTGACCTGCCGCGACCTCTGCGGCGACGTGAGCCTCATGTACTGCCTTGTGAGCAAGCATGGGCTGACCGACGATGTCGCCGATGGCGAAGATATGCGGCACGTTGGTACGCATCTGCGCATCGACTGGAATGAAACCGCGCTCGCCAACGATAACGCCCGCCTTGTCAGCAGCAATCTTCTTGCCGTTGGGTGAGCGGCCGGCCGATTGCAGGATCATGTCGTACTTGACGGGCTCAGTCGGTGCGCCTTCGCCTTCAAAGGTGACATACAGGCCGTCATCCTTCGCTTCTACGCCGACCGTCTTGGTCTTCAGCATGACCTTGTCGAAGCGATGGGCGTTCTGCTTGTCCCATACCTTGACTGCGTCGCGATCCGGCCCCTGCATCAGGCCGTCGAGCATCTCGACCACATCGATGCGGCTACCCAGCGAGGAGTACACCGTGGCCATCTCGAGGCCAATGATGCCCCCGCCGATGACCAGCATCTTCTCGGGTACCTGCCGAAGTTCCAGTGCTCCGGTGGAGTCGACGATGCGCGGGTCGCGCGGGATGAAGGGCAGGTGCACTGCTGCTGAACCGGCGGCAATGATGCACTGCTTGAAACGGATGATCTTCTTGTCGCCGGTCTTGTCCTGAGCCGTGCCGGTGGTGACTTCGACTTCGACGTGATTGGGGTCGAGGAAGCTGCCGTAGCCGCGCACGATCTCGACCTTGCGCGCCTTGGCCATGCCGGCGAGACCGCCGGTCAGCTTGCCGATCACGCCATCCTTGTGCTTGCGCAGCGCGTCGACGTCGACCGTGGGCTTGGCAAAGCTGATGCCAGCGGTGCTGACGTGCGAGGCCTCATCCATGACTTCGGCAACATGCAGCAGTGCCTTGGAGGGGATGCAGCCGACGTTCAGGCATACACCACCCAGACTCGGGTAGCGCTCGACGATGACGGTCTTCAGGCCGAGATCTGCCGCACGGAAGGCTGCGGAGTAACCACCAGGGCCGGCGCCGAGGACGAGCATGTCGCACTCGATGTCGGCCGTGCCGCCATGACTGGCCGCAGCCGGAGCGGCGGACGGTGCTGCCGCAGGTGCGGCGGCCGGGGCCGGTGCTGCAGGGGCTTGCGCTGCAGCCGGTGCAGCGGCGCTTGCGCCGGCCGTCTCGACTTTCAACAGCACCGCGCCTTCGCCGACCTTGTCGCCGAGCGCGACGAGTACTTCCTTGACCACGCCAGCCACCTCGGATGGCACGTCCATCGTGGCCTTGTCCGACTCAAGCGTGCAGATGGCGTCGTCGACCTGGATGCTGTCGCCGACTTTGACGAACAGTTCGATGACCGGAACGGTATCGAAGTCGCCAATGTCAGGGACCTTTACTTCAACGATTTGACTCATGACGTGGCCCCCTTACAGCATGACCCGACGGAAGTCGGCCAGCATTTGTGCGAGATAGACGTTGAAACGGGTTGCCAGCGCGCCGTCGATGACACGGTGGTCGGCCGTCAGCGACATCGGCAGGGTGAGGCGCGGCACGAACTGCTTGCCGTCCCAAACCGGCTTCATCGCCGATTTGTTCACGCCGAGGATGGCGACTTCGGGCGCATTGACGATGGGCGCGAAGTAAGTCCCGCCAATGCCTCCCAGCGACGAGATGGTGAAGCACGCACCGGACATGTCCGCCGGGCCGAGCTTGCCATCGCGTGCCTTTTTGGCCAGTGCGCCGGTTTCGGCAGCGATCTCGAACACGCTCTTCTTGTCGGCTTCCTTAACAACCGGCACGACCAGCCCGTTCGGCGTATCGGCCGCGAAGGCGATGTTGAAGTATTTCTTGTACACCAGGTTGTCGCCGTCGAGACTGGTGTTGAACTCCGGGAATTCCTGCAGCGCGCGGACCGAGGCCTTGATGATGAAGGCGAGCATGGTGAGCTTCTTGCCGGACTTCTCGTATTCCTTGTTCATCTGCACACGGAAGGCTTCGAGGTCGGTGATGTCGGCGTCTTCGTGGTAGGTGACCGCAGGAATCATGGCCCAGTTACGGGCCAGGTTCTGACCGGAGATCTTCTTGATGCGTGACATCGGCTTGACTTCGACTTCGCCGAACTTGGCGAAATCGACCTTCGGCCACGGCAACAGGTCAAGTCCGCCGCCCAGGCTGCCGACGGCTGCTGCGGCCGGCGTCTTGCCCGGAACCACGCCGCTGCTCATCGCGCCCTTGATGAAGGCGGTGACGTCTTCTTTCAGGATGCGGTTCTTCGGGCCCGATCCCTTTACGGTCGACAGGTCTACGCCCAGTTCCCGGCTATAGGCGCGAACCGAAGGGCTGGCGTGTACTTTTCCGCCAAGCTTGACTGCGCTTGGGGCGGAGGCTGCAGCAGCAGGCGCCGGCGCTGCAACCGGGGCGGGCGCAGCGGCGGGTGCAGGTGCGGCAGCGGGGGCGGGGGCACTGGCCGCCGGTGCCGGCGCGCTTGCGGCAGCGGCACCGGCCGCTTCCACCTTGATCAGCACGGAGCCTTCGGAGACCTTGTCGCCGAGCTTGACCAGAACCTCCTTGATCACGCCGGCAACCGACGAAGGCACGTCCATCGTTGCCTTGTCGGACTCGAGGGTGGCGATGGCATCGTCGACCTTGATCGTGTCGCCAGCCTTCACGTAGAGCTCGATCACGGGCACTTCGTCGAAATCGCCGATGTCCGGCACCTTCACTTCGACAATGCCGCCACCGGCAGCAGGCGCCGGCGCGGCGGCCGGTGTGGGTGCAGCAGCAGGGGCTGCCGCAGCAGAAGCACCTGCTGCCTCGACCTTGATCATCAGCGTGCCTTGGGACACCTTGTCACCGAGGTTGATCAGCACTTCCTTGACCACGCCGGCCGCCGACGACGGCACATCCATCGTTGCCTTGTCGGATTCCAGCGTTGCGATCGAGTCGTCCACCTTGATGGTGTCGCCGACCTTCACAAACAGTTCAATCACCGGTACATCGGAGAAATCGCCGATATCCGGGACCTTGACTTCAATCAGTTGGCTCATCTTCTTGTCTCCTTCGGCGCTCAGACGGACATCGGGTTCGGCTTGGACGGGTCAAGGTTGTACTTGACCAGTGCGGCCGCGACCTTCTCGCGTTCGATGCTGCCTTCGTCTGCCAGTGCCTTCAATGCAGCCAGCGTGACCCAGTGACGATCCACTTCGAAGAAGTGACGCAGCTTCTCGCGGGTGTCGGAGCGGCCAAAGCCGTCGGTGCCCAGCGTGATGTAGCTGCTCTTCACGAAGGGGCGGATCTGCTCGGCGAACAGTTTGATGTAGTCGGTTGCTGCAACGACCGGGCCCTTGGCGCCAGCCAGCTTCTGCTCTACGTGCGAGAGCTTCGGTGCCTCCAGCGGGTGGAGCAGATTCCAGCGCGCAGCGGCCTGACCGTCGCGGGCCAGTTCGTTGAAGCTCGGGCAGCCCCAGATGTCCGCATCCACGCCCCAGTCGTTCTTGAGCAGATCGGCTGCGGCAATGACTTCGTTGAAGATGGTGCCGGAGCCCAGCAGTTGCACACGCGGGCCATTGCCTTCGGAGCCCTTCCTGAATGCGTACATCCCCTTGATGATGTCGGCTTCGGAGCCCGCCGGCAGTTCCGGGTGCTCGTAGTTCTCGTTCATCACCGTGATGTAGTAGTACACATCTTCCTGCTCGGCGAACATGCGGCGCATGCCGTCCTGCACGATGACTGCCAGCTCGTACTGGAAGGTCGGGTCGTAGCTGACGCAGTTGGGGATGACATTGGCCAGAATCTGGCTGTGGCCGTCTTCGTGCTGCAGGCCTTCGCCGTTCAGCGTGGTGCGACCGGCGGTGCCGCCGATCAGGAAGCCGCGCGAACGCTGGTCGGCAGCCGCCCAGCACATGTCCATGGTGCGCTGCAGGCCGAACATCGAGTAGCAGATGTAGAACGGAACCATCTGCACGCCATGCACCGAGTAGGCGGTGGCTGCGGCGATCCAGTCAGCCATCGAGCCGGCCTCGTTGATACCTTCCTGCAGCACCTGGCCAGTGACCGATTCCTTGTAGAACATCAGCTGGTCATGGTCTTCCGGAACGTACTTCTGACCTTCCTGGTTCCAGATGCCGTACTGGCGGAACATGCCTTCCATACCGAAGGTGCGGCTCTCGTCGGGCACGATCGGCACGATGTTCTTGCCGATCTGCTTGTCCTTGAGCAGGGTGTTCATGATGCGCACCATGATCATGGTGGTCGACAGTTCGCGACCTTCACCGGATGCCTTGAGCAGCGCGGCAAAAGCGTCGAGGCCGGGGACCTGCAGGGCTTCGGCCTTGGTCCGGCGGCTGGGCAGGAAGCCGCCCAGTTCCATGCGGCGTTCGCGCATGTACTTGTACTCGGCCGAGTCCTCGTCGAACTTCAGATAGGGCAGGTCGGCAACTTTGTCGTCGGACACCGGCAGACCAAAGCGATCGCGGAAGCGCTTGATCGACTCAACGTCGAGCTTCTTGGTGTTGTGGGCGATGTTCATCGCCTCGCCGGACTGGCCCAGACCGAAGCCCTTGATGGTCTTCGCCAGGATCAGGGTCGGCTGGCCCTTGTGCTTTACGGCGGCATCGTAGGCGGCAAAGATCTTGAACAGATCGTGACCGCCACGGTTCAGTTGCCACACGTCGTCGTCTGTCCAGTCGGCAACCAGTGCCTTCAGCTCGGGCGTGTTGAAGAAGTGCTCGCGCACATAGGCGCCGTCCTTGGCCTTGAAGGTCTGATATTCGCCGTCGCACAGCTCCATCATGCGCTTCTTGAGGATGCCGGTCTTGTCGCGCTCGAACAGGGTGTCCCAGTGGGTGCCCCACACCAGCTTGATGACGTTCCAGCCTGCGCCGCGGAATTCGCCTTCGAGTTCCTGGATGATCTTGCCGTTGCCGCGCACCGGGCCGTCCAGACGCTGCAGGTTGCAGTTGATGACGAAGATCAGGTTGTCGAGCTTCTCGCGCGCGGCCATGCCGATGGCGCCGAGGGATTCGACTTCGTCAGTCTCGCCGTCGCCGAGGAATGCCCACACCTTGCGCTCTTCGGCCTTCTTGGCGTCGATCAGGCCACGGCTGGCCATGTACTTCGTGAAGCGTGCAGCGTAGATCGCGCACAGGGGGCCGAGGCCCATCGAAACCGTCGGGAACTGCCAGAAATCCGGCATCAGCCACGGGTGCGGATAGGACGAAATGCCGGTGCCGTCGACTTCCTGGCGGTAGCCGTCGAGCTGGCTGTCGGTCAGGCGGCCGAGCATGTAGGCACGGGCGTAGACGCCGGGGACCGAGTGGCCCTGGAAGAAAATCATGTCGCCGCCGGATTCGTGGTCCGTCGCTTTCCAGAAATGCGAAAAGCCCACGTCGTAGAGGGCAGCGGATGAGGCGAATGAGGAGATGTGGCCACCGACGTTGGTGTGCTTGTTGGCACGCACCACCATCGCCATGGCGTTCCAGCGGATGTAGGAGTGAAGCTTGATCTCCATGTCCGGATCGCCCGGATACTTGGGCTGCTGATCGGCCGGAATCGTGTTGATGTACTGGGTGGTTGCGGAGTAGGGCAGGTTGATGCCTTCCTCGCGTGCGCTGTCGATGAGCTTTTCGATCAGGTAATGGGCGCGTTCGGGGCCTTCGTTCTCAATGACTGCGGCGATTGCCTCGAGCCATTCCTGCGTTTCCTGAGTGTCCGGGTCGGGCTGCAGAAGGACGTTGTTTGTTCCCATGGCTTGTCTCCTCATGACTGCTGTTTGGCAGATTCCGCCCATTACGAGCGGTTGCGTTCGTAAATCGTGCGCGCACGAACCGTGGCTCGCTTGCTCAACGTTTCGAACTATAAAACGTTGTTTCGCATCGTGCAATATCTATCTTGAAAACCTCATACGCATTTTTCGCCGCTCAGATCAGAAGCAGGTCCCTCCATGCAAGGTGCCGGGCGGGCGAAACGATGCGTTTCACGAAGGCCGGCGCGCAAAATGAAACAGGGCTCGCGCACTGCTGCGCGAGCCCTGTCGACTGGAACTTACGGAAAAAAATCGGCCGGGGGTGAGGGAGGGAGGGAGAGATCCCCCGGCCGATCGGGAAAGTGGTTGCCAACTGCATCATCTGCGAACCGCTCGCAAACGATCTTCTTCGTATGCAAAGACCACTTTGCCACTGCGCACTTCGCCCATGAAAATCTGACCGGTCGCGGCGATGGTTTCGTGGTTGTTCCTGGAGAACGGTCGTTCGTAGTCCATGATTACGCCCTCCACCCGGGTCTGGAGATTCTCCAGTGCGTCCCGGATACGGTCACCTTCGGTTGTGCCCGCCTGACGAATGGCTGCAGCGAGCAGCAGGGCGGAATCATAACCTTGTGCGGCCGCAGGTGGAACGGGAATTCGTTCTGTCCCGGTCAGAGCCTGCCACGCATCGAGAAATGCCTTGCGCCGCGGTGAGTTCGGCTCCTGAATGAAGGTTTGCGGCATGCGTGCGCCTTCAGCGTTGGGGCCGGCGTTGTCGATGAAGTTCGACATGGCCAGCGTCCAGCTGCCAATCAATGGCACTTGCCACCGCAGGCGCGCCATGCCGTTTGCAATCTGGGCCAGTTCCGGCCCGATGCCATAGGTCAGTATCGCATCCACCCCGGCCTGTTTTGCTCGTATTAGAGCCTGGGTCATGTCTGCCTGACGCAATTGAAAGCGTTCGACCAGATGCGGACGCATCCCGCGCCGGTCGAGCGCGGCCTCGAGATCTTCGCGGCCGAGCACACCGTAGTTCGTGGCGTCGTGAAAGATGGCCACCCGCCGGAAGCCGCGTCGATCGACGGCTTCTTCCACGATCATGGCGGCCTGCAGGGTGTCGTTGGCCGATACCCTGAAGACGTAGTTGTCGACGAACTCGGGTGGATGAAACTGCTTGGTGACCAGTGAGCCGGTTGCCACTGAGGTGATAACCGGAATGCGTGCCAACTGGTAGTAGCGCTGGCTTGCAAGGGCAACGCCGGTATTGACGATGCCGAGGCCGGCAACCACGCCTTCCTTGTTAATCAACTCCTGTACGACATTCGCTCCGCGCTCGTTGCGCGCCTCGTCGTCGCGTTCGACCAGTTCAACCGGGCGGCCGAGCAGGCCACCCGCGGCGTTGATCTCCGCGACTGCAATCCGGATGCCTTCGCGCATCGAGATCCCCATCGGGCTCGACCCGCCGGTGAAGGGGCCGGAGACGCCAATCTTGATCGGGCTGTTCGCGACGGCAGGCTGCTGTGCCCCGGCAGCGAGCGTCATGAGCATGGCGGCGACTGCGACAAGCAGTTGTTTGAAAATCGTGCATAGGGGCATTCACGCATTGTGTGTCGATGCGCAATGACAAAAAATTGGCGGAAACCCCAAGCAGCAATTTCTTTCTGCTTCGTTGCTAGGGGTAATACCCGATGCCGCATGCCCGGGCCGCACAGCAACAATGGGTCAGCCGGCACCTGCCGGGGTGCCATGTTATTCCTCCATCCTCAGCCAAGCGGTACCCTTCCCCCGCATCATGACCGAAACCGACGATCCCTCTCAGTTCGAACCAAGTCGTTGGTACTGGACCGCGCCATATATAGCGATGGTCGTATTCGCCCTGTCGATGCTGGCGCTGGTCGGCCTGCTGCAGACGCGCGAGCTTGAGACCCAGCGCAATGCGGTGGCGCGCGACGTGCAGTGGGCCGAGCAGACGATGCGTCTGCACATGCAGGGCACGGAAGAGTTTCTGGGGCAGCTTGCGCGAGACCTGTCGGCGGAGGCTCTCGACTCGGATGCGTTCCAGCTCAGGGCCAACCAGCACATTGCCAATAATGGCGAGCTGGTCAATATCGTCTGGGTGGGTGATGACAGCGTTGTGCGCTGGTCTGCCCCTTTCGATACGACCGACTGGCTGTCGGGCGAGTCGCTGTCGGTGCTTCAGTCCGGCGTATTTCATCGTGCCCGCGACGAAGGCCGCATCACCTACGGCGAGGCCTACATGACGCCGCGCGGGGTGACGGTGCTTGAGGTGTACGTGCCGATCCGGAGGGGGCGCGAGTTTCGTGGCGTCATCGTCGGCGTGTACTCGATCGAGCGCATCGTCCGCCACCTGGTGCCCGGCTGGTTTGCCGAGAAGTACCGCCTCGCGCTGCAGAACGTGCGTGGCGAAACCCTCGCGGTCAATTCCATGCTCAAGGATCTCGATGAAAGCGTCGCCTTCGAGATTCCGCTCGATCCGCCCGGAAACGGCCTGGTCCTGCGCGCAACGGCCTTTCGCACCACTGGCGAACTGCCCCAGTCGCTGCCGACAATCCTGATCGTCGGGCTGTCGATCACCGTGTTCTGGAGCCTGTGGATGCTGCGTACCCATGTGCAGCGTCGGGTTCAGGTTGAGAAGGAGCGCGACCGCCTGTTCAATCTGTCGCTCGACATGCTGTGCGTGGTCGGGCTGGACGGTACGTTCAAGCGCTGCAATCCGGCCTTCGAACGCATTCTTGGTTATCCGCCGGCCGAGCTGCCCGGTACGCCGATGCTCGACATCGTCCATCGCGAGGAGGTTGCGGCCACCCTTGAGCAGTTGCGCCTGCTTGCGTCCGGACAGACGGTGAAATACGAGAATCGCTGTCTGTGCGCCGATGGCAGCTACAAGTGGCTGGTGTGGAGCATCAACCCGGTCCGGACCGAGAAGCTGGTGTACGCGGTGGCGCACGACATTACCGGGCGCAAGGCCGCCGAAGAGGCGCTGCGCGCCGAGTCCGCCTTCCGCAAGGCGATGGAGGATTCAGTCATCACCGGCCTGCGCGCCATCGATCTCACCGGACGCATCATGTATGTGAACTCCGCCTTCTGTCGCATGGTGGGGTTCGAAGAGGGTGAGCTGATCGGTGCCAAGGCGCCGTTCCCGTACTGGCCGTCGGAGGAAATCGAGACCTGCTCACGTAACCTTGAGCTGACCCTTGCCGGGCGTGCGCCCGCCAGCGGCTTCGAGATGCGGATCAGGCGCAAGAATGGCGAGCGCCTCGATGCCCGCTTCTATCTGTCGCCGCTGATCGATCTGGCCGGACATCAGACGGGCTGGATGGCCTCGGTGACCGACATCACCGAGCCCAAGCGGGTGCGTGCCGCGCTGGAGGCGGCCCATGAACGTTTCGAGGCCGTGCTCGACGGTCTGGACGCGGCGGTGTTCGTGTCCGACGCACGCACCGACGAGATCCTTTTTGCCAATCGCGCCTTCAAGGCCATTCACGGCTTCGATGCGGTGGGGCGCACCGTGCGCGGCGTGGCGGTGCCGCAGCCGGAGCGTGGCGATTACCGTGTCGACCCGCGCAGCCTGACCGTTGGCGACCTGCCGCGCGAACTCTTCGACGGCGAATTGCAGCACCCCCTTTCGGGGCGCTGGTATCACGTGCGCGAGCACGCTACGCGCTGGGTGGACGGCCGTGTGGTGCGCATGGGGATCGCCACCGACATCACCGACCGCAAACAGACGGCGGAGATCTCGCGGCAGCAGGAAGAGCGCCTCGAACGCACTGCGCGCCTCATCACCATGGGCGAAATGGCTTCAACCCTGGCGCACGAGCTCAATCAGCCGCTGGCCGCGATTGCCAACTACTGCGCGGGCTGCGTCACCCGCATGCAATCAGGCAGCAGCAAGCCCGAGGACCTGCTGGCGGCAATGCAGAAGGCGAGCTTCCAGGCCGAGCGCGCGGGCAAGATCATCCGCCGCATCCGCGAGTTCGTGCGCAAGAGCGAGCCGCGCCGCAGTGCGGTGCACATCTCGGATGTGCTCGACGATGCGATCGGTTTTGCCGAAATCGACTCGCGTCGCCTCGGCATCCGGCTCGAGGTCGAGGTTGCCCCGGATCTGCCGGCGGTGTTCGCCGACCGCATCATGATCGAGCAGGTGGTGCTGAACCTGGTGCGCAACGGGCTCGAGGCCATGAAGGACGTGCTGCCCGAAGAGCGCACCCTGGTAGTCCGGGCGCGCGATTTCGGCCCGCATTCGGTCGAGGTCGCGGTCATTGATCGTGGCCACGGCATCAGCGAAGAGGACCGGGCGAAGCTGTTTACACCGTTCTATACGACCAAGGCCGAAGGCATGGGCATGGGGCTCAATATCTGTCGCTCCATCATCGAGTTTCATGATGGTCGCCTGATTGTCGACGTGAACCCGGAAGGAGGTACCATATTCTCCTTTACCCTGCCCACGGAGGCCGCAAGTGAGCGAGTCGCACGCCGCGCCTGATCAACAGATTTACATCGTCGACGACGACGACGCCTTGCGCGACTCCCTTGTCTGGATGCTCGAGTCCAGCGGTTACGCGGTATCGGCGTTCGAGTCGGCGGAAGAGTTTCTCTCCGCCTATGGCGAACAGATGTCGGGCTGTCTCGTGCTTGACGTGCGCATGCCGGGCATGAGTGGGCTGGAGCTGTTCGAAGAGCTCGGCCGCCGGCGCTGCACGCTGCCGGTCATCTTCATCACCGGTCATGGCGATGTGCCAATGGCGGTATCCGTGCTCAAGAAGGGTGCGGTCGATTTCATCGAGAAACCCTTCGGCGACCAGGACATGCTGCGACTCATCGAGCAGTGTCTGGAGCAGGAGCGCTCGAGCCGCTCGCAGCGCAGGCAGGAAGCGGATACCGCGCGTCGCCTTGAGCACCTCACCCAGCGTGAGCGCGAGGTCCTCGATCTCATCATCGTCGGCAAACTCAACAAGCAGATCGCCGATGTCCTCGGCATCAGCATCAAGACGGTGGAAGTGCACCGCGCCCGTGTCATGGAAAAAATGGGCGCGCATTCGCTGGCCGAACTGGTGCAGAACGTCGTGACCGTGGAGCCGGGCGGCACCTCGCGCTGAACCGTTTGGCGCGGGAACGGACGAAGCAGTGTCAGGTGCATATACTGTGCACCGCCTGCCACCCGCATTTCGTCCATGACCGCCCTCAACGCACTCTTTCTTCTCGCAGGCGTCCTGCTATTCATTAGTGTGCTGGCCAGCACCGTGTCTGCACGTCTTGGCCTGCCCCTGCTGTTGCTGTTTCTTGTTGTCGGCATGCTTGCCGGGGAGGACGGGCCGGGCGGCATTCGCTTCGACGACTTCAGCATGGCCACGCTGGTCGGACACCTTGCCCTCGCCGTGATCCTGCTCGACGGCGGACTGCGCACCCGCATCTCCAGCTTTCGGGTCGCGCTGTGGCCGGCGGCGGTGCTCGCGACCTGGGGGGTTGTCGGCACAGCATTGCTGCTGGGCCTGTTTGCCACCTGGCTGCTCGATGTCGACTGGCGGCTCGGCATGTTGCTGGCCGCGATTGTGGGCTCCACCGATGCTGCAGCCGTGTTTGCGCTGTTGCGCAACAGTGGCGTGCGCCTCAACGAGCGGGTCAAGGCCACGCTCGAGATCGAGTCCGGCGCCAACGATCCGATGGCCATCCTGCTGGTGACCGCGCTGGTGGAAATGTTGCTGATGCCCGAGCAGGCGAGCGCCGGACGGTTTGCCCTCATGCTGGTGTCGCAGCTTGTCATCGGCGGCATGCTCGGCCTCGTCGGCGGACTCGTGCTGGCGCGCCTGCTGGTCAAGCTGAAGCTGGCCGAAGGGCTGTATGCACTCCTGATCGTGTCCGGCGGGCTGATGATCTTTGCCGCCTGCAATCTCATCGACGGCAGCGGCTTCCTCGCGGTCTACATTGCCGGCCTCGTCGTGGGCAACCGCCGCTGTCATGCCACCGAACACGTGCTGCGCGTCATGGACGGGCTGGCGTGGCTGGCTCAGGCCGGCATGTTCCTCGTGCTGGGGCTGCTGGTGACGCCGTCGCAGCTGCTCACGCACGGGCCGCAGGCGCTGCTGATGGCGGTGTTTCTGATGCTCGTTGCCCGCCCGCTGGCCGTGCTGACCGGGCTCTTGCCCTTTCGTTACCGGCCGCGCGAGCTCGCGTACATCTCCTGGGTCGGGCTGCGGGGTGCGGTGCCGATCGTGCTGGCCATCGTGCCGGTGATGATGGGCATCCCCGACTCGCGCCTGCTGTTCGATGTGGCTTTCGCGGTGGTGCTGGTGTCCTTGCTGGTGCAGGGTGCGACCGTGCCGATCGCGGCGCGCTGGCTGAAGGTTGAGGTGCCGGCGCGTGACGAGCCTTTCGATCGGCGTGAGGTCTGGGTCGGCGACAAGGCCTCGCTCGATCTGCTGGAATACCGCGTCGCGGCGGGCTCCCGTGCGGAGGGCGTTCATCCGGACGATATCGCGGCAGCGCACGGCGAGCTGTCGGTACGCTGCGTGTCGCTGGTGCGCCGTGGCCGTTTGCAGGCCTTGCAGCGCGATACGCGCCTGCAGGCGGGCGATGCCGTCTGGTTCGCGGCGGCCGACGCCTACGCCGAGCCCCTTGCCAGCACGTTCAATGCGGGCGCATCCAACGAACTGTCGGCCAACGCGCGCTTTTTCGGAGAGTTCGTGGTCGATCCCGACTGCCCGGCGGTCGACCTTGCCCAGGCCTACGGTTTCGAGATCGAGGCGGGAGAAGCCTCGCTTGCGCTTCGCGACCTGATGCTGCATCGGCTCGGACGACGCGTCGTCGTCGGCGACCGTGTTCGTATCGGCAGTTTTCTGCTTACCGTGCGCGACATGGACGACGCCGGACGTGTGACCCGGATCGGTCTGAAGTGCCCGGATCTGTCAGAGCCCGACTGAGCACCGGCGGGGCGCTTCAGTGCGTTTGCGGGATCGGAATCGGAGCAGATTTCGCCTCGTGCCTCGCAGCACGCGTCGATGCTGCTAAAATTACGAGCTTTTTCGAGGCTCCAGCGATGACCGCTCGCATTATTGATGGCAACGCCCTTTCGGCCCGGGTACGCGGCGAAATTGCCGAACGCGCTGCTGCACTGACCGCGCGCGGTGTGCAACCCTGTCTGGCGGTCATCCTGGTGGGTGAGAACCCCGCTTCCGCAGTGTATGTGCGCAACAAGGTGTCGGCCTGCGAGAAAGCCGGCATCCGCTCGCTGCGGCTCGATTACGCGGCCGATGTCGCGCCGGCCGAGGTCATGGCCAAGCTCGCCGAGCTCAACGCCGATCCCGCTGTGCATGGCATTCTGGTGCAGCTGCCGCTGCCGCCGCAGTTCGACGAAGCCGCCGTGCTCGAAGCGATCAGCGTGACCAAGGACGTCGACGGCTTTCACGCCGAGAACGTTGGCCGCCTGTCGCAGAACCAGGAAGCCTTCCTGCCCTGTACGCCGCACGGCGTGATGAAGATGTTCGAGGCCGAGGGCGTGGCGCTTGCAGGCGCCGAGGCCGTGGTCATTGGTCGTTCCAATATCGTCGGCAAGCCTATGGCGATGCTGCTGACCAACGCCGGTGCAACGGTCACCGTGTGTCACTCGAAAACGCGCGATCTGCTCTTCCATACCCGCCGCGCCGACATCCTGGTGGCGGCCATCGGCAAGCCGCGTTTCGTTACCGGCGACATGATCAAGCCGGGTGCAACGGTAATCGACGTCGGCATCAACCGTCTGCCGGACGGCAAGCTGTGCGGTGACGTCGACTTCGAATCGTCGAAGGATGTTGCCGGTCTCATCACCCCGGTGCCCGGCGGTGTGGGGCCGATGACCATCACCATGCTGCTCGAAAACACCGTGATTTCCGCCGACCGCGCCGCTCGCGCCGCGGGCAAGTAAGTTTCAAGGACAAGATAATGAGTGATATGCAGCCGGTCGTCGGCATCATCATGGGCTCCAACTCCGATTGGCCCACCATGCAGGCTGCTGCACGGATGCTGGAAGAGTTCGGTGTGCCCTTCGAGGCACGGGTTGTCTCCGCCCACCGCACGCCCGATCTCATGTTCGAGTACGCCGAAAGCGCGCGCGGTCGTGGCCTGAAGGCGATCATCGCCGGCGCCGGCGGCGCTGCTCATCTGCCGGGCATGGTTGCCGCCAAGACCACGCTGCCGGTGCTCGGTGTGCCGGTGCAGTCGAAGGCACTGTCGGGCAAGGACTCGCTGCTCTCCATCGTGCAGATGCCCAAGGGCATTCCGGTCGCGACCTTCGCCATTGGTGAAGCAGGCGCAGCCAACGCCGGCCTGTTCGCCATTGCGCTGCTGGCCAACGACGACGCCGCCCTGGCCGAAAAACTCGACGCCTTCCGCGCCCGTCAGACGCAGTCGGTGCTGGACATGAAGCTGGACTGAAAGGCGCACATCATGATTCTTCCGCCCGCCACCCTAGGCATGCTCGGCGGCGGCCAGCTTGGCCGCTTTTTCGTTTCGGCTGCCCATGAAATGGGCTACAAGGTCTGGGTGCTCGACCCGGATCCGCACAGCCCTGCGGGTTTGCTCGCCGATCATCACCTGGTGGCTGCCTACGACGACTATGTGGCACTCGATGCGATGGCCGCAGAATGCGCGGCCGTGACCACCGAGTTCGAGAACGTCCCTGCGGATACGCTGGATTACCTCGCAAAGTTCATCCCCGTACATCCGTCTGCGAGTGCAGTGGCGGTGTGTCAGAACCGTATCGCCGAGAAGTCGTTTCTGGCGGAAAACGAAGTGCCGCACGGCCCCTTCGCCATCATCCGCTGCGAGGACGATCTTCGCGGCGCCGCAGATGCGCTGTTTCCGGCGGTGCTCAAGATTGCCCGCTTCGGCTATGACGGCAAGGGTCAGGCGCGCGTTGCCAGCCGGGACGAGGCGCTTGCCGCATTTCAGCACTTCAAGGGCGAGCCCTGTGTGCTGGAGAAGATGCTCAAGCTCGATTACGAAGTGTCGGTGGTGCTCGCTCGCGACGAGGCCGGCACGGTGTGCTGTTTTGCAGCGGGCGAGAACCGCCATCGCAACGGCATTCTCGACGTCACCGTGGCCCCGGCTCAGGCTTCGCCCTTTGTCACCGAGGCCGTGCAGTTGCGCGCGCAGGACATCGCCGAGCGTCTGGCGGGCAAGCTGGGCTATATCGGCACCCTCGGGGTCGAGTTCTTCGTCTGCGGCGGCGAACTGTTTGTAAACGAGATGGCGCCACGCCCGCACAACAGCGGCCACCACACCATCGACGCTTGTGACGCCAGCCAGTACGAACAGCAGGTGAGGGCGCTGTGCGGTCTGCCGCTCGCCCGTCCGCGTCAGCATTCGATTGCGGTGATGGTCAATCTGCTTGGCGAACTCTGGTACGAGGACTTCAAAGGTCACGGCAGCTATCGTGAGCCCGACTGGCCTGTGCTGCATGCCGTGCCCGGCCTGCGCCTGCATCTGTACGGCAAGCACCATGCACGTCCCGGTCGCAAGATGGGGCACTTCACCGTGACCGGCGACAATGGCGATCAGGTGCTCGCGCTCGCGCTGCAGGCCCGTGCAGCCATCGGCATCAGCGACGAATGAGCGCGCCGAACGCCGCGCCTGCCCCGGCGCGTGGCCTTATCGAGCCGCCCACCCTCACCGCCATTCAGCGCGCGGCCGATTTGCTGCGTGCAGGCGACATCGTCGGCATGCCGACCGAAACCGTCTACGGGCTGGGGGCGGATGCGCTCAACCCTGAAGCGGTGGCAAGGATTTTTGCGGCAAAGGGGCGCCCGGCCGATCATCCGCTGATCGTTCATCTGCCCGATGCCAGCCACATGACGCGTTGGGCCTCGAGCATTCCGAAAGAAGCGATTGCGCTGGCCCGCGCGTTCTGGCCCGGCCCGCTCACCCTCATCCTGAAACGCGAAGCCGGCGTGCCGGACGAGGTGACGGGTGGTCAGGATACGGTTGGTCTGCGTGTGCCCTCGCATTCGATCGCGATCGCGCTGCTGCAGGTCTTCGACTCCGGCATTGCTGCGCCAAGCGCCAACCGTTTCGGTCGCATCAGTCCGACCACGGCCGCCCATGTTCAGGAAGAACTCGGCGACAAGGTGGCGATGGTGCTCGACGGCGGCGCCTGTGCAGTGGGCATTGAGTCCACCATTCTCGACTTCTCGCGCGACACACCCGAGATCCTGCGCCCCGGCGCGATCACCGCAGACGACATTGCACGCATCATTGGCCGTCGGCCGCGCGTGCGTGGTGAGGCCGATGCAGGCAGTGCCGCTGCGCAGAAGGCCGGGCCCGATGAAAATACGCCGCGCGTGTCAGGTGCCCTCGCTGCACACTACGCACCGGCAACTCCGCTCAAAATGCTGGCCGCTGCGCAACTCATCGAAGAGGCCGCAACCCTGGCAGGTGAGGGCAGTCGCGTAGCCGTGCTGGCCCACACCGTCGCTGATCCGCATGATGCCCGGTTCATCTGGCATGCAGCGTCGGCTGATGTGGCCGCCTACGGGCACGATCTCTATGCCAGTCTGCGCGAACTCGACGCCAGTGGTGCAGACTTCATCCTGCTCGAAGCGCTGCCGGCGGACGACGCCTGGCGAGCCATCGCCGACCGCCTCGGCCGCGCTGTCGTCGGCTCGGGTGCTGACCAGGATGAAACCTGACGCCGAGGCTTCCATTCAAGCGGGTGTGTTCATATAATAATCGCTCGATGGGCCGATAGCTCAGCTGGGAGAGCGCCGCGTTCGCAATGCGGAGGTCGTGAGTTCGATCCTCATTCGGTCCACCACGAACAAGTCCGGGATGTTCCGGAGAAAGCCGGGAAAGCAACTGAAAACAGTGCTTCCCGGTTTTATTCGTTCACGGCAGCCTGACTTTCGCTAGGTATTGCTGCGTGCTGCTCGCGCTGTCGCTGTGCTCCCGTGATACGTCGGTATGCAGCAGTCTTTCAGCAGGACCAAGCCTTAGTTCGAAGTCGCGCTGAGCAGCAGGGCGCGGACGCTTTCATACTCCTTCAGTCTCGCAAAGTCCTTTTCCGTCGGGTTCTCGATCCGGCTCAGATCCATGTTTTCAGTGTTGTCGGCGAGCTTGACTGTGCGTGCGACAGAATCAACCGCGGCCCTCGACGCCGCCTCCAGACGAGTTTCTCCGGGTAGCTTGGTCAGTGCCGCAACGGCGGTCAGAATGGCTTGTGAAAAGCCTTCCTGCGCGAGTGCTTCAAGGGTGACGTGCGTGTCTTCGACAACGTCATGAAGCACTGCAGCGATCCGCTCTTCGTCGGTGCGGACCCTGAGCATGACCCGCAAGGGGTGGAGGATGTAAGGCTGTCCTGCCTTATCGACCTGTCCAGTGTGAGCTTCAGCAGCAAGGGCGATTGCGCGTTCAAGTGTTGCCATCATTTTACGGGTGCCTTGTAATTAGATTGATTGAATATAAATAAGCCTGTTAGCGGTCAGGTGTCGGCACGACTTGTGCAAGATGGTGATTTCATGACGTTCAATCACGCAGGTTCTGTGGCGCATGGCTTGGCTATGTTCCCATTGGCCGGTGCGAATCGGCAGACTCCATGATGATTTCCCGATAGCAGCGTTCAAGATCACCGTCGGCAAAGGCGTCGTCGAAGAACGAGTCAATCATGACTGCCCGAAATGCCTCAAAGCTGAGGCTTGCAGCAGGAATGTCTGCTATCGCATCTGCGATCCTGTCGTATTCGTCCACCATGTCCTCGCAAACATTGCATCCTGTATGCGCGGGATCGTGCCGGTAGAGAATTTCGCTGATGGGTCTGGCGTTCATGTGGTTTCCGGGGCGGTAGCGTCAGATCCTGATGAATGGCGAACACATGGCCATTAACGAGGCTCACTGGTTGGTGTCAGGGCAGGGCGGGTGGTATCCCGGTAGAAGTAGATCGAATCCTCCATGAGGACCATGTGGGTTCTGTAGTTGCTCTCCTGAAGGCAGAGGCCACCTGCTAGCCGTCGGACGCAACCCAGATGTAATGCCAGCCATCAACATGGAAATCGACCACCTTGCTCATCATTTCCCCTTGCGAACATCGAAGGTATGCCACAAATGTATGATGTCAGGGTGGTTCGACGGGCGTCGCGGGGAGCCGTCACGAGTGTCTGACGGAACGCAGTCCTTCTCTCATTCGAATCCCCGCCCTTCACCGGCTTCCTCGTGCGTGACGCCGTCCCGGATGTGGTAGATGCGCTTGAACGTGGGGATGATTTTTTCGTCATGGGTGACGACGATGATGGCTGTCTCGAACTTCCGGGCCATGTCGTTGAGGATGCGGATCACTGCCATCGCACGCTCGGAGTCCAGCGGGGCGGTGGGTTCATCGGCGAGGATTACCGGGGGGCGGTTGACCAGGCCGCGCGCGATCGCGACCCGCTGTTGCTCGCCTCCGGAGAGTTGCGAGGGCATGGCGTGCGCCCGGTGTTGCACATCGAGCGCCGTCAGCAGTTCCAGGGCCTTTTCCCGTGACGCACCATTTGTGACGCCGGCGAGCATCGGCAGCAGTGCGACGTTGTCCGTGACGTCGAGAAACGGAATCAGGTACGGCGCCTGGAATACGAAACCGATCTTGTCGCGGCGCAAGGCACGCAGATCGCGGACTTTCCAGCGCTCGTCGTAGATCACTTCATCGCCCAGCGTCATGCGACCGGCGGTCGGGTCGATCACCGCGCCGAGGCATTTCAGCAGGGTGCTCTTGCCGGAGCCCGAGGGGCCGATCAGCCCCACCACCTCACCCGGTGCCACCTGCATGTCTACACCCTTGAGGGCGTCGACTGCGGTGTCGCCTTGGCCATATCGTTTTCTCAAACCTTCGATGCGGATGCCTTTGCCGCTCATCTCATCCTCCAATGGCCTCGGCCGGATCGACCTTCAGCGCCGTGCGAATGGCGACGATGCTGGCCAGTACGCAGATTGCGAGTACGGCGAAGAAGCCTGCGATGGAGTCGAGCGGCATCAGCAGAACGTATTTCGGGAACAGGGGTGCAGAGAACGTGGCTGCGATCTTGCCGACCACGAAGCCAATCACGCCCAAGGCGAGTGCCTGCTGCATGATCATTGCGGCGATCGTTCTGTTGCGTGTGCCGATGAGCTTCAACACCGCGATCTCGCGGATCTTGTCCATCGTCAGCGAGTAGATGATGAAGGCCACGATTGCAGCGCTGACAATGGCCAGAATCACCAGGAACATGCCGATCTGCTTGGCCGAGGTTGCGATCAGCTTGCCGACGAGGATGCCTTCCATCTGCGCCCGGGTGTAGACCGTCAGACGCTTCCAGCGCCGGATGGATTCGGCGACCTCGTCCGGCGCGTGGCCTGGCTTCAGCGTGACGAGCACCGCGTTGACGAATGCATTGGTGCTCTGTGACGCGATGACGGCATCCAGCAGACCCGGAACGCCGGGCTGGTTGAAGGCCGGGTTGGCTTCGGTACGACGCCGGCTCTGCCAGATGGCGTCGTTGTCCTTGAGGAACTGGGCTTCCTGCGCATCCTTGAGCGGAATGAATACCATGGGGTCACCGGCGGACGACACCATCCGCCTTGTCAGCCCCACGACGGTGTACTGGTTGCGGCGGATTTTCAGTACGTCGTCGAGCTGGAAGCCGGTGGCGATATCGGCTACTGCTTCGTAGTGACCCCGCGTGATCTGGCGCCCGGCGACGAGATAGGGCGGCCAGCCCGGCGTGCCCCCCACTGCGCCGGGTGCAATGCCGACCACCATGGTACGGATATCGCGCTCACCCTTTCTTGCCTGCATGGTCAGGTAGGTCACGTTTGCGGCGCGGGCCACCCCCGGCATGGCAAGGAGGGTGCGATACACGTCGTCGTTGAGGCTGGACGACTCTGCATAGGGCCCGAGCGTGTCCTTCTGCACCACCCAGAGGTCTGCGCCGCTGTTGTCGAGCAGGGCTCTGCCGTCATCGACCATGCCCCGGTACACCCCGGCCATGACGAGGGTCACGCCGATCAGCAGACCCAGGCCGATGCCGGTGAAGACGAACTTTCCCCAGGCGTGGAGAATGTCGCGGCCGGCAAGGCTGATCATTTTGAGACTCCCGGGATGCGGTCGACGACATGGAAGCGGCTGTTCTCCGTCAGCGCCTTTTCGCTATAGGTCACTACCTGGTCCCCATCCTTGAGCCCCTCGCGCACCTGCACGTAGCCATCAAGGTCTGCGGCTCCGAGTTTCACGGGGGTGAAATGCAGATCGCCATCCGCGATTGTCCACACCCCCACGCTGTCGCCGTTACGGTGAATCGCCGCGTTCGAGACCACCGGGGCTGCAGCGAGCGTCGGCAACTC
This sequence comes from Parazoarcus communis, assembly GCF_003111665.1. NCBI lineage: Bacteria > Pseudomonadati > Pseudomonadota > Betaproteobacteria > Rhodocyclales > Zoogloeaceae > Parazoarcus > Parazoarcus communis. Next base: position 4,481,506 of record NZ_CP022188.1, on the reverse strand, counting down.
GACGGTGACTTCGGCCAGCTCACCCAGGGGCGGCAGTGGCTGGGGGATGCTGTTGAAAATCACTTTGGCGAGTATCTCCTCGGTCACGGCGTCAGCCCTGGGTTCCACCCGCAGCACATGCCCTTCCAGCATCGTGCCGCTGCGCGAACGCAGGACGATATGGGCGGGCAGTCCTCCAGCGAGTCCGGATGCACTCACCTGGTCGAAACGTACGCTGACCCAGAAGCTCGTGGGGTCGATCACCTCTACAACGGACTGCCCGGCAACGATGGTCGTCCCGGGGTCGGCGTCGCGCGTGGCGACGATGCCATCGACGGGCGCGATCAGGCGCAGATTGCTCCTTTGTGCGACGAGTCCTTCGCGGTTGGCGCGGGCACGGCCGAGCTCTTCCCGGGCCGCGGAGAGTGCAGCCTCGGCGATCTGCAGTTCCTGTCGCTTGGTGCTTGCGAGTTCCTCGCTGGCAGAGCGCAAGGTGCGTAATCGCTCATAGCGATGAGCCTGGGTTTCCGCGTAGGACTGCCGTGCTTGTGCCTCGCGCAAGGCCGCCTGTGCACTTTTCAATGCCGACCCCTGAGAGCGAACCCGGTCATCGAGGTCGACCGGATCCATTTCGCCGAGGAGCTGTCCGGCCTTGACCTGATCGCCGACATGCACGTCAAGGCTCTTTATGCGTCCTGCAAAAGTCGGTCCGATCTTGTACGTGTAACGTGTCTCTACCGTGCCGATACCGAAAAGCGCAGGCGTGACCGCGCGCGACTCCACGCTTGCAAGCGTCACTGCAACCGGCGCCAGTGGGCCCGATCGCAGGCCGACATAGATGAACAGCGCAAGAAGAGGAATGATGACCGCAAGCAGCGCGAGGGTGCGCCCTTGCAAGGGAAACTTTTTCATTGCGCACTCCTTATGCCGCGGCGGTAGATCGCGAAAACCTGCGGTGCATCGCGGCGCATGCGTCCCACATCGCCTGCCAGCAGTGATTGCATGACCAGCCCCTGAACCGTGCCGATGAACAGCGTCGCCGCCGCCGCGTTATCAAGAGAGGCGGGGATCTCGCCGCTGGCCTTGCCCGTGTCGATGAGACGATGCAGGCGTTCGCCATAGCGCTCGATCAGGGTCTGCACCATGCGCTTGGCAGGTGTCGATTCGGCGCGCTGAAGTTCGCCAAACATCATTCTGGGTACGCCAGGGTGCTCGATCACGAATTCGACATGTGACATGAACATCGCCTCCATGGCTGCCAGGGGCGACTCGATTCCCTGAGCAGACAGGTCTATTCTGGCCAGCAGGCGTTCTGCGACCCACTCCATGACCGCCTTCCAGATGGACTCCTTGTTCGGGAAGTGCCTGAACAGCGCGCCCTGAGTCAGGTTCATGTGTTTGGCGATCGCCGCAGTGGTGATCTCGCTCGGGTTCTGCGCGCCGGCAAGTGCCACGACGGACTCGACGGTGACGGCACGACGCTCGTCCGCAGGAAGGTGCTTCGGCGGGGTATCCACGACTGCCTCTTGTACGAAGTAAGTAATTAATTACTATCTTAGTACAAGAGGCGATTCGTGCAAGAGAAAAATGAGGCATCCGGCACGCCTGTCACAATCCGGTATCTCCAACGGGCTATTCAAACTGTGCCCCGACTTGTCGGGAACCCCACCATCCCGGGTGCGGGGCTGAAGGCATCAGATGAACTCCTCGCGGGCGACGTGGGGGCGGGCAACGAAGGCGCCGCGTAGAATGGCGTCGAAGAGGAGGAGCGCCGCAACGGTGAAAACAGTGCTGGCTCCTTTCCGTGTTTCGTCCGTTCTTTCTGATCTGAGGTGCACATGAAGATATCGCGCTGGGCTGCGGGGATCGCAGTTGCGCTGCTCGCGACGGGATGTGCCGGCAGCTTCGCGCTTGCCGGTGAGGTGCTTGCGGCCGATGGTCTCGAGCCGTGTCCGGCATCACCGAACTGCGTGTCGTCGCAGGCAGCAGACGAAGGCCGCCGGGTGGCGCCGCTGCGTTACACGGGCGACGAGGCCGATGCGCGCAAGCGCCTGCTTGCGGTGCTTCGTGGCATGGGCGGCGCGCAGGTCAAACAGGACGCGGGCAATGACATTCACGCCGAATTTCGCTCGGCGGTGTTCGGATTCGTCGATGACGTGATCTTCCGCTTCGGCCCGGCAGGCGAGATTCAGCTGCGCTCGGCATCACGTACCGGGTACTACGATTTTGGTGCAAACCGGCGCAGGGTCGAGGCCATCAGAAGCGGTTTTGACAACCGGACTGAGGCACTGCGCTGAACGGCTTGTCAGCGGGCCGCCCCGGATTACGTCGGGGTGCATGGCATTTCGTCTGCGCGTTCGTCCAGCCACTCCAGTGTTTGCGTGGTGAGGGTGGAGATCCGGATCAGCGGATCCGCGGCGTCCCAGCCCTGGTCCTTGAGCGGGCCGTTCATCTGGAAGCCATCGTCGTTGAAGATGGTCAGCGGCGGCATGAGGTCTGCCAGGGCGACGCGCTGTTCGCCCCCCGAACTGCGGCCCGGGTGCATGACCCGTTGCAGATAGGCTTCGGGGTCGGTTTCCTGCTCCAGCACATCGAAGTAATCGCCGAGCAGGACATGAACGGCATGATCGCGCACCGCGGGTACGCGTACCCGCATCGAACGTGCGAGTCCGGTCGGGGCTGCCCCGAAGGCATCGCAGATCTCGCACGCACTCATTTTCTCCAGCGGGCTCACGTCGGTGTCGCCGAGTGAGAGCAGGGCCTGGGTAAAGGACTTTCCCGGGTCGGGCGTGTGCAACGCGAGCCAGCACAGTTTGGGCACGACGTTGAAAGTGAAGCTGAAGCCGAAGCCGGCCAGCAGGCGGCCGATGGCTTCTGCATAGTCGGATTCGATTCCGTGCGCGATCTGTACGGTTTTTGCCAGGCCCAGCTCCGAGTATCGGGAAAAGGCGCCACGAAAGCCTTCGATCACGGCCTGGGTTTCGAGGACCTGAAGCGTCGAGAATCCCGGCCCGGACGCGGCAAAACGGCTTCGGGTTGCGCGGTAGTCCGTGAGCAGACCGGCCAGCCAGTCCTTTTCGGGCGTCCCGGCCTTCAGGTGCTGCTGGGTTCGGGCGCACAGGTTGGCATACTCGATCGCGATGTCGAGCACGAAGCGGGTCGACAGCAACTGCACCATGTGGACGGCTTCGTGCGACACGCCGTAAACACAGCGGATGAAGCGGTCATCGACCTCTGCTTCGAATCCACTGACCGTTTTCGCATAGGCGTAGCTTTCATTGATGGCGACGACGCCGCAGGTCAGCACCAGCAGAGCTTCCCCGCTTTCCGGCAGGCGCGAAATCAGTTCGCGGCTGGAGCCCCGCAGCCGTGCGACCGCCTCACTGCGTTCATCGGGGCGTGGCATCTGCCCTGGCCTGGATACGGCTTGGCGTTCCGGTCGATTTCAGGCAGTCGCGCAGCAGGCTTTCGGGCACGATGCCTGCATTCTCGATGCGCAATTCCCGGGTGCCGTCAGGACCTTCGATGGTGCAGGTGATTGCGCTTTGCACCGCGGGCCTGTCGCCTGTCGCAATCGCGAGCTGGGCGCTGGCGACGGCCAGCGAAAGGGCCGACAGCACGATGCCAACAAGCTTGATCGTGGCATCGGCACCGTCGGTGCCTGCAGCGCCCTTCACCTTGATCGCGCTGCTGCGGCGTGCGCCCAGCGTGCCCGCGCTGCGGACGGGGGCGAGGGCGAGTGCCTTGGCGTCGGGCTCGGCCAGCAGGGTGGTGCGAAAGGCCTGCTCCCACTGCGGGAGCGCCAGCCCTGCAACAGAGATCGAGAGATTGAGTTCGCTCATCGCCATCCCCATACGCGAAACATCACTGCTGCTCGGCAAACGCTGCGGCGCTCAATCCTCCAGGCGGAAGCCCACTTTCACCTTCACCTGGAAGTGAGCGATCTGCCCGTCAGAAATATGGCCTCGAATCTCGGTGGCCTCAAACCAGTCCATGTGACGAATGCTTTGCCCCGCCTTGGCGATGGCGTTGCGGATGGCTTCGTCGCTGCTGACTGGCGATGAACCGACAAGCTCGACGATTTTGTATACGTGATCCGACATGGTGGTCTCCTCCGCTGAGTCTGGTGTTGTTCCTGCAGTATAGAAGACCGTTTCTGCGCCGGTCGGGCGACCCGGGCGCAGAGGGTTCAGCTTTTCTTGCCTGCCAGTCGGGCCTTCAAGTCCGCAAACGGTGAATGCGTGGCCACGGTTCCGTTGTCGGTCATGGTGCTGCCACCGGCCTGGGCTTCGAGCTGGCGCTGGTGTTCGTTGTCGTGGCAGTAGATGCACAACAGCTCCCAGTTGCTGCCGTCGGAGGGATTGTTGTCGTGGTTGTGGTCGCGGTGATGGACGGTGAGTTCGCGCAGGTTGGCGTGGGTGAAGGTGCGTGCGCACCGACCGCAGATCCATGGGTAGATCTTCAGCGCGCGCTCACGGTAGCCGTCGCTGCGGGCATCGGCGTTGCGGCGGGCATCGGCAACGATCTGGTCGAGTTTGCTGTGATCGATTTTCTTCATGGCTCTGATCCGGTTGGTGTCGTGCATGGTAGCGCAAGCCCGTTCAGACCGCTCCTGCCCGGTTTACTGCCGCACGGCCTCCAGTTCGAAGCGCATCTCGACCTGGTCCGACACCATGTCATCCTTCACCGCGTAGGTCATGCCCCATTCGCTTCTGAGCAGTGTGGTTCGGGCCGAGATGCCGAGCGTGTGCTTGCGATGCCCGAAGGGATAGCTGGCGGCCTTGTTCAGGGTCACGTCGAGGACCACTGGCCGCGTTTCGCCGCGCAGCGTCAACATGCCTTCGAGCTTGCCGGTATTGTTCTCGCCCGGCGTGAATTTGCTGGCTTCGAAGACGATCTCGGGATAGCGTTTGGCCTGCAGAAAATCGCGGTCGCGCAGGTGACCGTCGCGCTTCTTGTGATTGGTGAAGACGCTGTCGGCGGCAACCACGACGCGGCCCGAACTGAGCTGGCGGGTGTCCTCGTCGTACACGAACTGCCCGCCGGCCTCGAGGAAGAGGCCGATCACACTGGCGTAGCCGACATGTTGCACCTGGAAGCCGATCGAGAAATGCTCCGGATCGATCTCGTAGGTTTGCGGTGCGGCCAGTGCAGCGGGCATGCCGGCTGCGGACAGCAGCAGTGCGAACAGAAGCTTGGAGGAGAGACGCAGGGTATTCATGACCGGACTCCTTTTCAGGACTGGGGACTGGCACCCGACCTGCGGGCGTGCTGAAAAAGCCAGCCGATGTCGAGTGCAAACGATATGCTCAGTGTAGTCAGTGAAACGAGCAGTATTGCAGTGGCGGCGGTCGCGGAGACTGCAGGCAGCAGGCACACGAGCAGGCTGCCGACCTGCCACACGCACACCACCTTGCGCCGGAAGCTGTCAGGCAAAGCCGCGCCGAGCCAGGGCAAGGGGTGCATGGCGAGCACGAAGACATAGCGCATTGCGCCGATTGCCAGCACCCACGCACCGGCCTTGTCGAGTTGCCACACTGCGAAAGACAGCGCGAGGATGAAGAAGGCGTCGAGCTCCATGTCAAAGCGGGCGCCGAATGCACTTGTGCTGTTGCTGCGCCGCGCAACCCAGCCATCCAGCCCGTCGAGCGCGAGCGCCGCGGTGCTTAGGATCGCAAGCGGGAGCGCATTCGCCGCCAGTGCGTCGGGAAACCACGCCGCTCCGGCGATGATGGAAACCAGACAGGCGCGCAGCAGTGTGACCCGGTTCGCTGCACCCAGCGACTGCTGCAGGCGTGGCCAGGCGCGCAGGATGAGGCCGGCCATTCCGAGATAGATCAGTACTGCTGCGAACTGCACGCCAGCAGGCAGGCCGAGCACTGCCGCTGCGCCCGCTGCACATGCCCAGGTCAGCAGCAGGCCGGCCGCGAGTTCGTAAGCGGCGAGCGGTGCGGATGAAGGTGGGGCGGGACGACTCTGCATTGTGTATCCATTCCGGGGTGATGCCGGGCCATGATGACAGTTGCTTCGGCGCAGCGCGCACCGCGCCGTGGCGGGAACCTCCCGCCTGCAAGCGGACTCGGATGCTGACAGCGTACAGACGCGCACACGACCTTGGTTCGCTTCGGCATACTCTAGGCCCTGTGTCGGTTTAGTCCCTCTTTGTCGAGATGGAGTTCATGGCCTTATGCGTACCCATGCTTTCTGGACTGTTGCGCCGGGTCGTGGCGAGATTCGCGATACCGAGCTGGAGCCGCCGGCAGCAGGGGCGCTGAGGGTTCGTGCCCTCTACAGCGGCATCAGCCGTGGCACCGAGCGTCTGGTGTTCGATGGCGAGGTGCCTGAGAGCGAATACGCGCGCATGCGGGCGCCGTTCCAGGAGGGCGAGTTTCCTGCGCCGGTCAAGTATGGCTACGCCAGTGTCGGTGTCGTCGAGGCAGCCGGCAGTGATGAGGCGGCCCAGGCCCTGCTCGGCAAGACCGTGTTCTGCCTCTACCCCCATCAGTGTGATTACGTGGTGCCGCTGTCTGCGCTGACCGTGCTGCCCGAGGGCTTGCCGGCGGCGCGCGCGGTGCTTGCCGCCAACATGGAGACGGCGGTCAATGCACTGTGGGACGCGGCGCCTGCGGTGGGCGACCGGATCGCAGTCATCGGTGCCGGCGTGGTCGGCTGCCTGGTGGCCTGGCTGTGCAGCCGGCTGCCCGGCTGCCGGGTGGAACTGATCGATATCGACGCGTCGCGCGCGCAGCTTGCCACCGCGCTCGGGCTCAGGTTCCGGCCACCGTCAGCGGCGGCGCCGGAATGCGATCTGGTGATTCACGCCAGCGGGCAGGCTGCGGGCTTGCGCGATGCGCTCCGCCTTGCCGGGCAGGAGGCAATGGTGCTGGAGATGAGCTGGTTCGGGCGGCAGGCCGTGTCTCTGCCGCTGGGCGAGGCTTTTCACGTGCGCCGGCTGACGCTGCGTTCGAGCCAGGTTGGCAGCATTCCGCCCGGCCGGCTGCCGCGCTGGGACTACCGGCGCCGGCTCGAACTCGCGCTGTCCTTGCTCACCGACCCGGTGCTCGATGCACTGATCAGCGGCGAGAGCAGCTTCTTCGATCTGCCGACCGTCATGGCAAGCGTGCTCGACCGCGATGCAAACACCTTGTGCCATCGCATTCGCTACCCGTCGCCCGCCGGATGAGCGCTTGATCCGGCGATGGCCCGTGCGCTACCCCTTTTCTTCTTGATGCTTGCAACAGGACCCTTCCATGTACAGCCTGAACGTTCGTGACCACATCATGATTGCCCACAGTTTTCAGGGTGAGATCTTCGGCCCGGCGCAGCGCATGCACGGCGCGACCTATGTGATCGATGCCTGCTTTCAGCGCGAGGAACTCGACGCCGATGGTCTGGTGGTCGACATCGGTCTTGCCAGCACCGTGCTGCATGCAAAGCTGGCCGAGCTGAACTTCCGCAACCTGGACGAGGAGGCCGCGTTCAAGGGGCGCAACACCACGACCGAGTTCATGGCGCGGGTGATCTTTGAGCGCATGGCGGTGGCGATTCGTGATGGCGAACTGGGCGAGGGCGGCCGCGGGCTAACCGGGCTCAAGGTCACGCTGCATGAGTCGCACATTGCCTGGGCGAGCTACGAGGGGCGTTTGTGAGCGATCAGGCTTCGCCACGCTGCAGCTTCATCGTCGCCGGCGACCCGGGTCAGCGTACTGGGGGCTATCGCTATGACGCGTTTATCGTCGATGGCCTGCGTGAGCGTGGCTGGCAGGTCGAGGTCATGGGGCTGGCCGGGCGTTTTCCGGTGCCTGACGAGCTGGCCTGGGAGGCGCTCGACCGCGCGTTGACCGATTTGCCGGACGACTCCCGTGTGGTGATCGACGGGCTGGCCATGGGCGGCTTGCCGGATGTCATCCAGACCCACGCTGGGCGGCTGCGCATCATTGCGCTGGTTCATCATCCGCTTGCCGATGAGTCCGACATCGGTTCGGTGCAGCGGATGCTGTTTCTGCGCAGCGAATCCGAGGCGCTTGCGTCGGTCGCGGCGGTCGTCACCACCAGTGCGTTCACTGCGCGGCGCTTGCAGGATTTCGGGGTGCCGTCCTCATGCATCAGCGTGGTGGTGCCGGGCGTGCAGGCCGCGCCGGTGGCCGTGGGTGGGCATCACCCGCTGCGCATGTTGTGCGTGGCAACGATCACGCCGCGGAAAGGGCACGAGGTGCTGGTCGCGGCCTTGCAACGTCTGGGCGAACTCGACTGGGAGTGCGTCTGCATCGGCAGCCTGCTGCGCGATCCGCTCCATGCGCAGCGGATTGCACGCCAGATTCAAGACGCCGGTCTGGGTGACCGGATGCGTTTGTATGGCGAGATGGCCGACGTCGAGCTCGCAGGGGCTTATGCGGCGGCGGATTGCTTCGTGCTCGCATCGCATTACGAAGGTTATGGCATGGTGATTACCGAGGCGCTCGCGCGCGGCTTGCCGGTGGTGTGCACGCGTGGCGGCGCGCTGGCCGAGACCCTGCCGCCGGAGGCGGGCTTGCTGGTGGCGGTCGATGATGTCGATGCACTGGCCGATGCGCTGCGGCGCATGATCGAGGAGCCTGCACTGCGCAAGCGTCTGCGTGACGGGGCACGCAAGGCACGGGACGGACTCAGGGGCTGGGCGGAAGCCGCCGCGGAGTTTGCGCGCGTGCTGGATTCGGTGTGAGCATCAGGGTGGCCGAGATGCATTCATCCCTCTCCGGTACCGACGATCGGGCGCCGAGTGTGCCGGTCGGCCCGCATCCGGACGCGGTGTTCAGTGCCGACTGGCTGGCCCTGCGCGCCGGGCCCGATGCAAGGGCACGCAACGCCGGGCTGGGTACGCGCGCACGGCAGTGGCTGCTCGACCGCGCCCGAAGTCGTGAGTCCGGTGCCGCCCTGCATCTGCTCGACCTTGGTTGCGGCAGCGGTGCCAACACCGCTTTTCTCGCCGGGCGCCTGCCGGGGCCGCAATCCTGGCGTCTGCTTGATCACGATGCAGCCTTGCTCACGGCCGCGGCGGCGCGCACGACGCAACTGCGCGATGCAGACGGGGCTGCGCTGGCAGTGCGCACGCAGTGCTGCGATCTGCGCACCTTGCAGCCTGCACATCTGGCGGGCGCCGATCTGGTCACGGCATCGGCGCTGATCGACCTGGTCGATGCAGGCTGGCTCGAGCAGCTTGCCTTGGCTTGCGCGCAGGCCGGGTGCGCGGTCCTGATCACGCTGAGTGTCGATGGTCGCTGGCGTCTCCTCAGCGGCGAGGATGGCGCGCCGGCGCAGGAAGAAGTGGATGTCGACGATGCCTTCGTGCGTGCGGCGTTCAATGACCACCAGCGTCGGGACAAGGGCGTGGGCGGCGCGCTCGGCCCCGATGCGGTGGCCGCGTTTGCCACGGCCTTGCGCGCGCAGGGGTTCGAGGTGGCCTTGGCCCCCAGCCCGTGGCGGCTGCGTCTCGCCGACCCGGACGAACTGGCGCTGGCGCTCGCGCTGGTCCAGGGTTGGTGCGATGCTGCGCAGGCCCAGTGTCCGGCCGAAACACCACGGATTACGGCCTGGCATCGGCGCAGGGTCGAACGCCTGCAAGGTGCGTGCGGGGTACTCGAGGTCGGACATGCGGACCTGTTCGCCCAGCCCGGTGCCGAGGCGCGACCTGATGCGTCGTCCCAGACACGCAAGTGATGAGCGCAGCCAGGTCGAGTCTCGCGGCCACAAGCCGGCGCAGACGGCTGTTCATCCTGTTGCGGGCCTTTATCAGCATTGCTGCGCTCGGCGCATTGTTATGGTGGCTCGAGCCCGCATCAATGCTGGATGCGCTTGGCCCGCTGGCGCCGGGATGGGTGCTGGCAGGGCTTGCAATCAGCGTGCCGCAGGTGTTTGTTTCAGCGTGGCGCTGGCGCCTGACTGCGCACCGGCTGGGACTCGATCTGAGCCTTGGGCGGGCGTTTCGCGAGTATTACCTCGCCACCTTTCTCAATCAGGTGCTGCCCGGCGGTGTCGGCGGTGACCTGAGTCGCGCCTGGCGTCATGCGTCTGAAGCCGAGGATGTGCGCGGGGCATGGCATGCGGTGCTGATCGAGCGGGTCTCCGGGCAGGTGGCGCTGATCGTGGTTGCCGTTGTGGCGCTGCTGTCGTCGCCGGTTCTGCTGCGCAGCGTGACCACGTTCCCGACTGCGCCGAAACTGCAGCTTGCGGGTGTGATCGCAGCCTTCTGTGCCGCAGTCCTGTGGTTTTCGCGGCGGGCGCTGACGCGCTTGTGGCGTGATCTGCGTCATTCGATGCTGGCGCGAACGGTGTTGCCGCAGCAGTTGCTGGCCTCGTTTGCGGTGGTGGCAAGCTATATCGCCGTCTATTTCTGCAGCGCGCGTGCAATCGGCGTGCCCCTGCCGGCCACAAGCTTGCTGCCGCTGGTGCCGATGGTCTTGCTGGCGATGGCACTGCCGCTGTCGGTGGCCGGCTGGGGGTTGCGCGAGGGCGCGGCGGCCGGCATCTGGCTGCTGGCGGGCCTGGCGCCCGCGCAGGGCGTGGCCATTTCGATCGCATACGGGGCCCTGGTATTCGTCTCCAGTCTGCCCGGTGCCGTATTGCTGATGCTCGGCGGACTTGGGGCCGGGCCGCGCAAGGGTGTTGCCAGCCAAGGGCCGCAGTAGCCGGGGCTCAACGCAAGGCGAGGTCGAACAGGGTATCCCTGCCGCAGGCAAAGCTGCGTGAGCGCGGGCGCAGCGCGTCGTCCAGGGTGTCGATCGCTGGCAGGCTGACGCCGGGGCGGCCAGAACCGATCAGCATTGGTGCGACCAGCAGATGCAGACGGTCGAGTGCGCCAGCGTGGAGAAAGCGCGATACGGTGTAGCCGCCGCCTTCGATGAGGACCCGGTGCAAACCGTGGCGGGCGAGAATGGCAAGAATGGCTGCGGGCTCGATGTCGCCCTCCGCTTCGTCACCGGGGCGGTCGATGGCGATGCGGGTGCTGTGCGAACCGGGGCCGGCATTGCAGTGGCGCGAGCCCACCAGATGCAGCGTGGTGGCAGTGTCGTCATGAAACAGGCGGGCATCGGCGTTGGCGCGATTGTGACGGTCGATGACGACCCTGACCGGATGCGGTCCATCGACATGACGCACCGTGAGTTGCGGATTGTCGGCATTGACCGTGCCGACACCGACCAGCACCGCATCCACGACGGCCCGCAAGCGATGAAGATGGGTGAGGGCTGCGCTGCAGTTGATGTATTGCGAGGCGCCGCTGACGGTGGCGATGCGCCCGTCCAGGCTCTGACCGAGCTGACCGACGACATGGCTGCCCGACCCCGAAACCAGCGGCAGAAAGAGGTCGAGCATCTCCCTGGCCTCTGGACTGGGCTCGGCGCTGCACTGCCAGCCGCCGTTGTCCGTGACTTCGAGTTCGTATTCGTCCCCGGCGAGCACGGCGCGCGACTGCCCCTGCCAGTCGTGCTGGCGGGTGCGGAGAATCAGTTGCCAGGCTTGATCGGCGCAGAGCGAAAGCGGCATGGGCGGAACTCGTCAGGGTAGTGGGGCCGAAGCCGGAAGGGTGAGCTGACGCACTGGCAAACCTTGCCGACTCCCGCGCCTGCGAGGAACGAAGGCCAGCCAGCGGCCGTCAATCGGCGCCTGTCGCGAGCTGATCGAGCCTGAAGCGGTGTGCGTCGCAGACCACCTGCGCCAGCGTGTCAGCAAACTGACCCACCAGACGCTCGCCGAGTTCCGCTGTGGCGAGGCGCGCGTTCCCGGCGACCCCCGCCGGATTGAGGTCGCCCGCCATCCACGCGAAACCGGCTTCGCCCTCGGGTCCGAGCGTGTGCCCGGATGTAGCCATGTGTTCGCCGCAGGATGTCCAGCGGTCGATTGCGTCCCGACGCACCTTGTGCGGCGCGATATGCAGCATCATCGCGGTTTCCAGGGCGCCCCCGTGCAGACCGTGGCGCATCTCGCTGGCGGGCAGGGCCTGGGGCGGTGGGGCGAAGCGGAAGTAATTTGCGCGTACGACCAGCATGCGATGCGCTGCGCGCAGTTTGAGCGCGGCGAGATCGACGACTGCCTTGTTTCCGCCGTGGCTGTTGAACAGCACCAGGCGGCGAAATCCGGCACGGGCAACACTGTCGCCCAACTCGGTCAGGGCTGAGAGCGCAGTCTCCGGCGACAGGCTCAGGGTGCCGGGGTAGTCGCGGTGCTCCAGACTGAGGCCGACGTTCATCGCTGGCAGCAGGCAGGCGGGCAGGTCGTGCGGCAGGCGCTCGAAGGCGGCAGTGGCCAGCGCCAGGCCGATGTCGAGATCGGTTGATAGCGGCAGGTGGGGTCCGTGCTGCTCGATGGCGGCCAGCGGCAGCACCGCCACGGCGTCCCGCGCGGCCAGCGCACGGATCTCGTCGGGGGTGAGGTCTTGCCATAAATAACGGGGTGCTGGCTGCATGAGGGGATCCATTGGGGCGATTGCAGGTCTTTGATCATGATTGAAACACTGAATTCCGTCCCGGGGGCATGAATCGCGTGATGAACTTGAAAGCGTCGGGTACGAACGCATTGCTGCGCCTGGTCCTGCCGCTGCTGGTCCTGAACGCCGTGCTGACCTTCGGCAACGACTGGCCGGGAATTGGCGTGGTGTTCGAGCCCCGGCTCTCGGTCGAACTGCTCGCCGGCGCAGTGCTGCTGTTGCTGTGGACGCGGTGGCGCGGGGTGGTTTCATTGCGTGTGTTGTCGATGCTGGGGGGGCTTGTGCTGGTGCTGGTGCTGCTGCGTTACGTCGAGGTCACCGTGCCCGCGCTCCTCGGTCGTCCGGTCAGTCTGTACTGGGACGGGCGCCACGGCTGGCAGGTGCTGCGCATGGCGACGATGGACATGCCCGTGTGGCAGCTCACGGGGTCTGGCCTGTTCGTGCTGGCTGGCGGCGCGCTGCTGTTCGTGCTGTTGCGGCTGCAGATCGTGGCGCTGTCCGAGGGTTTCCGCCGCTGTGCGACCTCGCGTGGGCTGGTGCTGGCCCTGATTGCACCCGTGCTGTTCTGGTTCGCTCAGCCCTGGGTGGGGCGCGACACCCGCAGCCTGTTTGCCGAACCGGTGAGCGTGGCGGTCTATCGAGCCGGCACGCAGTTGCGGGATGCGCTGGCGCCCGGGCGCAGCGCAGCGCTGCTCGGGCCGAGCCCGGTGTTCTCGGGCAATCTGAATGCGCTCGGTGGTGTCGATGTGATCCTCATCTTTTCCGAGGCCTATGGCGCCGTGACGTTTGACGACGCCGAGATTGCGGTCTCGCTCAAGCCCTCGCGGCAGCTGCTGGCGCAGGCGCTGAGCGACAGTGGTCGTGGTGTGGTGTCGGCCCGCGTGCTTTCTCCCACGTTCGGCGGCGCCTCCTGGCTGGCGCATTCGGCCCTGCTCAGTGGCATCGATACCCGCGACCCGGGCAGCTACGATGTCCTGCTGACGACGGATCGCCCGACCCTGGTGAGTCACTTTGCCGGGCACGGTTATCGCACCGTGGCACTGATGCCCGGCCTGCAGCGGCCGTGGCCGGAAGGCGCTTACTACGGATTCTCGCGCTACGCCGACGTGGATGCGATCGGCTACCCGGGGCCGGCTTTTGGCTACTGGCGGATTCCGGACCAGGCCGCGCTCGCGCTCCTGCATGCGCAGGAGTTGGCGCAGCCGGTGAGCGGGCGCAGTCCGCGCTTCGTGGTGTTTCCCACCGTAAGTTCGCATGCGCCGTTCCGGCCCGTGCCGCCCTATGTGGGCGACTGGGATGCGGTGCAGGGGGTGTCCGCCTACTCGCCGGAGATGCTCGACAAGGCGCTTGCCGAGCCGGTGTCGTGGTCGGACCCGCTGCCCGCCTATCTGCAGTCGATGCGCTACAGTTTCGAGTGGCTGTCGGGCTACATGCGCGAGCGGGCGGCCTCCGGGAGTCTGATCATCGTGATCGGTGACCATCAGCCCATTGCCGCGGTGAGCGGGCGGGGCGCCTCATGGGAGGTGCCGGTGCATGTGTTCAGTGCCGATGCGGCGCTGCTGGCGCGCTTTGAGCGCGCCGGCTTTCGCGCGGGGCTGGGCGAGGATGCGGCCTTGCTTGGCGGCATGCCCGATCTGACCCGGATCCTGCTGAGCGTATTCAATGACAGCAGCGATGACCGTGGCGACTACAGCGGCGGCGCGCCGTCCCCGATTCAGCGCTGACAGCGTATTCGTCGGGGCGGCGCCTGGCGCCGCGTGAGCGCGCCTACTGCGCCTGTGCGAACTGTTCGCTCAGGTGCTGCACGGCATCGCGCTCGCCGCGGATGCGCAGGAAGGCGCCGTTGTCGTCGGCGCGTTCGCCCAGCAGTTCGCAGTTTGCGTAGATCTTTCCGCGCAGCTGCTGCGCCGACCACGGCAGGAACAGCTCTGCCTCGATCAGGCCCTGCTGGAAAAAGGCGACGATCTGCGCACGCAGGCTGGCGACCTCGTGCGGGCGGCGCGCGCTCATCACCACACATGACGGGTACTTTGCCCGCAACGCCGCTTCGCATTCGGCCTGCGCGGCTTCGTCGCCGACGTGGTCGATCTTGTTGAATACGCGCAGCTTAGGCACGTCCTCTGCGCCGATCTCGGCCAGAACCTTGTCGGTGACCTCGAGCTGGCGCTCGAAGCCGGGGTCGCTGGCGTCGATGACGTGCAGCAGCAGTGAGGCGTCGAGCGCTTCATCGAGCGTGGACTTGAACGACGCGACAAGCCCGTGCGGCAGGTTCTTGATGAACCCCACCGTGTCGCTGACGAGTACGCGGGGCGTGCTGTCCGGGTAGAGCGTGCGGACCGTGGTGTCCAGCGTGGCAAAGAGTTTGTTCGCGACCAGCACCTCGCTGCCGGTCAGTGCGCGCATCAGCGTGGATTTTCCGGCGTTGGTATAACCGACGAGCGCCACGCCCGCGAGCCCCTGCCGACCCTGGCGCCGCGCGCGCTGGGTCTTGCGCTCGGCTTCCATGGCAACGATCTCGAGTTGCAGCTCGGCAATGCGGTCACGGATCTTGCGCCGGTCCAGTTCGGTGTGCGACTCGCCCGCGCCACGACCGCCCGAGCCGCTGCGCTGGCGCCCCTGCGGGCCGGCCAGCTTGGCCGCTTCGCGAAGACGCGGCGCCATGTAGCCAAGGCGCGCGATCTCGACCTGCGCGCGGGCCGCGCGCGAGCGCGCATTGCGATGGAAGATCTCAAGGATGACCATGGTGCGGTCCATCACTTCGCAGCCCACTTCCTTTTCGAGGTTGCGCGCCTGCGACGGCGAGATCTCGTGGTCGACCAGGATGGCATCGATGAAGTCACCATCGGCATCGGCGCTGTCGTCAGCGGGCAGCCTGTTGCTGACGAAGACGCTGATTTCCTGACGCTTTCCGGCGCCCAGATAGGCTGTGGTGTCGAAGCCTGTACGCTTCTGCACAAAGCTGTGCACCACCTTGAACCCCAGCGTTTTTGCCAGTTCGCGGAGTTCGGCCAGCGAAGCCTCAAACTCGGCATCGCTCACGTTCGGCAACTGGACCGCTGCCACGACGGCGCATCTGAGCTTCTCTTTAACAACAGTTTGCATTCGGGGGGTACTTCTCTTGGAGGGCAAAGCAGGATGGTACCCGTCAATGCAAGGTGGCCGTGCGTAACAGGTGTATCAAATCAGCGACTGCGAGTCGGTCGCCGTGTTCAGTCCGTCCTGGCAGGGGGCGTCGTATCGTCCTGTGCGCCGGTGTCGCCGCTCGCGTAGCGCCGGGTCATGGTGCGCAACTGCCGCATCTGCTCCTCGAAATTGGTGCAGCCCTTGCACATCATGATGTGCATGCGCAGCGACAGCCGCTCACGCAGGCTGAGGCCGCGGTCGAGTGCTTCCGAACTGAGCCGGGTGGCTTCCTTGCAGGTCAGCATGAGGGACAGTCTCCGGGGTTGAACCAGTTGCCCTCGAGGCAGCCCCGCAGGCTGACGCGGGCGCGATACAGGATGACATGGCAGTTGTTGGAGGTGATCTCGAGTTCGGCGCAGATCTCCGGGGTTTCGAAACCCAGCATCTCGCGCATCATGAACACGCGGGCGATGTTCTCTGGCAGGCGGTCGAGGCAGGCTTCGAAAACCGCCCAGAACTGCTTGTTGTCGAGCGCCTCGTCGGGCGTGTTCCATTGCGCCGGGCGGGCCTGTTTCTGCCAGTGGCCGTTATCGCGGAACAGTCCGTCGAGCTTTTCGTCGTCGGAGATGTCGTCGCTGCCGATCGATGAGATCGACACCGTGCGCGCGCCACAGCGCAGGATGTCGACGATCTTGTTGCGCAGGATGCTGAAGATCCATGTCTTCAGTGCGGCGCGGCCTTCGTGGCGGGCAGCGTTGATCAAGGCGGCCTCGATCGCTTCCTGCACGGCGTCTTCGGCCAGTGCGGCGTCACGCAGTTGCAACTGCGCAAAACGCAGCATGTCGCGCCGAAGCTCGGTCAGCAGGACCGGGTCGGCGAGCGCGTCTGCCGGCGATGTGGGGTGGGTGTTCGTTTGGGCACGCACCATGCGTGGTCTCCGGGGCCGGTTGGTCGGGCGATGCATGAAGCACGGCAGGCTTCAGTGTTGTCGGCGGCGCTTGCGCACAGGTCAGGGAGCCCTGCGCATGCGCCGCCGGTCATGAGTCGGTCCTGGCCGCCGATTCTTACACCCGGCCGCGATCAGGCCTCGATATGACGCAGCGACAGGTCGAGGGCGCGCACGTCCTTGGTCAGGCTTCCGATCGAGATGCGGTCTACGCCGGTCTCGGCAATTTCACGCACGCGCTGCAGGTTCACCCCGCCGGAGGCTTCAAGTTCGGCGCGTCCTGCGTTGATGGCGACCGCTTCACGCATGTCTTCCAGGCTCATGTTGTCGAGCAGGATCATGCCGACGCCGGCGTCGAGCGCGTCGCGCAGTTCGTCCAGGCTCTCGACTTCCACTTCGATGAAAACGTTCGACGGTGCGATGATGCGCGCCTGTTCAACGACTTCGCGAATTCCGCCGGCGGCGATGATGTGGTTTTCCTTGATCAGGATGCCGTCGTACAGGCCGATGCGGTGATTGACGCCGCCACCGACCGCGACCGCGTATTTCTGCGCCAGACGCAGGCCGGGCAGGGTCTTGCGGGTATCGACGATGCTGGCGTTGGTGCCGGCGACGGCATCGACAAAGCTGCGGGTGACCGTTGCCGTGCCAGAGAGCAACTGCAGAAAGTTAAGCGCGGTGCGTTCGGCGGTAAGCAGCACCCGTGCGCGGGCTACCACTTCGCACAGCTCCTGGCCAGCTTCCACCCGGTCGCCATCCTTGACGTGCCATTTGACTGTGGCCGCCGGGCTCAGTGCGGCGAAGGCTGCATCGAACCAGGCCGTGCCGCAGATCACGGCGTCCTCCCGGGTGATCACGCGGCCGCGGGCCTCGGTCTGGGCAGGGACAAGACGGGCAGTAAGGTCGCCGGTGCCGATGTCTTCCGCCAGCGAGGCGGCAACACAGCGCTGGATTTCGACGCGAAGCTGTTCGGAGAGCATGATGAGAACCGGATTGAGTAGGCAGGGGCGAGATTCTAACATTGCGCACCGATGCACCTGCTGCGTCATTCAAGCTCTGGATGCTCCATGAAGCCACGCGACCTCGTCGAACTCTTTCTCCTTGCCGCAATTTGGGGCGGCTCATTCCTGCTGATGCGGGTTGCTGCGCCGGCCTTCGGGCCTTTCGCGCTCATCGAGCTGAGGGTGGGGCTGGCCGCGCTGGTGCTGATTCCGGTGCTGGCCATGCAAGGCGGTTTGCGCCAGTTGCTCTCGCGCTGGGCTGTGCTGCTGGTGGTTGGCCTGTGTGCGTCGGCTTTGCCATTTGTGCTGTACGCATGGGCAACGCTGTCGGTGACGGCCGGTTTCGCATCCATCGTGAACGCGACCACGCCCATGTTTACCGCGCTGGTGGCGTGGGTCTGGCTCAAGGACAAGCTAAGCGCGCCAGCGCTCCTTGGCATGCTGGTCGGCGTGCTCGGTGTGGTGGTTCTGGTCTGGGGCAAGGTTTCGTTCAAGGGCGGTGGCTCGGGCTGGGCGGTGCTTGCCTGCCTCGGGGCGACGCTGTCGTATGGGGTCGCGGGAAACATGACCAAGCGCTATCTCTCCGGCGTGCCGCCGATGGTGACGGCAACCGGCAGTCAGCTGTATGCCAGTCTGATTCTGTTGCCGATGGCGATCTACTGGTGGCCGCAAGAGACGCCATCGGCATCGGTGTGGAGCGCCGCCGTGGTACTTGCAGTGGTCTGCAGCGGGCTGGCCTACGTGCTGTTCTTTCGTCTGATGGAGCGGCTTGGCCCGACCCGTACCGTGAGCGTGACCTTCCTCATTCCGCTCTTCGGCATGCTGTGGGGTGCCGCATTTCTGGATGAGACGATTTCGCTGCGAATGCTGACCGGTTGTGCCGTGATTCTGCTGGGTACCGGGCTTGCGACCGGCGTGCTGAGCCGGCTGCGCATGCCCTGGCAGCGGATGAGCTGAATCGGGGGTAGCGACTCGTCGATGTTCAGGTCTTGAGGCGGCCGGATGCGCGTCCGCGGCGGCTGTCGATGGCGATCATCACGCCGGCCGAGCCAATGGTGAGAATGCCCAGCAAGGCGATTTCATCGGGGATGTGGCCGAAGAACAGCCAGCCGATCAGCATCGCCCAGATCAGCTGTACATACAGTATTGGCGACAGTACCGAGGCAGGGGCGTCGCGAAACGCCCGGATGAGGAGGAAGTGTCCGCTGCCGCCATAGATGCCGAGCGAAGCGATCAGCAAAGCGTCTTTCAGGCCCGGGATTGGCCCGCCCCAGATCCAGGGCAGGGCGAGCGTCATTGCCACGGTGCCGATCAGTGCCGTATAGAACAGCATCGTGACCGGGTTCTCGGTCGGTGTGAGCTGTCGGGTGAGGATCTGGTACAGGGCGTACGACATCGCGCCCCCGAGTGCGAGTGCGATGCCTTCCGCGACCAGGCCACTTCCCGGTCGTGCGATCAGCAGCACACCAACGAAGCCGACGATCACCGCGACCCAGCGCATGACCCCGATCTGCTCACCCAGCAGCGGGCGGGCGAGCAGGGTGACGATCAGCGGCGCGGCGAAGACGATGGCGGTGGTCTCTGCCAGCGGCATGCGCGACAGCGCGGCCATCCCGAAGAAGGTGGTGCCGAGCAGGCAAAGTGCGCGGGCGACCTGTCGCGTCGGGCGGGTGGTGCTGATCAGGCGCAGCCGCATCGACGGCGCGAGAAAGATCACCATCAGCAGGAAATGTACGCTGTAGCGCGACCACACCAGCATCGGCACCGGATAGGTCTGCGCGAGATGCTTGGCGGTGGAGTCGAGCAGCACGAAGAGCAGCAGGGCGCCGAGCAGCAACAGGACACTGCGGGCCAGTGCGGGCGTGGGAGTTGTCATCCGGGGCGGTCGCTCAGTGGCGTTCGCGCGCGGCTTCGACCATCCATCCATTGAAGACACCTCGTGCGGCGTCGATGACCTCGCTTGCGGTCAGTCCGACCGGGCCGACACCTTCACGTGCCAGGCGGTCGGCGGCTGCGCCGTGGAGGTGTACCGACGCAATCAGCGCGGGTTCGGCTGGCCAGCCCTGCGCCAGCAGACTCAGGGCAAGCCCGCTGAGGACGTCGCCCATGCCCGCCGTGGCCATGCCGGGATGCCCGGTGTTGTTGATGAACCAGCGCCCGTCCGGGGTGGCAATGATGCTGCCGGCGCCCTTGAGCACGACCAGCGACCTGTACTTGCGGGCCAGTGCAAGCGCGGCCGCGAGTCGATCGTGCTGGACCTCCTGGGTCGTGATGCCGAGCAGGCGGGCGCCTTCTGCCGGGTGTGGCGTCAGCAGGGTGATGCCGTCGCGCTCGCTGAGGGTCTGGGCCAGCTTGTCATCGCCGGACACGATATTGAGCGCATCGGCGTCGAGCAGCAGGGGGCAGTCGGATTCGATGGCTGCGCTCAGCAATTGCCGCGCATCGGCGTCGGTGCCCAAGCCGGGGCCGGCGGCGAGCGCAGTGAGATGGTCGGGCAGGGCGGCCGCGTTGCGCAGCATCAGTTCGGGATGGTTGGTGTCTACCGTGGGTGCGCCCGGGTCGAGCAGGCCGACGAATACCCGCCCGGCACCGAGCATGAGCGCGGCGCGTCCGGCCAGCAAGGCAGCACCGGCCATGCCGGTGGCGCCACCCAGAACGCCGGCGTCGCCGTACAGGCCCTTGTGGGTGTTGCGCGGGCGTCCGGACAGTCGGTCGCGAAACAGGCTGCTGCGAATATGGAAGCCCATGGCCGGCACCCAGGCCGGTGCGTCGATCTCGATGCGTTGTACCGAGATCTCCCCGCAGTGGTCGGGCCCGTCCAGGGTCAGCAGGCCGGGCTTGAGCGCGATGAAGGTGGTGGTGTGGGTTGCGCGAAAACAGGGGCCGAGCGGCCGACCGGTGTCGGCGTCGAGCCCGCTTGGCACGTCGAGCGCCATGCGCGGCACACGTTGTGCGTTGAGTGTGTTGATCCACGTCGCAAAGCGGCCCTCGGGCGGGCGCTTGAGACCGATGCCGAAAATCGCATCGACCACCAGTGCCCAACCGTTGGCGGGCGCCGAGGGAAGGTCGGAGACGGTGCTGCCGCCGGCCAGGATGAAGTCGGCGTGCGCCTTGGCGGCTTCGGGCGGCAGGGTGGTCGGCTGGTTGGCGAAGGCGACGATCACCTCGCGTCCGGCTTGTCGCAACTGGCGTGCCATCACGAAGCCGTCGCCGCCGTTGTTGCCCGGGCCGCAGGCAATCAGGATGGCGCCGGGGCGGTCCATGATCAGGCGCACAGCATCTTCCGCTGCGGCGCGGCCAGCTCGCTCCATGAGCGGCGGACGGGCACTCGGGATCAGCTTGCGCTCGATCTCGCGAATGCCGGAGACAGGGTAGATGGGTTGTGCAGAAGTGAACATGGTCGGGCTTTCAGCAAAGTGAGCCCCGATTCTAAGGGCGGCAGCTTCCGTGTGCGCTCATTTTGTTGCGTCTCTCCGATCGCAGGTGTCTTGCTTGTGCGCATCTGGCAGGAGTTCCCCGCGGCGGCGCCGCGCCGAACAGGCGCACGTTGCGGTGGGTCTGAGGCAGCGGCTGCCGCTCCCGGGGGCGGGCCTAATTGCCGGCTTTGCGTTTCTCCAGGCGGGTTTCGTGCAGGAGTTCGACCTCGCCTGCGTCGTTGGCGGACTCCAGTCGCACGGTGAAGCCCCACAGTCGGGCAATATGCTTCACGACCTCTTCCGCATTCTCGGCCAGTGGCCGGCCCTGCCAGCGCTGGTGGCGAAGGGTGAGCGAGCGGTCGCCACGCAGGTCGACGTTCCAGACCTGGATGTTGGGCTCTCGGCTGCCAAGGTTATAGTGCTCCGACAGGATTTCGCGCACATGGCGGAAGCCGGCATCGTCGTGGATGGCAGAAACCTTGAGCTTGTCTTCACGTTCGTCGTCGAAGATCGCAAACATGCGGAAGTCGCGCATGACCTTTGGCGACAGATATTGCGCAACGAAGCTCTCGTCCTTGAAATTGCGCATCGCGAAGTCGAAGGTTTCCCGCCAGTCGCTGCCCGCGATATCGGGGAACCACTGGCGATCCTCGTCCGTCGGGTGTTCGCAGATGCGACGGATGTCGGTCCACATCGCGAAGCCGAGCGCATAGGGGTTGATGCCGTTGTACCAGCGCACGTTATAGGGCGGCTGATAGACGACGTTGGTGTGCGACTGCAGGAACTCAAGCATGAAGCTGTCGGCCAGCAGGTCTTCGTCGTACAGCGTGTTGAGCAGGGTGTAGTGCCAGTAGGTTGCCCAACCCTCGTTCATGACCTGCGTCTGACGCTGGGGGAAGAAGTACTGCGCGATCTTGCGCACGATGCGCACGACCTCGCGCTGCCAGGGTTCGAGCAGGGGCGCGTTCTTCTCGATGAAATAGAGCAGGTTCTCTTCCGGCTCTTCCGGGAAGCGCCGCTCCTTGCGGCCGTCGCTGCGCACGTCGTGGGCCGGCAGCGTGCGCCACAGGTCGTTGACCTGGGTTTGCAGGTACTCCTCGCGCTCCTCCTGACGCAACTTTTCCTTCGCCATGGAGAGCTTGGGCGGGCGCTTGTAGCGGTCGACCCCCAGGTTCATGAGCGCATGGCAGGAGTCGAGCAGCAACTCCACATCTTCCACGCCATGGCGCTCTTCACACTGGGCGATGTAGTTCCGGGCAAAGATCAGGTAATCGATGATTGCGTCCGCATTGGTCCAGGTGCGGAACAGGTAATTGCCCTTGAAGAAACTGTTGTGGCCGTATGCGGCGTGTGCAATCACCAGCCCCTGCATCGGCAGGGTGTTCTCCTCCATCAGGTAGGCGATGCAGGGGTTGGAGTTGATGACGATCTCGTATGCCAGACCCATCTGGCCGCGACGGTAACCTTTCTCCGTGCTCAGAAACTGCTTGCCGAATGACCAGTGGTGGTAGTTGACCGGCATGCCGACCGAGGCGTACGCGTCCATCATTTGCTCGGCGGTGATGACCTCGATCTGTACCGGGTAGGTATCGAGACCATAGCCTTTGGCGACGCGGGCGATCTCGGTGTGGTAGCGCTCGATGCTCTCGAAGGTCCATTCCGAACCTGCGGGCAGGGGGATGCGTTTCTTCAGGGCAGGTTTCATGCGAGGCTCTTTTTGAAAAGTTCGCGGAAAACCGGATAGATGTCTGCCGGCGACTCGATGCGCTGCATGGCGAAGTTCTTGCTGCTGGCGTGCAGCTTTTCGTACTCGCGCCACAGGTTCTGGGGTTCGCCCGGGGTGATTTCGATGTAGGCGAAGTACTGACACCACGGCAGGATCTCGTCGTCGAGAATCTTGCGGCAGATGGGCGAGTCGTTGTCCCAGTTGTCGCCATCCGAAGCCTGGGCGCCATAGACGTTCCACTGACCGCCTGCGTAGCGCGCTCGAATGATGTCGCGCATCAGTTCGAGCGCGCTCGACACCACCGTGCCACCGGATTCGCGTGAGTGGAAGAACTCGTCCTCGTCGGTCTCCTTGGCGATGGTGTGGTGACGGATGAAGACCACCTCGATGTGTTCGTAAGTTCGATTGAGGAAGAGGTAGAGCAGCATGAAGAAGCGCTTCGCCGTGGCCTTCTTCTCCTCGTCCATCGAACCGGACACGTCCATCACGCAGAACATGACCGCCTGGGTGGTGGGCTGCGGAATTCGGATACGGTTGTTGTAGCGCAGGTCGAAGCTGTCGATGAAGGGGATTGCATCGATGCGCGCGCGCAGTTTGCCGAGTTCCTCACGCAACTCGCGCACACGCTCGCTGTCTTCGCCCAGCTCCGCGATGGCTTCGTCGAGTTCCTGCTGCAATTCGCGATAACGGGCCCGATAGGGCGACCCCAGCGCCAGGCGACGACCCAGCGCACCGCGCATGGAGCGCACGATATTGATGTTGGCCGGCACGCCGCTCGATGTAAAACCGGCGCGTTGGGACTTGAAGTCAGTGACCCGGGCGAGCTGGGTGCGAATCAGGTTGGGCAGGGCGAGGTCGTCGAAAAAGATGTCGAGAAATTCGTCACGCGAGAGCTGAAAGACAAAATCGTCTTCGCTTTCGCCCTCGTTCCCGGCCTTGCCTCCGCCGCCCGAGCCGCCGGCGCCGCCTTGCGGCCGCCTGATCTGGTCTCCGCTGGAAAACTGGTCGTTGCCGGGGAAAACCTGCTCCCAGATTCCGCCCTTGCCATTCTGGAAATGAGGTTCGGACAGATCCTTGGTCGGGATGGAAACACTTTCGCCGTTGTCCAGGTCGCGAATGGAGCGGCCATCTATTGCGTCGGATACTGCGCGCCGAATCTGCTGCTTGAAGCGGCGCACGAAACGCTGGCGATTAACCGCACTCTTTTTCTTGCTGTCGAAGCGCCGATCGATGATGCGGACCATGCCTTCCTCCGTGGTGGCCCACGACGAATCCGCTGCCGGTCGCTGCCGGCGGCGCGGATCGCAATGGTACGTTCAGGCGTTCAGGACGACTTCCGTACGCGCAGATACCACTCGCATAGCAGGCGCACCTGTTTCTCGGTATAGCCCTTTTCGATCATGCGATTGACGAAGTTCTGATGCTTCTTCTGCTCGTCGGCACTGGCCTTGGCATTGAAGCTGATGACGGGCAGCAGGTCTTCCGTGTTGGAGAACATCTTCTTCTCGATCACCGCGCGCAGTTTCTCGTAGGAGGTCCAGCTCGGGTTGGCGCCTTCGTTCTTCGCGCGAGCACGGAGCACGAAGTTGACCACCTCGTTGCGGAAGTCCTTCGGGTTGCTGATGCCGGCCGGCTTCTCGATCTTTTCGAGCTCCTCGTTGAGGGCCGAACGGTCGAGGATCTCGCCGGTGTTCGGATCGCGGAACTCCTGATCCTGAATCCAGAAGTCGGCATAGATCACATAGCGATCGAAAATGTTCTGGCCGTACTCGGAGTAGCTTTCGAGGTAGGCGGTCTGGATCTCCTTGCCGATGAACTCCGCGTAACGCGGGGCGAGGAACTCCTTGATGAAGCCGAGATAACGGGATTCGTTTTCCGGGGGGTACTGCTCCTGCTCGATCTGCTGCTCGAGGACATACATCAGGTGCACCGGGTTCGCCGCCACCTCGCGGTGGTCGAAGTTGAACACCCGGGACAGCACCTTGAACGCGAACCGGGTGGAGAGACCGGTCATGCCCTCGTCGACCCCTGCGTAGTCGCGGTACTCCTGGAAGCTCTTGGCCTTGGGGTCGGTGTCCTTGAGGTTTTCGCCGTCATAGACCCGCATCTTGGAATAGATGCTGGAGTTTTCCGGCTCCTTGAGGCGGGACAGCACGGAGAACTGGGCGAGCATCTTCAGGGTGTCGGGGGCGCAGGGCGCTTCCCACAGGGAGCTGTTCGCCAGCAGCTTCTCGTAAATGCGGATCTCGTCCGAGAGGCGCAGGCAGTAAGGCACCTTGACGGTATAGATCCGGTCGAGGAAGGCTTCGTTGTTCTTGTTGTTCTTGAACGCCGTCCATTCGGACTCGTTCGAGTGCGCCATCACGATGCCATCAAAGGGGATGGCGCCGAAACCCTCGGTGCCCTTGTAGTTGCCTTCCTGCGTCGCGGTCAGAAGCGGGTGCAGCACCTTGATTGGCGCCTTGAACATCTCGACGAACTCAAGCATGCCGCGGTTGGCCAGACACAGACCGCCGGAGTAACTGTACGCATCCGGGTCGTCCTGCGAATACTGCTCCAGTTTGCGGATATCGATCTTGCCGACCAGCGAGGAGATGTCCTGGTTGTTCTCGTCGCCAGGTTCGGTCTTGGCGACTGCGACCTGGCGCAGCACTGAGGGGGTGAGCTTGACCACCCTGAACTTGGTGATGTCGCCACCGTATTCATGCAGGCGCTTGACCGCCCACGGGCTCATGATGGTGCCGAGGTAGCGCCGGGGGATGCTGTAGTCGTCCTCAAGGATATGGCCGTCCTCTTCAATATTGAACAGGCCGAGCGGCGATTCGTTTACCGGTGAGCCCTTGATCGCATAGAAAGGAACGTGCTCGATCAGGCTCTTGAGCTTTTCAGCAAGAGAGGACTTGCCGCCGCCGACCGGGCCGAGCAGATAGAGGATCTGTTTCTTCTCCTCCAGCCCCTGGGCCGCATGTCGGAAATACGACACGATATGTTCGATGACCTCTTCCATGCCGTAGAAGTCGCGGAACGCAGGGTAGAGCTTCAGGACCTTGTTCGAAAAGATGCGCGACAGGCGCGGATCCAGCCGGGTGTCCACCAACTCCGGCTCCCCGATTGCCATCAGCATGCGTTCTGCTGCGGTAGCGTATGCGGCACGGTCTTTACCGCATAACTCCAGATACTCCTGGATCGACATTTCGTCTTCGCGGGCCGCTTCGAATCGGGCTTGGTAAGCGTTGAAGATGCTCATCGGGACGTCTCCTTGTCGATTGGGTCGCGTTGACCCGACTCAATTCCGTCGATTGCTTCTTGGCACTGATCCTGCTTTCGCAGACATGTTGCTGCACCATGCTCATAACCTGAGAGGTTACGGTAGCCTGCGAGTTCCGCCTGTGAGCGTGCATTTTTTCACTGTTCCAAGTGCATTCTGACCCTTTAGAGGCGCTGGAAGGAAGGCCCGGGCCGTGTGCTAGAATCGCCGATTGTTTGGAACAAGTCGGCCACATCGTGCACCTGATTGTGGGAAAACACTCAGGGCGGAATGCTTGGCCGGCGGTATTTTTGACTTCTCAGGATTGATTGAATGCAGACCAACCAGGAAACCCCGAGCTCGCTGGAGCGCCGTATCGATATGTCCGTCGCCATGGCGGAGATCAATAAGGAAGTCGAAGCGCGCCTGAAGAAGATGGCTCGCACCGTAAAAATGCCTGGTTTCCGCCCGGGCAAGGTGCCGATGAAGATCGTTGCCCAGACTTATGAGCCGCAAGCGCGCTCCGAAGCCATTGGTGCTGCCGTTGAAAAAGCGTTCGGCAACGCCGTGCGTGAACAGAATTTGCGTGTGGCCGGTTACCCCCGTATCGAGCCCAAGGAAGCGTCGAGCGCCGAAGTGCTCGAGTTCAGCGCCGTGTTCGAGGTTTATCCGGAAGTGGTTTCGGGCGATCTGTCGACGCAGACGATCGAGCGTCCCGCTCTGGAAGTAGGCGACGCCGAAGTCGACAAGACCATCGACGTGCTGCGCAAGCAGCGCACCTCCTTCGAGCCGGCCGATCGCGCCGCTGCTGAAGGCGACCGCGTGGTGATCGATTTTGCCGGGCGCAAGGATGGCGAGTTGTTCGACGGTGGCCAGGCAGAGGACTTCCCCTTCGTCATCGGCGCAGGTTCGATGCTGAAGGATTTCGAAACCGCTGTTACGGGTCTGAAGTCGGGTGAAGCCAAGACTTTCGACATGACCTTCCCCGAGGACTACCACGCCAAGCATCTGGCCGGTCAGACCGTTCAGTTCGAAGTTACGGTGAAGAAGGTTGAAGCGCCGGTGCTGCCGGCAGTCGATAGCGATTTCGCCAAGGCCCTCGGCGTGGCAGACGGTGATGTCAGCAAGCTGCGCGACGAAGTCCGCACCAACCTGACCCGCGAAGTGAAGCGTCGCATCCAGGCCAAGATCAAGGAACAGGTCATGAATGCCCTGATCGAAGTGACCCCGATCGACGTGCCCAAGGCACTGGTCGAGGCCGAGTCGAGCCAGCTGGCCGAGAACGCCAAGCGTGACCTCGAAGCGCGTGGCATGCAGACCAAGGACATCCCGGTTGAGCCCGCATGGTTCGCAGACCAGGCCGTGCGTCGCGTCAAGCTGGGCCTGATCATGGCCGAGCTGGTCAAGGCCAAGGAACTGCACGCCAAGCCTGAGCAGGTGCGCGCGCTGGTTGAAGAGATGGCCGAGAGTTACGAAGATCCGTCTGAGCTGGTACGCTGGTATTACGCACAGCCGGATCGTCTGGCTCAGGCTGAAGCGGTGGTGATCGAGGACAATGTCGTGGCTTGGGTGGCATCGCAAGCCCAAACCACCGACAAGCCGGTCGCATTTGATGAATTGATGGGCAACGCGGCCTGAGGTCGCGAAAGAGCGAGCAATGATGAACGGAACACCCCAGCACAGCAGTGAATGGAACCCGGTAGGTCTTGGACTGGTTCCGATGGTTGTCGAGCAGAGTGGGCGCGGCGAACGCGCCTATGACATCTATTCGCGCCTTCTGAAGGAGCGGGTGGTGTTCCTCGTCGGTCCGGTCAATGACACGACGGCCAACGTGATCGTGGCTCAGCTGCTTTTCCTTGAGTCGGAAAATCCGGACAAGGACATCTATTTTTATATCAACTCCCCCGGTGGTTCGGTGACGGCCGGCATGGCGATTTACGACACCATGCAGTTCATCAAGCCGAACGTCAGCACGCTTTGCATCGGGCAGGCCGCCAGCATGGGCGCGTTCCTGCTTGCTGCAGGCGAAAAGGGCAAGCGTTTCACGCTGCCCAATTCGCGCGTGATGATTCACCAGCCGCTGGGCGGATTTCAGGGCCAGGCCTCGGATATCGAGATCCATGCGCGCGAGATCCTGTTCCTGCGTGCGCGTCTGAACGAGATGCTGTCCAAGCATACGGGGCAGCCGCTTGAGCAGATCGAGAAGGACACGGATCGCGACAATTTCATGTCGGCGACGAAAGCCGTCGAATATGGCCTCGTAGACAAGGTGCTCACCAGCCGCGCCGATACCTGAACCAGGAGAACAGATCATGTCGGAAAAGAAGACGGGCGGCGAAAAGCTGCTGTACTGCTCGTTTTGTGGCAAAAGTCAGCACGAAGTGCGCAAGCTGATCGCCGGTCCATCCGTCTTCATTTGCGACGAATGCATCGAGTTGTGCAACGACATCATCCGCGAAGAGATCGCGGGCGATGCCGGCGGCGAGAACGTCAAGGGCTCACTGCCCACCCCGCAGGAAATCTGCGACATCCTTGATCAGTACGTGATCGGCCAGTCCAAGGCCAAGCGCAATCTGTCGGTGGCGGTTTACAACCACTACAAGCGCCTGCGTCACCTGAGCGACAGCAAGGACGAGGTCGAACTCTCCAAGAGCAACATCCTGCTGATCGGCCCCACGGGTTCGGGCAAGACGCTGCTGGCACAGACCCTCGCGCGTCTGCTCAACGTCCCCTTCGTGATGGCCGATGCCACCACCCTGACCGAAGCCGGTTACGTCGGTGAGGACGTCGAGAACATCATTCAGAAGCTGCTGCAGAAGTGCGACTACGACGTCGAAAAGGCGCAGCAGGGTATCGTCTATATCGACGAGATCGACAAGATTTCGCGCAAGTCCGACAACCCGTCCATCACCCGTGACGTTTCGGGTGAAGGCGTGCAGCAGGCGCTGTTGAAGCTGGTGGAAGGCACTGTTGCGTCGATTCCGCCTCAGGGCGGGCGCAAACACCCGAATCAGGACTTCGTCCAGGTCGATACCACTAACGTGCTGTTCATCTGTGGCGGCGCTTTCGACGGGCTGGACAAGGTTATCCGCAACCGTACCGAGAAGGTCGGGATTGGCTTCGGCGCCGAGGTCAGGAGCAGCGAGTCCAGGAGCGTGACCGAGACCTTCCGTCAGGTCGAACCCGAGGATCTGATCAAGTTTGGTCTGATCCCGGAGCTCATCGGTCGTCTGCCGGTCGTTGCGACCTTGCAGGAACTTGACGAAGAAGCACTGATCAAAATCCTCGTTGAACCGAAGAACGCGCTGGTGAAGCAGTACCAGAAGCTGTTCTCGATGGAAGGCGTGGAACTCGAGATTCGCTCCGCAGCGCTGCATGCCGTCGCACGCAAGGCAATCCGCCGCAAAACGGGCGCTCGTGGTCTGCGTTCCATTCTTGAGGCGGCGTTGCTTGACATCATGTATGACCTGCCCACCCTCGAGGGTGTCACCAAGGTCGTCATCGATGAAGGCACCATCGAGGAGGGCGCCAAGCCACTGCTGATCTACGCTGATCAGCAAAAGGTTTCCGGCTCGAACTGACGCCCAACAACCCGCCACTTGAATTCCCGGGTCGCGCCCACATATGGGTGTGACCCTTTTCGGAAGGAATATATAAATGTCGGGTCCTGCTGACCTCCCCAACGAGCAAATGGAACTGCCGCTACTGCCGCTGCGCGACGTAGTGGTATTTCCGCACATGGTCATCCCGCTCTTCGTGGGGCGGCCCAAATCGATCAAGGCGCTCGAAAACGCAATGGAGGCGGGCAAGAGCATTCTGCTCGTCGCCCAGAAGTCGGCCGCAAAGGACGAACCTTCGATCGAAGACCTCTACGACATCGGTTGCGTCGCCAACATCCTGCAAATGCTCAAGCTGCCCGACGGTACCATCAAGGTGCTGGTCGAAGGTTTGCAGCGCGCGCGCATCGATTCGGTTGACGATCTGCGTCACCTGTTCGTGGCCAAGGCCACGCCGGTGCCCCTGTCCGAGGTCGATAACACCGAGGTCGAGGCCATGCGCCGGGCGATCATTGCCCAGTTCGACCAGTACGTGAAGCTGAACAAAAAAATTCCGCCCGAGATTCTTACGTCTCTGGCCGGTATCGACGAGCCGGGCCGCCTGGCCGACACCATTGCCGCACACCTGCCGCTGAAGCTCGAGCAAAAGCAGGAAGTGCTGGAAATGTTCGACGTCAACGAGCGTCTCGACAAGCTGCTTTCACAGCTCGAAACCGAACTCGACATCCTTCAGGTGGAAAAGCGCATCCGTGGTCGCGTCAAGCGCCAGATGGAGAAGAGTCAGCGCGAGTATTACCTGAACGAGCAGGTCAAGGCGATTCAGAAAGAGCTCGGGGAAGGCGAGGAAGGTGCCGATCTCGAGGAGATGGACAAGAAGATCAAGGCTGCCGGCATGCCCAAGGAGGCACTTGCCAAGGCCCAGGCAGAGTTCAAGAAGCTGCGCCTGATGTCGCCGATGTCTGCCGAAGCCACCGTGGTGCGCAACTACATCGACATCATGATCGGCTTGCCGTGGAAGAAGAAGTCGCGCGTCAGCAAGGATCTCGGTGAGGCCGAGAAAGTGCTGGACAAGGATCACTATGGCCTTGAGCGCGTCAAGGAACGCATCCTTGAGTACCTTGCCGTGCAACAGCGCGTAGACAAGGTCAAGGCGCCGATCCTGTGCCTCGTTGGCCCTCCGGGTGTGGGCAAGACCTCACTTGGTCAGTCGATCGCCAAGGCGACCAATCGCAAATTCGTGCGCATGGCGCTCGGTGGTGTGCGTGACGAGGCCGAGATCCGCGGCCACCGTCGAACCTATATTGGGTCGATGCCGGGCAAGATTCTTCAGAACATGAGCAAGGTAGGGGTGAAGAACCCGCTGTTCCTGCTCGATGAAGTCGACAAGCTGGGCATGGATTTTCGTGGCGACCCGTCGTCAGCACTGCTTGAAGTGCTGGATCCGGAGCAGAACCACACCTTCCAGGATCATTACGTCGAGGTCGATTTCGATCTGTCGGACGTGATGTTCGTGGCGACCGCCAATACGCTCAACATTCCTGCGCCCTTGCTTGATCGTATGGAAGTGATTCGCCTGTCGGGTTACACCGAAGATGAAAAGGTGAACATCTCCCTGCGTTATCTGCTGCCGAAGCAGATGAAGAACAACGGCCTCAAGGCTGAAGAGCTGTCGGTGACCGAAGAGGCCCTGCGTGACGTGTGCCGCTACTACACCCGCGAAGCTGGTGTGCGGAGCATGGAGCGCGAGATCTCCAAGATCTGCCGCAAGGTCGTGAAGGCACTGGTGCTTCGGTCGCGCAGTAGCAAGATCGTCGTGAATGCCAAGAACCTCGACAAGTACCTTGGCGTACGCAAGTACAGCTTCGGGATTGCCGAGAAGCAGAATCAGGTGGGCCAGGTGACCGGCCTTGCATGGACCGAGGTTGGCGGTGAGTTGCTGACCGTGGAAGCGGTGGTCCTGCCGGGTAAGGGCAAGGTGATGACGACCGGCAAGCTCGGCGAAGTCATGCAGGAGTCCATTCAGGCTGCGTTGTCAGTCGTGCGCAAGCGCGCCCGTTCGCTTGGTATCGAAGACGATTTCTACCAGAAGAGCGATATCCACATTCACCTGCCGGAAGGTGCAATCCCCAAGGATGGGCCTTCTGCGGGTAGTGCGATTACCACGGCGCTGGTCTCGGTGCTGACGGGTATCCCGGTATGTTGTGATGTTGCCATGACGGGTGAGATCACCCTGCGCGGTGAAGTGCTGCCGATTGGCGGTCTGAAGGAGAAGCTGCTTGCCGCAGTCCGCGGTGGTATCGGGCGGGCGCTAATTCCTGAAGAGAATGTGAAGGACCTGGTAGAGATTCCGGACAACATCAAGAACGCGATCGAGATCATTCCGGTGAAATGGATTGATCAGGTTCTTGAGCTTGCCCTGGAACGCAATCCGGCGCCGCTTCCGGACACGCCTCCGACTGCCGTAAAGCCGGCAGACGAGACGCCTGCATCGACGAAGGGTTTGCGAGCACACTGATCCTCTGTTCTGCTGCACCCCCACAAGGCGCACTGATAGCGGCGAAAGCACGCTGCAGTGCGCCTTGACACTGTGGAATCGCACACGCTATAAAGACCTCAGATTATGCAGGACGACAGAGGGGGCGCCGGAAGACACGTCCTTTCTGGGTTTGGCCAGGTTATTTCTATCGCGTTCCACACCAGAAGGGGGCTAGAAGTGAACAAATCCGAACTGATCGACGCTATCGCCAAGAATGCCGACATCTCCAAGGCTGCGGCCGGCAAGGCGCTCGATGCGACAATCGATTCCGTAAAACAGGCACTCAAGCAGGAAGATACCGTTACCCTAGTCGGGTTCGGCACTTTCTACGTTGGGGATCGTGCTGCACGAACTGGCCGAAATCCACGCACCGGAAAGAACATCAAGATCAAGGCGGCGAAAGTTCCTAAATTTAGGGCTGGAAAAGGTTTGAAAGATTCGGTAAACTAACGGACTTCACTGAGCAGACAGCACCTTCGCTGCTCCAGTGCGGGTGCTTAGCTCAGTTGGTAGAGCGTCGCCCTTACAAGGCGAATGTCGGCGGTTCGACCCCGTCAGCACCCACCAGTAGAATTCTGGAGAAGACAGCTGCTTGCAGCTGTCTTTTCTTTTCTGCAGAGGTCGGCCAGGCGTCGTTGGATGGTTCGTTTCGATAATCTGAAATTTAGGTGTTGACGAACTTTCTGAGGTGTCTATAATGCGCACCTCTTCACCGCGAAACGCAGTTAGCGAAACGGGGTGATGGCAGGAAAGCGGTTGTTTTTGCAGGTGTTTTTGAGGCGGATTTCTGTTTTAGTTGTTTCGGTGGTTTTGAAATAAAACCAAAACAGGGGTTGACGAGATAAGTTAAGTTGATCATAATCTCGCTTCTCTGCTGCAGGAACTGCAGCGGTTCTTTAAAAAATTGAACAATCGATAAGTGTGGGTGCTTGATCGCTGTGGCCATGAAACTGCTTAGGCAGTTTTGAGTTTCACAAAGATTAGGTGCTCATATGTCAGTAAAATGATTTTGAGTACTTTGTAGGATTAAACTTAAGAGTTTGATCCTGGCTCAGATTGAACGCTGGCGGCATGCTTTACACATGCAAGTCGAACGGCAGCGGGGGTGCTTGCACCTGCCGGCGAGTGGCGAACGGGTGAGTAATGCATCGGAACATGCCCAGTCATGGGGGATAACTACGCGAAAGCGTAGCTAATACCGCATACGCCCTGAGGGGGAAAGTGGGGGATCTTAGGACCTCACGTGATTGGAGTGGCCGATGTCAGATTAGCTAGTTGGTGGGGTAAAGGCTCACCAAGGCGACGATCTGTAGCGGGTCTGAGAGGATGATCCGCCACACTGGGACTGAGACACGGCCCAGACTCCTACGGGAGGCAGCAGTGGGGAATTTTGGACAATGGGCGCAAGCCTGATCCAGCCATGCCGCGTGAGTGAAGAAGGCCTTCGGGTTGTAAAGCTCTTTCGCAAGGGAAGAAAACGGCAAGGCTAATATCCTTGTCGGATGACGGTACCTTGACAAGAAGCACCGGCTAACTACGTGCCAGCAGCCGCGGTAATACGTAGGGTGCGAGCGTTAATCGGAATTACTGGGCGTAAAGCGTGCGCAGGCGGTTTTGTAAGACAGATGTGAAATCCCCGGGCTTAACCTGGGAACTGCGTTTGTGACTGCAAGGCTAGAGTACGGCAGAGGGGGGTGGAATTCCACGTGTAGCAGTGAAATGCGTAGATATGTGGAGGAACACCGATGGCGAAGGCAGCCCCCTGGGCCTGTACTGACGCTCATGCACGAAAGCGTGGGGAGCAAACAGGATTAGATACCCTGGTAGTCCACGCCCTAAACGATGTCAACTAGTTGTTCGGAGAGGTAACTTTCTGAGTAACGCAGCTAACGCGTGAAGTTGACCGCCTGGGGAGTACGGCCGCAAGGTTAAAACTCAAAGGAATTGACGGGGACCCGCACAAGCGGTGGATGATGTGGATTAATTCGATGCAACGCGAAAAACCTTACCTACCCTTGACATGTCTGGAACTTGTGAGAGATCACTTGGTGCCTTCGGGAGCCAGAACACAGGTGCTG
This sequence comes from Parazoarcus communis, assembly GCF_003111665.1. NCBI lineage: Bacteria > Pseudomonadati > Pseudomonadota > Betaproteobacteria > Rhodocyclales > Zoogloeaceae > Parazoarcus > Parazoarcus communis. The sequence goes on along the minus strand of NZ_CP022188.1, from coordinate 4,447,437 downwards.
CATGGCTGTCGTCAGCTCGTGTCGTGAGATGTTGGGTTAAGTCCCGCAACGAGCGCAACCCTTGTCATTAGTTGCCATCATTTAGTTGGGCACTCTAATGAGACTGCCGGTGACAAACCGGAGGAAGGTGGGGATGACGTCAAGTCCTCATGGCCCTTATGGGTAGGGCTTCACACGTCATACAATGGTCGGTACAGAGGGTTGCCAAGCCGCGAGGTGGAGCTAATCTCTTAAAGCCGATCGTAGTCCGGATCGTAGTCTGCAACTCGACTACGTGAAGTCGGAATCGCTAGTAATCGCAGATCAGCATGCTGCGGTGAATACGTTCCCGGGTCTTGTACACACCGCCCGTCACACCATGGGAGTGGGTTTCACCAGAAGTAGGTAGCTTAACCTTCGGGGGGGCGCTTACCACGGTGAGATTCATGACTGGGGTGAAGTCGTAACAAGGTAGCCGTATCGGAAGGTGCGGCTGGATCACCTCCTTTCAAGAGAAAGGTCGCAGTGGTCAAGTATCCACAACTTATCGGTTGTTCAAGCGAAGAGCCTCGAGTGTGAGGGTCTGTAGCTCAGCTGGTTAGAGCACCGTCTTGATAAGGCGGGGGTCGTTGGTTCGAACCCAACCAGACCCACCAAACTATCGAAGGTGCGTTGGTCAGAATGGGGCTTTAGCTCAGCTGGGAGAGCGGCGGCTTTGCAAGCCGTAGGTCGTCGGTTCGATCCCGACAAGCTCCACCAGTATCTGATGCAAACCAGACGCTAGTCAGACAGTAGTCAGACACACAACGAGGTTCGAGAAGTCAGTCATGCATGGCCAGGAAAGATTCTGGTGTTTATGCCTGACTTCTCGGGAAGGTCAAACTTCTCGATTGGCTCGCTCTTTAACAAAGTGGAAGAAGTATATATATGTGCAGCGTATCAGTAGATGCGTTGCACGGGTAGCGTGATTGCATTGAATCTCGCGTGCTGTGTCAGCGGCGCGACGAGGTTCGCACAAACGAGTTCGACCTGTGACCGGATCTTTGGGCGAAAGTCTGAGGGTCTAAGGTTATAGGATCAAGCGACTAAGTGCATGTGGTGGATGCCTTGGCGATCACAGGCGATGAAGGACGTGCAAGCCTGCGAAAAGCGGGGGGGAGCTGGCAATGGAGCTTTGATCCCCCGATATCCGAATGGGGAAACCCACTCCGCAAGGAGTATCCCGTACTGAATACATAGGTACGTGGAGGCGAACGCAGCGAACTGAAACATCTAAGTAGCTGCAGGAACAGAAATCAACCGAGATTCCGTAAGTAGTGGCGAGCGAACACGGAACAGCCTGCACGACTAAACCATCTAATTAGCAGAACGGTCTGGAAAGTCCGGCAACACAGGGTGATAGCCCCGTATGTGAAAATTAGGTGGCGGGTCTGAGCGTGCGACAAGTAGGGCGGGACACGAGAAATCCTGTCTGAAGATGGGGGGACCATCCTCCAAGGCTAAATACTCGTGATCGACCGATAGTGAACTAGTACCGTGAGGGAAAGGCGAAAAGAACCCCGGGAGGGGAGTGAAATAGATCCTGAAACCGCATGCATACAAACAGTGGGAGCCTCCTTGTGGGGTGACTGCGTACCTTTTGTATAATGGGTCAGCGACTTACGTTCAGTGGCGAGCTTAACCGAATAGGGGAGGCGTAGCGAAAGCGAGTCTGATAAGGGCGACATAGTCTCTGGGCGTAGACCCGAAACCGGATGATCTATCCATGGCCAGGATGAAGGTGCGGTAACACGCACTGGAGGTCCGAACCCACTAATGTTGAAAAATTAGGGGATGAGCTGTGGATAGGGGTGAAAGGCTAAACAAATCCGGAAATAGCTGGTTCTCCCCGAAAACTATTTAGGTAGTGCGTCGTACGGACACTTGCGGGGGTAGAGCACTGTAATCGTTGGGGGGGTCAATGCGATCTACCCCGCGATAGCAAACTCCGAATACCGCAAAGTGATATACGGCAGACAGACAGCGGGTGCTAACGTCCGTTGTCAAGAGGGAAACAACCCAGACCGCCAGCTAAGGTCCCAAATGCATGGCTAAGTGGCAAACGAAGTGGGAAGGCACAGACAGCTAGGAGGTTGGCTTAGAAGCAGCCACCCTTTAAAGAAAGCGTAATAGCTCACTAGTCGAGTCGTCCTGCGCGGAAGATGTAACGGGGCTCAAGCCATGAACCGAAGCTGCGGATGTGTCTTATGACACGTGGTAGGGGAGCGTTCCGTAAGCCTGCGAAGGTGTCTCGAGAGGGATGCTGGAGGTATCGGAAGTGCGAATGCTGACATGAGTAGCGATAAAGGGTGTGAAAAGCACCCTCGCCGAAAGCCCAAGGTTTCCTGCGCAACGTTCATCGGCGCAGGGTGAGTCGGCCCCTAAGGCGAGGCAGAAATGCGTAGTCGATGGGAAACAGGTCAATATTCCTGTACCGGTTCTAGATGCGATGGGGGGACGGAGAAGGTTAGGCCAGCCGGGTGTTGGAAGTCCTGGTTTAAGCGTGTAGGAGTACCCCGTAGGCAAATCCGCGGGGATTATCTGAGGCGTGATGACGAGTCTCCTTGTGAGACGAAGTGGTTGATACCCTGCTTCCAGGAAAAGCCTCTAAGCTTCAGTCTAGAATCGACCGTACCGCAAACCGACACAGGTGGGCAGGTTGAAAATACCAAGGCGCTTGAGAGAACTCAGGAGAAGGAACTCGGCAAATTGATACCGTAACTTCGGGAGAAGGTATGCCCCGGTAGCTTGTAGGAGTACATCCGAAGGGCGAAGGGGCCGCAGAGAATCGGTGGCTGCGACTGTTTATTAAAAACACAGCACTCTGCAAACACGAAAGTGGACGTATAGGGTGTGACGCCTGCCCGGTGCCGGAAGGTTAAGTGATGGGGTGCAAGCTCTTGATCGAAGCCCCGGTAAACGGCGGCCGTAACTATAACGGTCCTAAGGTAGCGAAATTCCTTGTCGGGTAAGTTCCGACCTGCACGAATGGCGTAACGATGGCCACACTGTCTCCTCCTGAGACTCAGCGAAGTTGAAATGTTTGTGAAGATGCAATCTACCCGCGGCTAGACGGAAAGACCCCATGAACCTTTACTGTAGCTTTGCATTGGACTTTGACGGGACTTGTGTAGGATAGGTGGGAGGCTTTGAAGCGGGGACGCTAGTTCTCGTGGAGCCAACCTTGAAATACCACCCTGGTGTCGTTGAGGTTCTAACCCAGGCCCGTGAATCCGGGTCGGGAACAGTGCATGGTGGGCAGTTTGACTGGGGCGGTCTCCTCCCAAAAGGTAACGGAGGAGTTCGAAGGTCTCCTAGGTACGGTCGGACATCGTACTGATAGTGCAATGGCAAAAGGAGGCTTGACTGCGAGACCGACAAGTCGAGCAGGTGCGAAAGCAGGACATAGTGATCCGGTGGTTCTGTATGGAAGGGCCATCGCTCAACGGATAAAAGGTACTCTGGGGATAACAGGCTGATTCCGCCCAAGAGTTCACATCGACGGCGGAGTTTGGCACCTCGATGTCGGCTCATCACATCCTGGGGCTGTAGCCGGTCCCAAGGGTATGGCTGTTCGCCATTTAAAGTGGTACGTGAGCTGGGTTTAAAACGTCGTGAGACAGTTTGGTCCCTATCTGCCGTGGGCGCTGGAAGTTTGAGTGGACCTGCTCCTAGTACGAGAGGACCGGAGTGGACGCACCTCTGGTGTACCGGTTGTGACGCCAGTCGCATCGCCGGGTAGCTAAGTGCGGAAGAGATAACCGCTGAAAGCATCTAAGCGGGAAACTCGCCTCAAGATGAGACTTCCCTGGGGCCTAGAGCCCCCTGAAGGGTCGTGGAAGACCACCACGTTGATAGGTCGGGTGTGGAAGCGCAGTAATGCGTTAAGCTAACCGATACTAATTGCCCGTGAGGCTTGATCCTATAACCTTACAAAACAGTCGATACTCGTTGTTGGACGAAGCAAATTCGCCCAACCATCGACGCAATCACAACACCCATATACTTCTTCCCGCTTTGGCCTGCAAATCGCAGGTGACAAGTCATAGTCTGACGACCATAGCGTCTTGGTCCCACCCCTTCCCATCCCGAACAGGACCGTGAAACAAGATCGCGCCGATGATAGTGAGATTCGTTCTCGTGAAAGTAGGTCATCGTCAGACTAACCCTACGCTTAACCCCGCTGAGATAATCCTCAGCGGGGTTTATGTCGTCTACGCCGTCGATATCATACGAAGATAAAAGCGTGATCTGTGGTGCTTACGGAGCGATCGCGCGTTTCGACGATCTTTACGGCCGACGCCGCAAAGGCATTGACGAGCGAAGATGAGGGCAGGTTTCAGCTACGTGAGTTGACGTCGACATTTGAGTCCGGTGCGAACTCGACCCGGTTTCGGTTGTGGGTTTTTGCCAGGTACAGGGCGCGGTCAGCGCGCGCCAGTGGGGCATGTACGGATGTGTCGGATGCGGCCATTGCTGCGATGCCGATACTGACCGTGGCGAAGATCTTCTTGCTCTCGATGACTGCAGACTCGCTGGCGAACCTGGACCTCAGGCGCTCGGCGAACAGGCCTGCTGTGGCGAGACTCGTCCCCGGCAAGAGGACGGCAAATTCGTCACCGCCGAGGCGCCCGGCTGTGTCACTTTTGCGTAGTTCCTGTCGCAGTGAGTCGGCGAACAATCGCAAGACCGAGTCGCCAGCGGCGTGGCCCAGCTTGTCGTTGATGGTCTTGAACCGATCAAGGTCGAGAACCATCAGCGAAACGGGCCTGCTGGGGTCCCTGTGGAGTTGAGAGAGGGCCTCTTCGGCGCGGTCGATGAAATGGCGGCGGCTTCCGAGGCCGGTGAGGGTGTCTGTGCTCGCGAGCATGCGTAACTTGGCTTCCACGCGCCTGTGCTCGGTAACATCCTCGAGCACGTTCAAGGCGGCAGGTTTGCCTTCCCACATGACTGAGCTCATGTGCCAATGACATTCGATCACTCTTCCATCCCGGGATATGATCCGGGCGTCATGCTCCTGTGGCGAAGACGATGCGTCGAGGTATAAGACGTGGACGGTTTCGATCCCATGGTGATCATCCCTGAACACGAAGTCGAGAATCGACTTTTCAGTGCATTCATTCGTCGTATAGCCGAGTAGACGGGCTGCTCTGGGGTTGATGTGCCGAATGATCTTGTTTTGCGTGATGATCAGGCTTATGGGCAAGTGCTCGATCAGGCTGCGATAACGAAGCTCCGATTCTGCGAGTGCTTCCTGCGCGCCTTTGCGTTCTGTCACGTCGCGCGCGAAACCAACAGTCCCGATGCGTCGCTTATCGATTGAAACAGGTGATTTGTAGGTTTCGTACCAGCGGAAGATGCCGTTCGATTCGATCTGCTCTTCGATGTTCTTAGGCGATCCCGAACGCAGCACATCCTGGTCGTCTGCGCGGTAGCTCTCCGCGAGGGAGGGGGTGGTGGTGTCGAAGTCGGTTTTCCCCACCAGATCCGCTGCGCAACCCCAGCCATAGTTCTTTGCAAACGGCGTGTTCACCGCCAGAAATCGGCTCTGCTCATCCTTCAGCCACACCATGAACGGGAAGTTGTCGAGCAAGGCGCGCTGGTAGTAATCCCTCTCCCGGACCTTCTCTTCCGCCAGGCGTTCGGCCGTGATGTCGAGGATCACCATGCGACACTCATGGCCGTCGTCGTCAGTAACCGCCTGTATGCGGATGAAGGCCTTGGGCCGTCGGTCGGTCGGTATCAGCGGGAGCTCGCAGGAGTTCTGCATCTGACTCGTTCGAACCTGCTCGACAAAGTGGTTGAATTTGAGCCGCTGTTCCGGGGCGACAACCTCCGCAAATCGGTGCTGACTGGCTTCCGAGCGTTTCAGTCCGAGCAGAATGGCTGCGGACAGATTGATTTCGATGATTGTTCCAGCGCCATCGATGGTGACATAGCCCACGGGGGCGAAATCATAGAGATCCGCATATCGTTTGTTGAGCTCATTGGCCTGGCTATAGGCCAGTTCGAGTTCTTCACGCTGCATTTCCAGTTCGATCTGGCGAACCTGGAGTTCATGGATCAGGCGATCGTCAGTCGCCTCTAACTTTGGCAGCGAGAATTCCCGGGATTGCCTTCGATCCTCCGCCCGACGGCGAAGATTCGCCGGGTTCGGTCGTACGCTTCTGCTTGGTCGGTGGTGCGGAAGCGCATTGAGCATGCGATCGTACTCGGCTTTGACAACTGCATAACACTCGCAGGCGCGGGCTTCGATGCCTGTGCGATCGAGGACGGTAATGTTGCCACGGCGGTAGTGGATCAGGCCCTTGGCCTGAAGCTTACTGGCGGCCTCGGAGATGCCCTCGCGGCGCACGCCGAGCATGTTGGCAATAAGTCCCTGGGTGATATGGAGCTCATTGCCCTCTACCCGGTCGAGACTGAGAAGCAGCCATCGGCAAAGTTGCTGGTCAACAGTATGAAGCCGGTTGCAAACCGCGCTTTGCGCAAGCTGGCACATCAAGGCTTGAGCATAGCGCATGATGATTCGCTGGAGAGACTGGTCCTGGGAGAACTCCCAGCGCAAGATCTCAGCGCTCACCCGGCAGGCATCTCCCGGAAGGTGTACCACCGCATGGTGGACGGAAGACTCGCCGCTCAACAACAGGGGCAGACCGACGAGTCCGGTATTGCCGACTGTTGCTAAACCCGCAGACGTCCCATCCCCGGCCGAAAATACGAGCGACGCGACACAGGTCTTCGGGAAGTAGACATATTCGTTCGCTCCTCCAGGTTCGTAGAGTGTCTGACCCAGCTCAAGGTGAACGCAGTCGATGTCGGGGAGCAGACGCCTGCGCTCGTCGTCGGGGATGGCAGCAAGAATGCTGTTCTTGGTGAAGCCATCACAGGGTGTCGAAGCCAAGGCGTTCTCCCTAAGTGTGATTGCGCGCCAGCGCAGATCTGATCTGCGGCAATGTCGCCAATTATGAAGAATACGCCTCTTGTTTTTTGTATATGTTCGGAATCGAACACACATTACGAAGGCTCGAGTCTATTCTTCGCTCGACTGCTCGCGGTGGGTTCAATCAGGCGGGCTCGATAGCCATTCAGTTACTGCCCGTTTCAGGAGAGTTTGATGAACATCTCAGTTGTTGAGAGCATTACCCAAGCGCAAGGTGCCGCAATCGAATCCATTCTGATGGTGTCGAAAGTCTATCTGGACTCAACCGAGCGCTTGACCCAGTTGAACATGGACGTGCTGCGGGATTCGGTGAATGACGGCACGGCCGCATTCTGTGCGCTGACGGGCGTTACGGCGGGCGCTTCGATCAAGGATGCCCAATCGGAGATCGTTGTGCCGATGTTCGAGCGCGCGATGGCCTATGCGCGCAACGTTCAGGAGCTTGCTTCTGAAACCCAGGACCAGGTCGCACAGCTTGCTAATGCACGCATGTCCGAACTGAAGAAGGTCGCGAAGTTGAGCGCATGACTGTGTGACCCGTGCTGGATGTTCAGAACGACGACGGTGCGTGCGTTCGTACAGGAAATGAAACAGGAGGGGTGAGAGGTAGGAGACAAATGCAGACGGATGCTGGTGGTCGGGTGCATTGAGTGGCGCAAAGAAGCCACAGCTGTTTCTGGGAGGTCGCCATGCCGTGGCCTGCGAGTCAGCAAACGTTCGACCGTTGCACTGCTTAATGGCTGACCGTCGTCCGCCAGGCTACATCGGCTGTTTTGGCTGATGGGCGAATAAGAAGGTGTGGCAGACCATGTACTGAACGGTTCTCATAAAAAAGACCTGCAATCCGCTGATAATAAAAAATGAAAGCCGCATTGATGTGTGACATCAATGCGGTTATTTTTTGGGGCCGATGGAACTGCTCCGGAAGCGGCGTTCGATGCGCTACGGACGTGTATTCAGTTCAGGTCCCTTTACGTAGCGCTCCCTGGATGAATGGTGTGCCTGGGAACGGCATCACCGCATGGTAGATGCGGTTACGCCCGCCTGTTTTCGCCTGATACATGGCTTGGTCTGCCTGTCTGAGCAAGTCTTCGCTTGCCTGGCTGCCAGTCGACTGCACAGCGATCCCGATACTGGCGGATATCGTCACCGCTCGGGAGCCGAGTGAGAAGGGTTGCTCGAGCGCTGAAAGGACGTTGCGCGCAACATGGTCGGCACCTTCGATACTGTCAACCGAGGACAGCACGACGACGAACTCATCGCCGCCGAGTCGCGCAACCGTGTCTGAAGTTCGGACGGTGTTTCGTATCCGCTCTCCTGCGTGCTTCAGTAATTGGTCACCTGCGTGATGACCGAGTGTGTCGTTGACCTCTTTGAAGTGGTCAAGATCGATGTACATGACTGCCATCGTTGTTTTGGTGCGGCGCGCGCTCGTGAGCGCGTGCTCGAGTCGGTCCATCAGCATGTAGCGATTGGGGAGGCCTGTTACCGCGTCGAAAGTGGCCAGCGTCCACGCATGTTCCTTGTCGTCGTGGGAGGCGCCGGCCATCAGGGCTAGCGCGACGGCAAGCGCCAGAATCAACTGGATTTCGATGGGTTCGTTGATGTGAAAACCGAGAGCCCACCCGGCACCGAGGAGGCCTGCGCAGGATACGGTGGCCACCAGAAACCCTACAATCGTGCCGCGCGACAGACCTGCCAGTACGACAGGGAAGAGGATGATGATGGCGATTCGTGTGTCGACTTCAAGCACGGCGGGCAAGGCGGCCGAGAACATGGCAACGGACAGGCCGAGCAAGGCGTAAAGCGCCATGGATAGTGGTCTCGCTGTCCCAACGGCGCCAATGAGGTTTGCCGTGCTGTCGTTCAACGGGTGGCTGAAGAGACGGTACAGAATCATGAAGGCGGGGACCGTGATCATGACGCCGGCGAAATCACCGCCCCAGAACGACAGGAAAGCGGTGCCAATATGTTCGGCTGGCGTACTGTTGAGCGCGGGGGTGTGCGTTGCCAGCACGGCGGATAGCAGACTCGCCAGGAACGCGCTGTAAATGACCCGGACCGCAATGGGTAGAGAGAACCGGTAATCCGGGCGGATCCAGCTTTGGCGCAGGTGCGCGCCGACCAGGCCGTACACGCAGATCTCCCGCATCGGATCGAGCAGATCAAAAGCGGTGAAGCCGGGTGCCGGAAGGTCAAGGATCCGCACGGCGATAATTGAGAGATAGAGCGCGGGGAGGCCGATCAGGCCGTGCACCATCGTGAAGCAGACCGTAAGACCGGCTGATGCATAGAACGCGCTGACGTTTGGGTAGACCTCGAACAGGCTGGCCGTTTGCCACGCAAGCCAGTAGGCGGAAAAAATGATGGGAAAACGCAGCAGGAACTGCGTCGAGCGCGATCTTCTAAAAGGCAGGCCCTTCATCGAGATGCTCGGGGAAAAATATGCTCTGTAGGGGCTGCGAGCAGGGCTGGCACGCTGCAGCTGTTCTTTTCAATTTCGACAGAGATATTGCCCGGATGTCATTACCAAGGCAAAGGTTTTTGTGCACTTAACTACCCGTATTGGGGCGCGACGCCCGGCATGTTTCAGGCGTCAGATCTTGCGCCTGAAACATGCGGCTGGATGGGTATGAACTACTCTGTGACGAATCCGGCATCCTCAACGGCTTGCCGGATGTCTGCTTCGGATACGAAAGTGCCGAATTCGATCGTGGCCCTGCCGCTCGCAAGGGCGATTTCCACATGGGCGATGGCGGGCAAGTCCTGAATCGCGTTCGTTACGGTTCGCAGGCACTGTTCGTCACGCATGCCGATGATCCGGAATTCACATACCGTCATGTAATTAACCTCTCGAAAGTGCTGCCGCAGGGGCTGGTGGTGGCAATATGCTGCACTTACATCTCTTGTAGAGCGTAGCGCGTGTCAAAGCGATCGCCGTCGGTAGATTCTCGCATGGTCCCCGCGCCGTCGGCTGGCGAGACCGGGGATTGCTGGCTGGGCTGGTTCGATGGGGCCGCGCTGCCCAACCCGGGAAAGCTTGGTCTTGGTGTTGTCTTGCAATCGCCGGATGGCAGTCGTGTGGAGTTTTCCGAGCGCGGCGAGGGGACAGGGTGCAGCAACGAGGCTGAACTGCAGGCCCTGTGTGCGGCACTGTCCCTTGCGCATGCAGCAGGTGTGCAGCGCCTGGTGCTGAGTGGCGACAGCGATTTTGCGGTTCGTCATGCGGCGGGCAGCGCCCACACTGCAGTGCCCAGGCTGATGGCGCTCATCGACAAGGTTCAGGCTTTGGCCGGGTTGTTTGAGGCCGTTGTGTGGCAATGGGTGCCGCGGCATCGCAATGGTGACGCGGACCGGTTGTCACGTGGGGCGCTTGGTCTCGTACACAAGCCCGCACCGCACCCAGGAAAAGCGCTGGCTGCCAAACGCAGTAGACGCAAACGCTGATTGCTCGCCGATTGACTGGCGGCATCGGCCTTGCCGTTGCTATAGTTCAGGGCTTAACTTTCAGCCGATACTTCACCTGCCCTCGCGCCGATGCGCCAGGCGGCTTCCGAACGGAATCCGGATCGCCGCGGTCAGAGTCCAGTGTATCGAGCAGATGTGGCTGCAATGTGTCGGCCGCCGAAGAATACCCCTGGGAGAATGATTGATGCGCCAAGCAGAGCGCGCCATTTTTGATTTGCGCCGTGGTATGCCCGTCTTGTTGCGGGACGACGCGGGCGATACGTTGATCGCACCGATCGAAGGCTTCGGCACCGCCGCACTGGAAGAGGCCCGTGCGCTTGCCGGATCCGCGCCGGCGCTGGTGCTGTCGCGCCATCGTCTGGCGAGCCTTGGTGTCGACGTCAGCGATGTGTCGGCCACCCAGCACTTCGATTCGGCGCAAGCGCCCGGCTTCCCGCTGCTGACGCAGTTCGCGCTCGGGCGTTCTTCCGCAATGCCGAAGGCGCCGCGTCTTGCCCCGGTGCCTTCGTCCGCTGCGGAGCGTGCAGGTCTGCTGCTGATGCGACACGCCCAGTTGGTGCCGGCGGCCCTTGCGTTTGCCGTGGGTGCCGGGCAAGCGGATGCGGTCGTTCAGCACCTTGCCGAAGGTTCGCTCCTGGTCGTTAAGGTGGCTTCTGCGATCGAGTTGTGCGAAAGCGGCCCCGGACAGCTCAAGCGCGTCAGCGATGCACGCGTTCCGCTTGCGAATCTGGGCGACTCCCGCTTCGTGCTGTTTCGCGAAGAGGACGGCGTGCGCGAACATGTCGCCATCGTGCTCGGTGAGCGTGAGAACTGGGCCGATGCGGTTCCGGTGCGGGTGCACTCGTCCTGCCTGACCGGCGACATTTTCGGCAGTCAGCGTTGCGATTGCGGGGCTCAGTTGCGCAACAGTCTCGCCGCCATCTGTTCGATGGGCGGAGGCGTGCTGCTCTATCTTGCCCAGGAAGGTCGGGGGATCGGACTGGCCAACAAGCTGAGAGCTTACCGACTGCAGGACGAAGGTCTGGATACGATCGACGCCGACCAGGTGATCGGTTTCAGCAAGGATGAGCGCGACTACCGGATCGCGCAGCAGATGCTCGACGACCTCGGCATTCAACGCATCGAGCTGCTGACGAACAACCCGGAAAAGGTGAGCGCCCTGCGCAAGGCCGGCATTGACGTGGTCAGCCGGCGCGCGCTTTACGGCCAGCTCAACGATCACAACCAGCATTACCTTCGCACTAACAGGGTGTTGAAAATCTCGGGTTCACCTTCGGTTTCCAGTCCCCTGGGAAAAATCGACTTTGAAAATCGCCCGCTTTCCCCGTGATCATGCCGATTCAAGCTGACTTTTCCGTCGATTGTGCTACCGCAAATCAGCAGCGCTCCTGTCGCCGCAAAGACATGGTTTTTCGACTACAACGTTTCCCATCCGCAGGGCGCCAGGGCGCCCGCGAATTACGGCGCCAGCAGATTGCCCAATCTCGTCAGGTTATAAGCCGAGAAATTGAGCAACGCATGCGCACGGATTCGATCCAGCCCACGCGCCATCGCATGGCGCAGCGTGCCGATATCCTTCGCCCAGCCAAAGGCCTCTTCGATCATCTTGCGTCGGCGCAGGCTGACCGCGTAACCGGGGGACGACTTCACCTCATTGGGCACGGCGCTGCCCTTGACCTTGGCCGCGACATGCGGGGCAATGCCCAGCGGCTCGAGCGCGGCGATGAACTCGGCGGTGTCGTACCCCCGGTCGGCCGCCAGCGTCGGCTTGTGCGCCGAATTGCCGGGCTTGATGCTGCGCCTGGCCATCACCAACGCCGCCTCACGCTCAGCGGTTCCGGTGGCGGTCGTAGTGTGGACATCGACGATCAGACCGTGACGATTCTCGGCCAACGCATGCGTGGTGTAGCTCAGGTACGCCACGCCGCCGCCCTTGCTGGCGAGCAGGGCCTGCGGGTCGGTGCGCGAGACGTGCGTCTTGTTCGAGCGCTTCTTGCCGCGAAAGTCCACCTCGGGGTTGCGTCCCTGATCCGGTCCGGGCGGCTCGTCGGAGCCGTCCCGGGCCATCATGCTCTTGTGCGAGGCCCACGCCCGCAACAGCGAGCCGTCGACACTGAAATGCTCGTCCGACACCAGCTCGGCCCATTCGGCGATCGCCACCACGCCACCGAAGAACTCGCGCATCACGCTCTCCTTGAGGAGCCGCTCGCGATTGGCGCTGAACGTCGAGTGATCCCAGACCGGCTCGTCCAGCGTCATGCCGACGAACCACCGGAACATCATGTTGAAATCGATATGCTCGACCAGCGCACGCTCCGAGCGAATCGAAAACAGACATTGCAACAGCGACGCCCGCAACAAGCGTTCCGGTGCAATCGACGGGCGGCCACCATCGGCATACAACGCATCGAATTGCGGCGACATCGTGCGCAGAACCATATCGGCCAGCGTTTTGATCCGGCGCAACGGATGATCCCGGTCAATGCGGTCTTCGATATTGACGTAGCTGAACAGGGCGTTCTGTTTATGGTCGATGCCGCGCATGAGAATAATCAGTTTCTTAATGCAGATGTAATTATATCAGCCTCACAACCCGCATGGATGCTGGAAAACCTATTAAATCAACATCCTGCTAAGGCGGATCGGCACGGGCATCTGCTCGAAGAGTTGCTGGCGCGCCCGGAGGCGCTGGGCGATTCGCCGGAGACCGATTCGACTGCATGTATCGGCAGCGAGGGGAAGTGAGCTTTCGTTCAGCTTGGTAATGCCAGCAGGCGGCTGGTCAGTGTCTGCAGCAGTTTAAGCATGGACTGCTGCGTGGCGGTGGTAGGGCGTCGCGCGCTCACCGCCAGCGCGAGCCGGCTGCGCAGTCGCGGTTCGGTGATCGGTCTGGCGTTTAGCGCTTCGGCCTTGCCCGATGTGGTCACCGCATTCATCGACAGTACGGCACTCCCAGCGCCATCGGCGACAAGATCGAGAATGCCGCTGACGCCGTCGACTTCGAGGGCGGCTTTTGGATGAAAGCCGATGTTGGCCATCTCGGCCTCGACGAGCATCCTGATCGAGTGCGGTCGTCCCGGAATGACCAGCGGCAGGTCTGCGACTTCGGCCAGCCTGATCGGGGCGCAAGTGCTGTCGGGCTGTCTGCGTTCGACCAGGAAGAGTTCTTCTTCGGCCAGCGGGGTGGTGTCGATCTCGGGCGAGGGCGATGCGTTGTAGAGCAGCGCGATGTCGAGCCGGCCATTGATCAGCGACTCCTGCATACTCACCGACAGTCCCTCGCTGATTGACAGTGTGGCGTCGGGCAGCTGCTCGCGAAACGCGCGTGCGAGCGGCACCGTAAGGACCTTGGACAGGCTGGGTGGCAGGCCGACTGCAACGCGGCCCGAGCTGGCGCCACGAATGCGCGCAAGTTCCTCTTTGGCGCGCTCGATCTGATGAAGCACCCCACGGCTGTGTTCGAGCAGCAGTTTTCCGGCTTCGGTCGTGGTGACACCGCGTCCGTTACGAATCAGCAGGTTTTGTCGCAACTCGACTTCAAGCAGCCTGATCTGGCGGCTGAGGGCGGGCTGAGCGATGTCGAGCGCGATCGAGGCGCGGGTAAAGCTGCCCATTTCCGCCACGTGTACGAAGTATTCAAGCTGTCTCAGGTCCATGGTTCGAGTCTAATCAGTCAAAGAATAGCTAGTCCAGCGTTATCGCAAAGTTGAATAGCTGTTAGAGCGTGGAGTGTCTGTTGCGGGGGGCAAGGGCTCACGATAATCACCCCATGCAAAAAGCCATTCCAGCACTCTTCATGCGTGGCGGAACATCGCGCGGCCCCTTCTTCCGGGAAGCCGACCTGCCCGCCGACATCGCGACCCGCGACCGCGTCCTGCTCGCAGTCATGGGCTCTCCCGACCGGCGCCAGATCGACGGCATGGGCGGTGCGACGCCGCTCACCAGCAAGGTTGGCATCGTGCGGCCGGGGGCTACGCCGGGCGTGGATCTGGATTTCCTCTTCGCGCAGTTGCAGCCGGACAAGGATACGGTGGATACCACGCCTAACTGCGGAAACATGCTTGCCGCCGTGGTGCCCTTTGCGCTCGAGACCGGCATGGTGAAAGCGCAGGGTGAGACATCGACCTTCCGTGTGCTCACGCTTAACACCGATATGCAGTGCGACATCACGGTGCAGACGCCCGGCGGTGCTGTGAGCTACGAGGGGGACGCGCGCATCGACGGCGTGCCTGGTTGTTCGGCTCCGATCAAGATCAACTTTCTCGACACCGCGGGTTCGGTGTGTGCGGGGCTGCTGCCTACCGGAAATGTGCGCGACGTCATCGACGGCATCGAAGTGACCTGCATCGACAATGGCATGCCGCTGGTGATGTTCAGAGCTGCGGATGTCGGTCGTACCGGCTATGAAAGCGTGGGCGGAATGAACGCCGATACCGAGCTCAAGGCCCGCATCGAGCGTCTGCGCATCGCCTGCGGTCATGCGATGGGCCTGGGTGACGTCACCGCGAAGAATTACCCAAAGATGACCCTGGTGGCCCCGCCCCGAGAGGGTGGCAGCATCACTACGCGCAGCTTCATCCCGCATGTGTGCCACGACGCCATCGGGGTCCTTGCAGCCGTAACCGTCGGGACTGCCTGCGTCCTCGACGGGTCGATCACGGAGGGCATCGCAGTGATCGCCGAAGGCAACGCGAAGACGGTCTCGGTGGAGCACCCCACCGGTGAGTTCTCGGTCGAACTCGAGCTCGATCCTGCCAACCCACAGAACGTCACACGTGCGGCGCTGTTGCGCACCGCGCGCCTCATCATGCGCGGCGAAGTCATGGTGCCCGCACAGGTATGGAACAACTCAGGAGACCCGCAATGATCATCGATATTCACGGCCACTACACGACCGCGCCCAAAGCCCTGGAAGACTGGCGCAATCGACAGATCGCCGGCATCAAGGATCCCTCGGCGATGCCCAAGGTGTCGGAGCTGAAGATCAGTGACGATGAACTGCGCGAAACCATCGAAACCAACCAGCTCGCCAAGATGAAAGAGCGGGGCTCGGATCTGACCATCTTCTCGCCGCGTGCCAGCTTCATGGCGCACCACATCGGCGACTTCAATGTGTCGTCAACCTGGGCTGCGATCTGCAATGAGCTGTGCTATCGCGTCAGTCAGCTGTTTCCGGACAACTTCATCGGTGCCGCCATGCTGCCGCAGTCGCCAGGTGTTGATCCCGCGACCTGCATCCCCGAGATGGAAAAGTGCGTCAAGGAATATGGCTTCGTCGGTATCAACCTCAATCCCGACCCGTCCGGTGGCCACTGGACCAGCCCGCCGCTGTCCGATCGCGCGTGGTACCCACTCTACGAAAAGATGGTGGAGCTGAACATTCCGGCCATGGTGCACGTGAGCACCAGCTGCAACAGCTGCTTCCACACCACCGGCGCTCACTACATCAACGCCGACACCACGGCCTTCATGCAGTGTCTGACCTCGGACCTGTTCAAGGATTTTCCCGAGCTCAAGTTCGTGATCCCGCACGGCGGCGGCGCAGCGCCCTACCACTGGGGCCGTTACCGTGGCCTCGCGCAGGAGCTGAAGAAGCCGCTGCTCAAGGATCACCTGCTCAACAACATCTTCTTCGACACCTGCGTCTATCACCAGCCGGGTATCGATCTGCTGACCAAGGTGATTCCGGTTGAAAACGTGCTCTTCGCCTCCGAGATGATCGGTGCGGTGCGCGGTATCGACCCCGAGACGGGCCACTACTTCGACGACACCAAGCGCTATATCGAGGGTGCGAACCTGACGGCTGAAGAGCGTCATCAGATCTACGAGGGCAATGCCCGTCGCGTTTATCCGCGCCTTGATACCGCACTCAAGGCCAAGGGCCTGTAAGGAGAACAAACATGAGCCTGCCAATGAATCAGCTCGGTATCGTCAAGCGCAACATCGTTCGTGCCGACAAGGCCGCGGTCGAAAAACTCTCCCGTTTCGGCGTCGCCACCATCCACGAAGCCATGGGCCGTGTCGGCCTGATGAAGCCCAGCATCCGCCCGGTGTATACCGGGGCCGCCACCTGCGGCACCGCCGTCACCGTGCTGATGCAGCCGGGCGACAACTGGATGCTGCACGTCGCAGCCGAGCAGATCCAGCCCGGTGATGTGGTCGTTGCCGCGTGCACCGCCGACAGCACCGACGGCTTCTTCGGCGACCTCCTTGCCACCTCGTACAAGTCGCGCGGCGCCAAGGGTCTGATCATCGACGGCGGTGTGCGCGATGTGAAAGATCTCACCGAGATGAACTTCCCGGTGTTCAGCCGTGCGGTCCACGCCAAGGGTTGCACCCGTGCCACGCTGGGGTCGGTGAATATTCCGGTCGTTTGCGCCGGTGCCGTGGTTAACCCGGGTGACGTGGTCATCGCCGACGCCGATGGTGTGGTCGTGGTGCCGGCTGCGATTGCCCAGCAGGTGGCCGATGCTGCCGAAGCACGAGAGAACAACGAGACCGCCAAGCGCGAGCGCTTCGCCGCAGGCGAACTCGGGCTCGACATGTACGGATTGCGCGAACCGCTGGCCAAGGCTGGCCTGAAGTACATCGACTGATGGGGGGCGATATGGAATTCACCAAGACGCCCGGCTGGCTGGACTGGTACGCTGGCCCGGCGAAACCCCGATTTCAGGTCCCCGCTGGTGCGGTAGACGCTCATTGCCACGTGTTCGGCCCCGGTGCCGAGTTCCCCTTTGCACCGGAGCGCAAGTACACGCCGTGTGACGCCAGCAAGGCGCAACTCTATGCGCTGCGCGACCACCTCGGCTTTGCCCGCAACGTGGTGGTGCAGGCAACCTGCCACGGCGCCGACAACCGCGCCATGGTCGATGCGCTGGTCCACTCGGGTGGCAAGGCGCGTGGGGTGGCCACGGTTCGTCGCACCATTACCGACCAGGAACTGCAGGATCTGCATGCGGCGGGTGTGCGCGGTGTGCGCTTCAACTTCGTCAAGCGCCTGGTCGATTTCACCCCCAAGGACGAACTGCTCGAGATCGCCAACCGCATCGCGCCGCTGGGCTGGCATGTGGTGATCTACTTCGAGGCGGTCGATCTGCCCGAGTTGTGGGACTTCTTCACCGCGCTGCCGACAACGGTGGTGGTTGACCACATGGGCCGGCCGGATGTCAGCAAACCCATCGACGGGCCGGAGTTCGAGCTCTTCGTGAAGTTCATGCGCGAGCACGCTAACGTCTGGTCCAAGGTGAGCTGCCCCGAACGTTTGTCGCTTGGTGGCCCGAAGGCACTGAACGGTGAGCAGAATGCCTACCGCGACGTGGTTCCGTTCGCGAAGCGTATCGTCGAGGCGTTCCCCGACCGCGTGTTGTGGGGCACCGACTGGCCGCACCCCAACCTGAAGGACCACATGCCGGATGACGGCCTGCTGGTCGACTTCATCCCGCACATCGCAGAGACTGCCGAGCTGCAGCAGAAGCTGCTGGTGGATAACCCGATGCGGCTGTACTGGCCGGAGGAGTGCTGATCATGGCCCTGGACAAACCGTACAAAGACGTTCCCGGTACGATCATTTTCGATGCCGAACAGTCGCGCAAGGGCTACTGGCTCAACCAGTTCTGCATGTCCTTGATGAAGGCCGAGAACCGTGCCCGCTTCAAGGCCGACGAGCGTGCCTATCTCGACGAGTGGGCCATGACCGAGGAGCAGAAGCAGGCGGTGCTGGCGCGGGATCTGAACTGGTGCATGCGTACCGGCGGCAATATCTACTTTCTGGCCAAGATCGGCGCCACCGATGGCCTCAGCTTTCAGCAGATGGCCGGCAGCATGACCGGCATGACCGAAGCCGAGTATCGCGACATGATGATCGGGGGAGGGCGCTCGGCCGAAGGCAACCGCTACCTCGGTGAGGACGGCGACGCGCAGCCGCAACATCAGCCGCAAGGCGCCGCCGGCAAGAACAAGGGAGCCTGAGCATGGCCAAGATTGCAGCATCCGTTTATACCTCGCACGTACCTGCCATCGGCGCGGCGATCGACCTCAAGAAAACCGGCGAGGCCTACTGGCAGCCGCTGTTCGCGGGCTACGAGTATTCCAAGCAGTGGATGAAGGACAACACGCCGGATGTGATCTTTCTCGTCTACAACGACCATGCAACCGCCTTCAGTCTGGACATGATCCCGACCTTCGCCATCGGCACGGCAGCAGAATTCAAGCCTGCGGACGAAGGCTGGGGGCCGCGGCCGGTGCCGACGGTGATCGGCCATCCGGAGCTCGCTTCGCACATTGCGCAGAGCGTGATTCAGGACGACTTCGACCTCACCATCGTCAACAAGATGGAAGTCGACCACGGTCTGACCGTGCCGCTGTCGCTGATGTGCGGCGAACCGCAGGCCTGGCCGTGCCCGGTGATTCCGTTCGCGGTCAATGTGGTGCAATACCCGGTGCCGTCCGGCAAGCGCTGCTTCATGCTTGGTCAGGCCATTCGCAGGGCCATTCAGTCTTTCGATCAGGACCTCAAGGTGCAGATCTGGGGCACGGGCGGCATGAGCCACCAGCTGCAGGGGGCACGCGCCGGCCTGATCAACCGCGAATGGGACAATGCCTTTCTCGACCGCCTGATTGCCGACCCCGCCGATCTCGCACAGATGCCGCATATCGACTACGTGCGCGAGGCCGGCTCGGAAGGCATCGAACTGGTGATGTGGCTGATTGCTCGCGGCGCCATGAGCGATGTCGCCGGCGGACCCGCACCGACACTGAAGCATCGCTTTTATCATGTCCCCGCATCGAACACCGCCGTGGGCCACCTGATTCTGGAGAACAACTGATGAGCAAGACAATCAAGGTCGCACTGGCCGGCGCCGGCGCATTCGGTATCAAGCATCTCGACGGCATCAGGAATATCGATGGCGTTGAAGTCGTTTCACTGATTTCGCGCGATCTGGACAAGACCCGCGAAGTGGCGGCCAAGTACGGCGTCGGCCATGTCACCACCGATCTGGCCGACAGCCTGGCGCTGCCCGAGGTCGATGCGGTCATCCTGTGCACGCCGACGCAGATGCATGCCGATCAGTCGATCCAGTGCCTGAAGGCCGGCAAGCATGTGCAGGTGGAGATTCCGCTTGCCGACACCCTGAAGGGTGCCGAAGAAGTGGCTGCGCTGCAGAAGTCGACAGGGCTGGTCGCGATGGTGGGCCACACCCGTCGCTTCAACCCGAGTCACCAGTGGGTGCACAACAAGATCACGGCGGGTGAATTCAACATCCAGCAGATGGATGTGCAGACTTACTTCTTCCGTCGCACCAACATGAATGCACTCGGTCAGCCGCGCAGCTGGACGGACCACCTGCTGTGGCACCATGCTGCGCACACTGTCGATCTGTTCGCCTACCAGGCCGGCAGCCCGATCGTGCAGGCCAATGCCATCCAGGGCCCGATCCACCCGACGCTGGGTATTGCGATGGACATGAGCATTCAGCTTCGTGCCGCCAATGGCGCGATCTGCACGCTGTCGCTGTCGTTCAACAACGAAGGCCCGCTCGGTACGTTCTTCCGCTACATCGGCGATACCGGCACGTATCTCGCCCGCTACGACGATTTGTTCAACGGCAAGGATGAGCAGATCGACGTCAGCAAGGTCGCCGTGTCGATGAACGGCATCGAGCTGCAGGACCGCGAGTTCTTCGCCGCCATTCGCGAAGGCCGTGAACCCAACTCCAGCGTGGGCAAGGTCCTGCCGTGCTATCAGGTGCTGCATCAACTCGAGCAGCAACTAAACGCCGCCTGACGCTGTCACATCCGACGACAACCGGCTCCACCCTCACGGCTGGAGCCGTTTCCATTTGAGGAATCCTGCATGCAACAACGTTCTCTCGGTCCCTTCCAGGTCGGCGCAATCGGCCTGGGCTGCATGAACCTGAGCCATGCCTACGGTGTGCCACCCGCACCCGAAGTGGCTGAAGCTCTGCTGTTGCGCGCGCTCGACCTCGGTATCACCCATTTTGACACCGCTTCACTGTATGGCTTCGGTGCCAACGAGACCCTGGTCGGCCGTGTGCTCTCGCGATATCGCTCGCGCTTCACGCTGGCGAGCAAGTGCGGCATGACTGGCGTGGATGGCAAGCGCGTCATCGACGGCCGGCCGGAGACGCTCAAGTTGACCTGTGAGGCATCACTGAAGCGTCTCCACACCGACGTCATCGACCTCTATTACCTTCACCGCTGGGATAAACAGGTGCCCATCGAGGACAGCGTCGGCGCGCTTGCCGAACTGGTTCGTGAGGGCAAGATTCGCAGCATCGGACTGTCGGAAGTATCTGCGGACACTTTGCGACGCGCGCACGCAGTGCACCCGATCACGGCGGTGCAGACCGAATACTCCCTGTGGACCCGCAACCCGGAGATCGCGGTGCTCGATGCGTGTCGCGAACTCGGTGTCAGTTTTGTCGCCTTCAGCCCGGTCGCCCGTGGTTTCCTCGCCAATGCACTCACGACGCCCGACGCCGCGGAGACCTTCGACACCAAGGATATTCGGCGTTCGATGCCACGCTTCCAGGGGGATGCGTTCGCGGCCAACCTGCGCCTGCTCGATGGCTATCGGGTGTTGGCGGCGAAGGCTGGCTGCACCCCCGCACAACTCGCACTGGCCTGGCTGCTCGCTAAGGGTGACCATGTTCTGCCCATCCCGGGCACGACGAACATCGCGCATCTCGAGGAGAACGCCGCGGCCGCCGACCTGATGTTGAGTCCGCAGGTCCTCGCCGACGCGGAGGCGCTGATCAATCGCCACACGGTTTCGGGGTCGCGCTACAACGGCCCCACGCAGACCGAGATCGACACCGAGGAGTTTCTGCCCGCATGAAGAAGACCACCGCCCGTGGCGGCAGATTGCCTGTACGCAGCGTAATTGCTGCCGTGCTGCTCGCGTTCTTTGTGCCACTTGTGGGGTCGACCGCGATCCATTTTGCCGGTGACGCGCAGGCGGCGGACTGGCGCACTGCACGGCGGGACAGCAGCGGGCAGGCACCGGACCCGGCGCAGGTCGATGAGGCCGTGATTCAGGTCTATGCCGCACGCGCGGTGCGCTGGCGCGGCATTTTCGGCGTGCACACGTGGATTGCTGCAAAGCCCCGCGGTGCCGCGGATTACACCCGCTTCGAGGTGATGGGCTTCGGCGTTGCGCATGGGCGGAGTGCGGTCCGGGTGCGCGAGGGCATTCCGGACGGCTACTGGTTTGGCAGCGAGCCCGAACTGCTGCGTGACGTTCGCGGTGGTGCGGAGGTGGATGCGCTGATCGCTCGCCTGCACGATGCGGCCGAACGCTATCCGCATGCCAACGAATACCGCATCTGGCCCGGACCCAACAGCAATACCTTCATTGCCTATCTGGGTCGTGAGGTGCCCGAGCTCCGGCTTGAGCTGCCACCGACCGCGATCGGCAAGGACTATCTTCCGGACGGTGCCCTGTTCGGTGCTGCACCTAGTGGCTCCGGCGGCCAGCTATCGCTGTTCGGCCTGCTCGGCATCACTGTCGCGGCTGAGGAAGGCCTCGAACTGAGTCTGCTTGGGCTCAGTATCGGGGTGGACGCCTGGCCGCCCGCAATCAAGCTGCCGGGCATCGGTCGCATCGGCATGCCGGAACACTTGCCCGACAGCGAGCGCTGGGGTGTAGTGCGCCTCGCGCCCTGAGTTTCAAACGCCCCCGGTCAGCTCGTCGGCCGCCGCAGCAAGCGCTTGCGGTACGACAGCCTCCAGTTCGGTGCGCAGCCAGCCATGTGCGGGATCGTGGCTGTAGCGCAGGTGCCAGATCATGTACATCGGCAACCGCGGACCTGAAAAGGGCAGGGGGGCGCTGGCGAGGTCGTGCAGCAGGCCGGTGCGAAGCAGGCCCGGCAGGGTTGCAAGACGTTCGCTGCCGCGAACGAAGGCCGGGATGCCGGCAAAACCCGGAACCGTGACGACAAAGTTGCGTTTGATTCCCTGCGCCAGCAAGGTCTGGTCGAAATCGAGCGCGCGGGCAGGGTGATAGACCACGGTGACGTGTTCGGCGGCAAGGTAGTCTTCCAGTCCGGCGGGGGCTCCTCGTCTGTCGGGATCATGGAAGATGCGGTACTCATCTTCGAACAGGCGTTTTTGCAGGATGTCGGTGGAGTCCGGCGGGCGCGGCGAAATGACCAGTTGGCAGTGCTCGTTGCGCAGCATGTCTGCGCTTGGAATGTCCGACGAAATGACGCGCAGGCACACACCGGGCGCGGAACTGCGCAAGCGGTCGAACAGCCTCGGCAGGAGCAGGTCGCGCTGGAAGTCATTGGCTGCAATGGTGAATGTGGCTTTCAGGCTGGCGGGGTCAAATTCGCTGACGGTCGCAAAGCGTCGCATCTCCTGCAGTAGCGCGCGCGCCTCGGTCGCGAGGGATTCTGCCCGCGCGGTGGCAACGATGCCACGCCCCGACTTCACGAAAAGCGGGTCGCCGACGATTGTCCGCAGCTTGCCCAGCAGATGGGAGACCGCCGACTGCGTCACACCGAGCCGTGATGCTGCGCGTGTGATCGACTGCTCCTCCACGACCGCTATCAGCAGTTGCAGAAGGTGACCATCCAGGTGCGAATAATCGAATTTGCTCATGAGTCAGATGAGTTTCGCTTTGTTTATCTTTTGTGTCCAGGCGTAAATACTGCATCTCCCGTCATATGAGTCATGAGGAGGCGCTGGTATGAGCATGGTCAGACAGCAGCGAACGATTCCAGGTACGTCGATCTTCGACGGCGTGCTTGCGCGCAAGGGATATGCGCTCAACAAGATGTGTTTCTCGTTCAACAGTGCCGACAATCGCGACGCGTTCAGTCTTGACGAGGACGCGTATTGTGATGCGTACGGACTCTCGGACGAGCAGCATGCCGCGATTCGAGCGCGCGATGTGCTGGGTTTGCTTGCCGCAGGTGGCAACGTCTACTACCTGGCAAAGTTCGCCGGAATACTCGGGCTCGATGTTCAGGACCTGGGTGCCGCCCAGACCGGCATGAGCAAGGAGGCCTTCAAGGCCATGCTCGTCGCGGCAGGAGACTGAGTCATGGCAAAGATCCTGGGCGGTATCGCCACTTCTCACGTCCCGGCGATTGGCCGCGCGATTGCCGGCAATCTGCAGAACGATCCTTACTGGAAGCCATTCTTCGACGGCTTCCCGCCGGTCCATGACTGGTTGCGGAAGGTAAGGCCAGACGTCGCTGTCGTCATCTACAACGACCACGGGCTCAATTTCTTTCTCGACAAGATGCCGACGTTCGCTGTGGGCGCCGCGGCCTCGTACCAGAACGCGGACGAGGGCTGGGGTATTCCCACTCTGCCGCCGTACAAGGGCGACCCCGAAATGTCGTGGCACATCATCAACGAACTGGTGGAGCGCGAGTTTGACCTTACGACCTGCCAGGAGATGCTGGTCGATCACGCATTTTCACTCCCGCTCAAATTGCTGTGGCCGGATGGGGCGCGTTGCCCGGTGCGCACCGTCCCCGTGTGTATCAACACTGTGCAGTATCCGCTGCCGTCGGCGCGGCGCTGCTACAAGATGGGCAAGGCGCTGGGCGAGGCAATTGCTTCGTGGGACGATGATCTGCGCGTAGTCATCATCGGTTCCGGTGGTCTGTCACACCAGCTCGATGGAAAACGCGCCGGCTTCATGAACAAGGACTTCGACCTCGCCTTCATGGAGAGTCTGATCGCAGATCCCGAGTGGGTGACCCAGTATTCCAACGAGGACATTGTTGAAAAGGCTGGAACCCAGGGCGTCGAGTTGCTGATGTGGCTGGCCACACGTGCTGCCCTGCCGGGGCCGGTTCGCAAGGTGCACGCGAATTACCACATTCCGATCTCGAATACGGCCGCGGGCCTGATCGTCATGGAAGTTGCGGACTGACATCGTCCGGCATGAAATGGACAGGCTCGACTGAGCGCGAATGGATCGGAGCCTGCCGTTTTTCAGTCACGCCGAGGCAAACCGGCGGTGATGGGCCAAAGACCGAGAGGTATGCCTTTTTTGTATACCTGCTAGTCAGCTCTAATACTTTCGGATAGTGCTTTGTAGCCTCAGAATCGGCTTGAAGAGTAAAGGCGCGCTGTTGAGTACTTGCACCGCAGCGCCATTCAAGCCTGTTCAATGAGGAGACGTTCATGCAGATCCGTCGTCTGGTTCTGGGTATTGCCGCCGTAGCCCTGATGCCTGTTGCCGCCATGGCCGAAGAGGTCGTACTCAAAGTGGCGCACTTCCTGCCGCCGGTTTCGCCTGCGCACACCAAGTTTATCGAGCCATGGTGCGACAAGATTGCTGCAGAGTCGCAGGGCCAACTCAAGTGCCAGATTTATCCGGCGATGCAGTTGGGCGGTACGCCGCCGCAGTTGCTCAACCAGGCACGCGATGGCGTTGCCGACATCGTGTGGACCCTGCCAGGCTACACGCCGGGGCGCTTTCCCGTTTCGGAAGTGTTCGAGCTTCCCTTCTTCACCACCACGCATGAGGCGTCGTCGCGTGCAATGTGGGATTTCGTGCAGAAGAACGCGATGCGCGAGTTTGCCGGCGTGAAGCCGATTGCGACCTGGGTGAATGGCCCCAATGTCCTGCATTTTCGCGATACCGAGGTCAAGACGCTGGACGACCTCAAGGGCATGAAAGTACGTGCGCCCTCACGCCTTGGCAACAAGTTGCTGTCGGCGCTGGGCGCGACGCCCGTGGGCATGCCTGTGCCGCAAATGGCCGAAAGCCTCTCCAAGGGGGTGATCGAGGGGGCGCTGATTCCGTGGGAAGTCGTTCCCGCCACCAAGACACATGAACTGACGAAGTTCCATGCCGAGTCGGGCGACGTGCGTGCGATGACCACCGCGACCATGATCTTCGTCATGAACAAGAAGAAGTACGACAGCCTGTCACCTGAGTTGAGGAAGGTGATCGACAACAACAGCGGGCGTGAGACGTCGGCTTGGGTGTCGGCCCAGTTCAAGGCTGCCGATGCCGATGGTCGAGCGGCCACTGTGGCGCGGGGGAACACGGTTTACCAGATTCCCGCCGGCGAGATGGCAAAGTGGGAAACCGCAGCGCAACCGGTCACCGATGAGTGGATCAAGGATATTTCGGCCAAGGGTGTAGACGGCAGAAAGCTCCGCGACGAAGCCGCTGCGCTGGTCAAGCAGTACTCCAAGTAATAAGGTCCCGTCTTTGCCCGCAGCACTCCGCTGCGGTGCAGGGCGGGATTGTTGCATTCTGAAGGGAGAGCTCAATGGCTGAGTCCATGGATACGCCGGCAGTTGCCCCAAGTGGGCCCATTGGTCGAATCATCTCGATGGCCTGTGTGTTGCTGGCGGTGCTGGGCGGTGTGTTTTTTCTTGTCGAGGCGCTGATGTCGGTCACCAGCGTGATCGGGCGGGCGTTGTTCAACCTGCCGGTGCCGGGCGACTATGAACTGGTGCAGATGCTGTCGGCGATGGGTATTGCGATGTGCCTGCCGTACTGCCAGTTGAAGCGGGGGCACGTGTTCGTCGATTTCTTCACCCTGTGGGCGCCGTCGTCGCTCAAGCGTGTGCTGGATTCGATTGCTGCGCTGCTGCTTGCGGTTTCGTCGTTCCTGCTGGCATGGCGGATATGGGAAGGCATGATGGAGATGCGCGAGTATGGCGAAACCTCGATGGTGATCGCCCTGCCGGTGTGGTGGGGCTACGTCCCGGTTGCGCCTTCCTTCGTGCTGCTTGGCATTGCCGCACTCCACACTTTTGTCCTTGATTTGCGCGGGAGCGAACACGCATGACCGGAACTTCGATCGGCCTCATCATGGGCGTGGCGATGATGACCATGCTGGCCTTGCGCGTGCAGATCGGCGTTGCCATGTTCCTGACCGGTGCGGCTGGCTATACATGGGTGTCCGGCTGGGATCCGCTGATTGCCTATCTGAAAAACGCGCCTTATGGTCGTTTTTCGCTGTATGACCTGTCGGTGGTACCACTGTTTCTGCTGATGGGCCAGTTTGCCACCCATGGTGGGCTGTCGCGGGCGCTGTTCAAGGCGGGTAATGCCTTCATCGGCCACTGGCGTGGCGGCATGGCAATGGCGGGAGTTGCTTCGTGTGCCGGCTTCGGTGCGATCTGCGGATCATCGCTTGCAACGGCGGCGACCATGTCGCATGTCGTACTTCCAGAATTGAAGCGTCATCAGTACAAGCCCAGCCTGGCCGCCGGCTCACTGGCTGCAGGCGGCACGCTCGGCATCCTGATTCCGCCTTCGGTGCCGCTGGTGATCTACGCAATTCTTGCCGAACAGAATATTGCCAAGCTCTTTCTGGCCGCTTTCGTACCCGGTGTGCTGGCTGCGATGGGGTACATGCTGGTGATCGCCATCGTGACCCGCGTCGATCCTGCTGCAGGTGGCCCGGGGACGCAGAAGCACTCGTGGAGCGAGCGACTGGTGACGCTGATGGAGACCTGGCCGGTACTGCTGATCTTCCTGGTTGTCATCGGCGGGATTTACGGCGGCGTGTTCACGCCGACCGAGGCTGCGTCGGTCGGCGTGCTGGCGACCGGTATTGCGGCCTGGCGTTCGGGTGGCCTGAAGGGACCGGGCTTTCTGGAGTGCCTGTACGGGACAGCCAAGGGAACGGGGATGATGTTTCTCATCCTGCTCGGCGCGGACATGCTGAACTCCTTCATGGCGGTGAGCCAGATGCCGCAAGAGGCGGCCGCCTGGGTGCAGGAAATGGGGTTCGGCCCCTTCACCGTCATGCTCGCCATCATCGTGATCTACATGCTGCTCGGCTGCGTGATGGACAGTCTGTCGATGATCCTGCTCACGGTGCCGATCTTCCTGCCGATCGTGCTCGGCATGGATTACTGGGGCCTCGGCATGGAAGAGAAGGCCATCTGGTTCGGCATGGTTGCACTTGTGGTCATGGAGATTGGCCTGATCACACCACCGGTGGGGATGAACGTCTACATCATCAACGGGGTGGCGAAAGACATCCCGATGGCAACCATCTTCCGTGGTGTGATGCCGTTCCTGGCCTCTGACATTGTGCGGATTTTCCTGCTGGTGTTCTTTCCGAGCATTTCGCTGGTGGCGTTGCGAATCTTCAATTGATTGGCGAACGAGCGCGTGCTGACGCGCTGGCAAGGCCCTGATGAGAGGCGCCACCATGAGGTGGCGCCTTTTTTCTGTTTGCGCACAGGGAGGGTGGTTCAGGCCTGCACGCCGCGCCTGAGCATGTCGACCATCGCATCGGCGATGTCCTTGGGGGTCCGCCCGCCTTCCCGGTACCACAGGTAAATCCAGTTCATACCGCCAAACAGGAACAGCCTGAGCAGTGATCGGTCCGTTCCGGGGGCAAGTGGCAGTGATTTGATCAGGCTGCGGAAGACGTCCTCGTAACTTTCACGATAAGGCTGGATCTTCGCCAGCAGGTCCTTGTTGCCGCTGAACGAAAGGCTGTGCCCGGTGATGCGGTCGACCGGGGAGCCTTCAACGATGCCGCTTACATGTACTTCGCAGGCGCGGCGCAGCCGGTCCCAAGGGTCGATGCCCTCCTTTGCAGCCGCCTGAGCGCGGTCAAGCACGCGTTTGAAACCTTCGCGATGTATCTCCAGGTACAGCTCATCCTTTGATGGGAAGTAGTGGTAGACAGAGCCGGGAAGCAGGCCGACGCGACGTGCGATATCGCGTATCGAACTGCGATCGTAGCCTTGCTCGGAAAACAGTTCGGCAGCCGCGGTCAGGATCATCTGGCGGCGGTCCAGCAGTTCCGAGGTGGAGTCTGCGCTGTGATCGGCATTGCTTGAGCCTTCAGGCTCGCCACGCGCCAGACGGGCTGTGAGTTCCCCACGTTCGAGCAGGCGGCGCTGGTTTTCAGTGAGCGCGTCGATGCCCCCTCCGTCGTTACCGGCAAGCGCCTGCAGGCGCTTCACTGCCGTTTCAAGCCCATGTTTTTGCCAGAGGTAACGCACCCCGGAGGCGGAGATCTGCATGCCTGCAACGCGCAGCCGCTCTGCGACAGCTGCCTGGCCAAGTTCCGGCTCGTTGCGGGCGAAGTCGAGGACTGCACGCTCGATCTCACGGCTGTCGGCAGGGTGGTCCGTCCTCGGTGAAGCCTGATTCATTGGGTTCTGTGTCAATCGTAAAGTTCTTGAATTGTCCTGGATGAATCCAGGCAGGTCGAATCATACGACCTGAGGGTGCTTCGTGAATGAATACGTCGAAGCCACTTTAACATATGTGTGACTAATTAATTGACCAAGTGTTTGACAAGGTAGTTTCAAAGAGGTAACTTGCATCCATGCCGGAAACATTGCCGGCTTCGATGCGAAGAGCGGCCAGAGCCGACAGAACACATCGGGTTCGGTGCTGGTTTTCAAAGCCAAGGAGGAGTCAATGTTGATGAGTCGCCCCAAGTTCGCCGTGATCCCAGCGGCAGCGGTCTTTCCCCGTCAGCTTCCTGCTTGTCTGCACGATATGACCCGGCATCTTTCCGGCGTCGCGTGCGGACTCAACCGATCTGCGCGCGGCTGACTGCGCGGGCTCATTCACCACATTCGATGTCCTTCGGTCAGGTCTGGCTGAGGGTTGGGGCTCGTCATGGATTTTCAGATAGCGCTGTTGCTGGGACAGGACGGCATTACCAACGGAGCGATCTACGCCTTGCTGGCGCTGGCCCTGGTGCTGGTGTTTGCAGTGACGCGGGTGATCTTCATTCCCCAGGGCGAATTCGTCGCCTATGGCGCGCTGACGCTTGCGATGCTGCAGGGCGGGGCGATCCCGGCCACGGTGTGGCTGCTGGTGATCATGGGCGCGCTGACGGCGGCGATCGACGGCAGTGCGGCGCTGCGCTCGGGGCAGACGAAGAAGCTGACCGGTGTGCTGGGCTGGAACCTGGCCTACCCGCTGGGGCTGGCCGGCCTGCTCGCGGCGCTGCCGCTGAAGGAACTGCCGATGCTCGCGCAGGTGCTACTGGCGCTGGCCGTGGTGGTGCCGATGGGGCCGCTGATGTACCGCCTGGTGTTTCAGCCGATTGCCGCGGCACCCGTGCTGATTCTGCTGATCGTGTCGGTCGCCACCCACGTGGCCATGGTCGGGCTGGGCCTGCTGTTCTTCGGTGCCGAAGGCCAGCGTACGCCGCCCTTCAGTGATGCGCGCTTCGAAGTCGGCCCGCTGCTGGTGTCGGGGCAGACGATCTGGGTCATCCTCGCCTCGCTCGCGCTCATCGTCGCGCTCTACCTGTTCTTCGAACGCACCATCTACGGCAAGGCCTTGCGTGCCACCGCGATCAACCGCGTCGGTGCGCAGCTGATGGGGATCTCGCCTTCGCTCGCAGGCAAGCTCACCTTCGTGCTGGCCGCCTTCATCGGTGCGCTGTCGGGTGTGCTGATCGCACCGATCACCACCATCTACTACGACACCGGCTTCCTGATCGGCCTCAAGGGCTTCGTCGCCGCCATTATCGGCGGACTGGGCAGCTATCCGATCGCCGCCGTCGGCGCCGTGCTGGTGGGCCTGCTCGAAGCCTTCTCGTCCTTCTGGGCCAGTGCCTACAAGGAAGTCATCGTATTCACCCTGATCATCCCCGTTCTCCTGTGGCGTTCGCTGACCAGCCACCATATGGAGGAGGAAGAATGAAATCCGCCGCTGCCAATAATGCCTTCCTGTCCCCGCGCGTGATGCTGGTCGCCTTCCTCGGCATCCTGCTCGTGGCGCCGCTGGTGCTGTCGCCGTTCTACGTCACGCTGCTCAACTACATCGGCCTGTACGCGATGGTCGCGCTCGGGTTGGTGCTGCTCACCGGCGTGGGCGGACTCACCAGCTTCGGCCAGGCGGCCTTCGTCGGCCTCGGCGCCTACACCACCGGGGTGCTCACCACCGCGACCGACCTGCCGGGCTGGCTGTCGTGGCTGGGCGGCTCGCCGTGGCTGGCGCTCGTGGTCGGGCTGGTGTTCACCGCGACCGTGGCCATCGTGCTCGGCTCGCTCACGCTCAAGCTCTCGGGCCACTTCCTGCCGCTGGGCACGATCGCGTGGGGCATCTCGCTGTATTTCCTGTTCGGCACCATGGAGACGCTCGGTGGCCACACCGGCCTCACCGGCATCCCGCCGATCTCGATCTTCGGCTGGGAGCTCGATCAGGGCGAGGAGATCTTCTACCTGATCTGGGCCTTCCTGCTGTCGGCCGTGCTCACCACGCAGAACCTGCTCGACTCGCGCGAAGGCCGTGCGATCCGCGCCTTGAAGGGCGGCATGGTGATGGCCGAGGCGATGGGGGTGAACACCTCGCGCTCGCGCATGATCATCTTCGTCATCGCCGCGCTGCACGCCTGCGCCTCGGGCTGGCTGTATGCGCACATGCAGCGCTTCGTGAACCCGACCCCGTTCGGGCTGCACATCGGTATCGAGTATCTGTTCATGGCCGTGGTCGGCGGTGCCGGTCACGTGTGGGGTGCGCTCGTCGGTGCGGGCGTGATCACCATCCTCAAGCAGTGGCTGCAGGATCTGCTGCCGCGCATCCTCGGCACTAGCGGCAACTTCGAGGTGATCGTGTTCGGCCTGATGATGGTGCTCGTGCTGCAGCGTGCCCGCGACGGCCTGTGGCCCATCCTCACCCGCTTCGTGCCGGTGAAGGCGAAGCAGAAAACCATCGACCCCAGTGCCGTCGCCCTGCCACGGCGCACCCTGCCCAAGGTGGGCGAGCGCATCCTCGAAGCCAAGGCGGTGACGCGAAAGTTTGGCGGTCTGGTGGCCAACAACAACATGAGCCTGGAGGTGCGCGCGGGCGAGATCCTCGCGCTCATCGGCCCCAACGGCGCGGGCAAGAGCACGATGTTCAACCAGATCTCGGGCGTCGATACCCCGACCTCGGGCGAGGTGCTGTTCATGGGCAAGCCGGTGGCCGGCCACAACTCGCGCGAGATCGCGCAGATGGGCATGAGCCGCACCTTCCAGCACGTGAAGCTGCTGCCGACCATGACCGTGCTCGAGAACGTCGCCATCGGCGGCCACCTGCGCGGCGACAAGGGCGTGATCAGCTCGGCCTGGCGCATGGACCGCGAAGAAGAAGCGCGCCTGCTGGCCGAAGCCGCGCGTCAGATCGAACGCGTGGGCCTGGCCGAACACATGTTCGACGAAGCCGGCAGCCTCGCGCTGGGCCAGCAACGCATCATGGAGATCGCCCGCGCGCTGTGCTCCGACCCCTGCCTGCTGCTGCTCGACGAGCCCGCGGCCGGGCTGCGCTTCAAGGAGAAGCAGGCGCTCGGTGAGCTGCTCAAGAAGCTGAAAGCCGAAGGCATGGCCACGCTGCTGGTCGAACACGACATGGACTTCGTCATGGGCCTGGTCGACCGGGTGGTGGTGATGGAGTTTGGCGAGAAGATCGCCGAAGGCCTGCCCGAAGACGTGCAGAAAGACCCCGCAGTGCTCGAAGCCTATCTGGGTGGGGTGGAGTGATGGGGAACGAAATGAACACAAACGCCGCCAACACCCCGAAGAACAAGGTGCTCGAGATCCAGGACCTGTGCGTGTCCTACGGCAAGGTCGAGGCGCTCTCCAACGCCAACCTGGTGGTGGGCGAAGGCCAGATCGTGACCGTGATCGGCCCCAACGGCGCGGGCAAGACGACGATGCTGTCGGCCATCATGGGCGTGCTCGGCTCCAGGGGCCAGGTGCAGTTTGACGGCAGCATCGAGTCGGTGCCCGAAGTCGAGCGCATGGTCGCGCGCGGCATGAACCTGGTGCCCGAGAAGCGCGAGCTCTTCGGCGAGATGACGGTGGAAGACAACCTCACGCTGGGCGCCTTCCAGCGCTACCGCATGGGGCACCGCGATCAGGCCAAGACAATGGAAGAGGTCTACACCCTGTTCCCGCGCCTCAAAGAGCGCCGCGGCCAGCTTGCTGGCACGCTCTCGGGCGGCGAGCGCCAGATGCTGGCGGTGGGCCGCGCGCTGATGGCCAAGCCCAAACTGCTGATGCTCGACGAACCCAGCCTCGGGCTCGCACCGCTGATCGTGCGCGAGATCTTCCGCATCATCGCCGAGCTGCGCCGGCGCGGGGTGTCGATCCTGCTGGTGGAGCAGAACGCTCGCGCCGCGCTGCAGGTGGCCGACTACGCCTACGTGCTCGAGACCGGCGCGATCGCCATGGAAGGGCCGGCCGTGCAGCTGCGCGACGACCCGCGCGTGATCGAGGCCTATCTCGGTCTGGGTGGCAAGCACCAGGAGATGCTGGCGACGTAAGCGGATTCACGAAGGGATCAATGGCAAGAATGAACACAAGAAGGGCAGAGGCCTGCACGAGTGGGCCAAGTCCTCGCAGAAGCGTCAAACGATTTTCGATCCCGACACGGGACGAAACATGAAAACCAAAGGAGCGAAAATGAAAGTCAGGAAACTAGCCGTACTGTGTTCTGCAGCTGTTGCATTGTTCAGCCAGGCTGCACTGGCCGACATCAATGTCGGAATTTCCTTGTCCTCGACCGGTCCGGGTGCTTCCTTGGGTATCCCCGAGAAGAATGCTTTTGCCATCCTGCCGACCTCGATCGCGGGCGAGAAAATCAACTACATCATGCTCGACGATGCGTCCGATCCGTCGATCGCGACCAAGAACGCGCGCAAGCTGGTGTCTGAAGACAATGTCGATGTGCTGATCGGTTCTGCGATCACCCCGGCATCGCTTGCAATTGCCGAAATGGCGGTCGAGAGCAAGACGCCGCAAATTGCGATCTCGCCGATCAATTTGCCGCCGGAGAAAAATTACTGGGTGTTCCGCACGCCTCAACACGTCAATGTGATGGCGAGCGCGCTTGTCGAGCACATGAAAGCAAGCGGCGTGAAGACCCTGGGCTTTATCGGGTTCTCCGACGCGTATGGCGAAGACTGGCTGGTCGCACTCAAGCCCATGCTTGAAGAAGCAGGGATCAAGCTCGGCGCGGTGGAGCGGTATGCCCGCGCCGATACCTCGGTGACCGGCCAGGTGCTCAAGCTGGTGTCAACGCGTCCCGACGCCATTCTGGTGGTGGGCTCCGGCAGTCCCGCAGCCTTGCCCCAGACCAGCCTCGTCGAGCGCGGCTTCAAGGGTCAGATCTATCAGACGCACGCCGCTGCCAATCAGGCATTCCTCGGTGTGGCCGGAAAGGCCGCAGAAGGTGTGGTGCTGCCAGTCGGCCCTGTTGTTGTCGTTGATCAGATCCCTGCCGAGCATCCGTCCAAGAAAGCGGGCGAAGCCTTCGTCAAACAGTACGAGCAGAAATACGGTGCTGGGAGCTTCTCTTCCTTTGCCGGCCATGCGCATGATGCCTACCGTTTGATCGAGGCTGCGGTTCCGGTTGCGCTCAAGACCGCCAAGCCCGGCACGCCAGCATTTCGCAAGGCACTGCGTGATGCGATGGAGAGCAATGCCGACGTCGTGGGTGTGCATGGTGTATTCAACATGACGCCGACCGATCACTTCGGTCTTGATCAGCGCGGCCGTGTGCTTGTTCGCATCGAGAACGGTGCATACAAGATGCTGGCGAAGTAAGGATGGGGAATCCTATGGATAAGGTGATTCGCGACGCCGAGCGCATGTTTGCCAAGTCGGTTGTCGATATCGAAACGCGCGAAGACGGAACGCGGGTCCTGAGATCCGGGATTCCGCTTCCCGACAGCTATTCGCGTTGTGTGGGGGACTGGCTGGAGCACTGGGCGCAGGCCCGGCCTGACAGCCTCTACCTGGCAGAGCGTGACGAGAACGATGAATGGCGGAAGATCACTTATGGTGAAGCGCGCCGCAAGGTTGTCGGCATTGCCACCTGGCTGCTTGGGCAGCACCTGTCTGCCGAACGGCCGGTGGTGATCCTGTCCGACAACTCGATTGAGCATGCCTTGCTGTCGCTGGCTGCAATGCACATCGGCGTGCCGGTGTCTTCGATTTCGCCGGGCAACTCGCTGATGTCGAAGGACCATGCCAAGCTCAAGGGCAACATCGAGTTGCTGCGGCCCGGCGTGATCTATGCCGATCCGGTCGAGCGCTTCGCGCCTGCGCTTGCTGCCATCCGCGGTCTGCACGACGGCGTGGTGGTTGCCGGCAGAAGCAGCAAGGTGCTTGACGGGGCTGTGCCATTCTCCGTGCTGGAGCAGGCGTCGGACGAGTCTGCAGTGATGGCAGCCTTCGAAAAGATCACGTCTGACACCATCGGCAAGTTCCTCTTTACTTCGGGTTCGGTCGGGTCGCCAAAGGCGGTGATCAATACCCAGCGCATGATGTGCTCCAATCAGATGGCCAAGGAACTGGTGTGGCCCTTCCTGGCAGAAAATCGTCCGGTGCTGGTCGAGTGGCTCCCATGGAGTCATACCTTTGGTGGCAACCACAACTTCAATCTGGTGTTGCGCTGGGGCGGCACGATTTATATCGACGATGGCAAGCCGACGCCGGCCGGGCTCGACAAGACCATCCGCAACCTCAGGGAAGTTGCGCCCACCCTGTACTTCAACGTGCCACGCGCCTACGACATGCTGGTGCCGTTGCTGCGCCAGGACAGGCAGTTGTGCGAAACCTTCTTCAGCCGCCTGAACCTCATTTTTTACGCCGGTGCGGCCTTGCCTCATCACCTGTGGGAAGGTCTGGAGGTGCTGTCCGAGAAGGTCACTGGAACCAAAGTCACCATGGTTTCGTCGTGGGGATCGACCGAAACCGCACCGACATGTACCGATAGCCACTTCGAGGCCGAGCGCCCAGGCGTGATCGGTGTGCCGGTGCCGGGCGTCGCACTCAAGCTGGTGCCGTCGGCGGACAAGCTCGAAGTAAGGGTAAAGGGGCCCAATGTCTTTCCCGGTTACTGGAAGCAGCCGGATATCACTGCCAGGTCCTTTGACGAAGAGGGCTACTACATGATTGGCGACGCGGTCGAGTTTCTGGATGAGCGCTACCCGGAGAAGGGGCTGCTGTTCGATGGTCGCGTCGGCGAGGACTTCAAGCTTCTGACGGGTACCTGGGTGCACGTCGGCGCACTGCGTGTGGCCGGTATCGATGCGATGAAGCCGGTGGCACAGGACATCGTAGTGACCGGTCACGACCGCGACGAAATCGGCTTTCTGGTGTTTCCCAATATTCCAGAGTGCCGCACCCTGTGCCCGGACCTGCCGCCCGATGCGCCGATGATCGATTTGTTGATGAACCCGGCGGTGCGCCAGCGCGTGCGCCAAGGCATGGCGATGATGAAACAGACCGGCGGCGGCTCTTCCACTTATCCCTCGCGCGCGCTGCTGATGGCCGAGCCGCCCTCGGTGGAAGCCGGCGAGATAACCGACAAGGGCTATATCAACCAGCGCGTCACCCTTTCGCGACGCGCTGATCTGGTTGAGTACCTGCATGCAGATGTGGTGGACAAGACGGTGATCACCGTTCATTCCGCCAACTGAGAAACCGAGGATAAACGCATGAGCGAACAACTGGTCAAGACCTCGGTCGAGGACACAATCTACAACATCACACTGGCGCGGCCAGAGAAACGCAACGCAGTGAGCGACCGTTTGCTGGCTGCGCTCGAGGCGGCGCTGATTGCCATTCCTGAAGGGACGCGGGCGATCGTTCTGGCGGGCGAGGGCGAGCACTTCTGCGCCGGTCTCGACCTATCCGAGCACCAGCATCGCGAGCCCTTTGGCGTGATGCAGCACTCGCGTGGCTGGCACCGCATTTTCGACCGCATCCAGAACGGCGGCATCCCGGTGATCGCAGCAATGCAGGGCGCGGTGATCGGTGGGGGACTGGAACTCGCGACGGCCACCCACGTCCGCGTGTCGGAGCCGAACACGATCTATCAGCTGCCGGAAGGCCGGCACGGCATTTTCGTCGGTGGCGGGGCGTCGGTTCGTGTGGCCAAGATAATCGGTCCGGGGCGCATGTGCGAAATGATGCTGACCGGGCGCATTCTCGATGCCGACGAAGGCTTGCGCCTTGGCCTGTCGCACTACCTTGTCGGCGCCGGAGAATCGCTGGCGAAGGCGCAGGCCCTGGCGCGCCGCATTGCCGAGAACGCCCCGATGGCGAACTGGGCGATGGTCTCCGCCATTTCGCGCATCGACAACATGGCCACCGATGACGGCTTCTTCGTCGAGTCGCTGACCGCCGCACTGACCCAGACCAGCCCCGAAGTGGCCGAGCGCATCGGGCACTTCCTCACCCGTAAAGGCAAGGGACCGCAAAAATGAACAAGCAATTCGAAGCTTCAGAAGCATCCGCTCTCGTTAACAACTATGACGACATCTGGCTGGTGGCCGGTCAGCGCACACCCTTTGTCGACTACAACGGCGTCTTGCGTGACGTTTCGCCGACGGATCTCGGCATCTTTGCCGCCCGCGCCTTGTTCGAGAAGAGCGGTGTGCCGGCCTCCGAGGTTGGTGGCACTGTCGCCGGCAACATGGCGCAGGCCAGTTTCGACGCCTATTTCCTGCCGCGCCACATTGGCCTGTATTCGGGGGTGAATCCCAACGCGCCTGCGGTGCTGGTGCAGCGTCTGTGCGGCACTGGTTTCGAGACCATTCTGACCGCGGCAGACCAGATCAAGCTGGGCAAGGCCAAGGTGATGCTGTGTGTCGGCACCGAGTCGATGTCGCGCAACCCGGTGTCTTCATACACCCATCGCGCGGGCTTTCGCATGGGGCAGGTCGAGTTCAAGGACTTCCTGTGGGAGGCAACCAAGGACCCCGTGTTCGGTGGCGGCATGGGCGATACCGCCGAGAATCTCGCGAAGATGTACGGCATCGGTCGTGAAGAGGTCGATCGATTCGCCGAGCAGAGCTTTGCCCGCGCGGCAGCCGCATGGGATGCGGGCTATTTTTCGGATGAGGTCAGTACCGTCGTCAACAGTAAATGGGAGCTCGAGGGCTATCAGCCCCGCGGCCTCAAGCTCGCCGATCGCGCCCAGCACTGCGAGCGCGACGGTCACGTCCGCCCGACCTCCTTCGAGACGCTGCAGAAGCTTCGCCCAGCCTTCGGTGGTGTGCAGACCGGCGGCAACAGTTCTGCCATCGTCGATGGTGCGGCTGCCGTGATCGTGGCGCATGGCGACTGGGTTCGCGCCAATGGCATCAAACCCCTGGCGCGCATCGTGGCTGGGGCTGCGGTCGCCGTGCCACCCGAAATCATGGGGATCGGCCCAGCGCCGGCGATCCGCGCGGCGGCGAAATCGGCGGGCATCACGGTGGGCGACCTGGGCCGTATCGAGATCAACGAGGCTTTCGGTGCGCAGTATCTGGCCTGCGAGCGCGAGCTCGGGCTCGACCGCGACAAGAGCAACGTGCATGGCGGCGCCATCGCAATCGGCCATCCGCTGGGCGCCTCGGGTGTTCGCCTCACCACCACCGTGGCCCGCGAACTGAAGGAGGCCGGCCTGCAGTTCGGCGTTTCGTCGGCCTGTGCCGGTGGCGGGCAAGGGGTTGCGATTGTGGTTGAGAACGCCAACTGAGCGTCATACGGAGTACAGCATGAAATTCGAAAACAACACCTTCATCGTCACCGGAGGGGCCTCAGGCCTGGGCGAAGCCAGTGTGCGAGCATTGCATGCAGCGGGCGCCAATGTGGTGATTGCCGACCTCAACGTCGAACTTGGCAATCAGCTGGCAGCGATGCTGGGCGAACGCGCGGTCTGCGTGCGGACCAACGTCGCTGACGAAGCCGATGCCCGCGCCGCAGTCGATCTGGCGGTATCGCGCTTTGGTGGCCTGCACGGCCTGATCAACTGTGCCGGCATCGGCACCGCCGGCAAGGTGCTGGGCAAGGAGGGGGCGATGGCGCTGGAGAGTTTCTCCCGCACCATCCAGGTCAATCTGATCGGCACCTTCAACATGATCCGGCTGGCGGCGGAAGCCATGGCTCGCTGCGAAGCACAGGCCGACGGCGAGCGCGGCGTGATCGTCAACACCGCATCGGTTGCCGCCTACGAGGGGCAGATCGGGCAGGCGGCTTATGCAGCGTCGAAGGGCGGCATCGTGTCGATGACGCTGCCGATCGCGCGGGAGCTGGCACGCAGCGGCATCCGCGTGGTCACCATCGCGCCCGGACTGTTCCTGACGCCGATGATGCACACCCTGCCGCCCGAAGTGCAGCAGTCACTGGGTGAATCCGTGCCATTCCCGCAGCGTCTCGGTCAGCCGGCGGAATACGCGAAGCTGGTCTGCAGCATCGTCGACAACATCATGATCAACGGCGAAACCATCCGGCTGGACGGAGCGATCCGGCTTGCACCGCGCTGACAAGGAAGATCTCATGGCACGCAGCAACATTTTTCGCATGCGTATCGCTTTCAGCGATTGCGATCCGGCGCAGATCGTTTTCTTCGCCAACTATTTCAAGTGGTTCGACACGTCGAGCCGCGAGTTCTTTACCGCCTGTGGCGTACCAAGCTGGCGCGACACGCTGGCCACGCGCGGCATCATCGGCACCCCGCTGGTGGATGCACAGGCAAAGTTCATGAGTTCCGCAACCTATGGCGAGGATATCGAGATCGAATCCTCGGTTGAGACCTGGAACAACAAGAGCTTTGTCATGCGCCATGTTGCCCGGCGCGGCGATACCGTGCTGTGCGAAGGGCGTGAGGTGCGGGTCTTTGCCATTCAGGACCCGGAAGATCCACTGCGCATCAAGGCCGTGCCGATTCCGGAAGACATTCGCGCCGCCTGCGAGTAACCAGCGCAACACGAGCCGTCCCGATCGCTCTGGCATCGGGGCGAGGAGACTTCATCATGTTCGATTACAACGCGCCCTTGCGCGACATGCAGTTCATCCTGAACGAGCTTGCCGGGCTCGATGCCATCGCAGGCCTGCCGGGCTGCGAGGATGCGTCGCCCGATCTGGTGGCGGCCATCCTCGAGGAAGCCGGCAAGTTCGCCGCCGGCGTACTGGCCCCGATCAACCGCCAGGGTGATCTGCAGGGCTGCCGGCTGGAAGATGGGCGTGTGCTTGCACCCGATGGTTGGCAGGCCGCTTACGACCAGTTCCGTGATGCGGGCTGGCTCGGCCTGTCGCTGCCGACCGAGTTTGGCGGTCAGGGGCTGCCAAAGCTGGTGTCCACGCCGGTGTGGGAGATGTGGTTCTCCACCAATATGGCCTTCACCATGCTGCCGCAACTCAATGTCAGTCAGGCCGAAGCCCTGCTGATCGCGGCCAGCGAGGAGCAGAAGGCAACCTGGCTGCACAAGGTGGTGAGCGGTGAGTGGAGCAGCACGATGAACCTCACCGAACCGCAGGCCGGTTCGGACCTCGCTGCCACCCGCGCACGTGCCGAGCCAGCCGGTGACGGCAGCTACCGCATCTACGGACAGAAGATCTTCATCTCATACGGCGAGCATGAACTCACGCCCAACATCGTGCACCTGGTGCTGGCCCGTTTGCCGGATGCGCCGGCTGGGGTAAAGGGGCTGTCGCTGTTCATCGTGCCCAAGTTTCTGGTCGGTCCGGATGGCGCACCGGGGGCGAAGAACGACGTGCGCTGCATCTCCATCGAACACAAGATGGGCATTCACGGCAGTCCGACCTGCACCCTGAGTTTCGGCGATCAGGGAGGCGCGACCGGCTACCTCGTGGGCGCCCCCAATTGTGGCCTGGAAACCATGTTCATCATGATGAACGAGGCCCGTTTCGGTGTCGGCGTGCAGGGGGCTGGACTGGGCGAACGCGCCTGGCAGTTTGCACTCGCCTATGCGCAGGATCGCGTTCAGGGGCGGGATGCGGTCAGCGGCGAAACCGGCAGGCCGATCATCCATCACCCGGACGTCAAGCGCATGCTGCTGGGCATGCGGGCGCGGGTGATGGCCATGCGGGCCCTGTTGTACACCGCAGCCGGCTGGTTCGATTTTGCCCATCACAGTCCCGACGCAGCGCAGGCAGACAAGTGCCGACGCTATGTAGACCTGCTGATGCCGGTGGCCAAGGGCTGGTGCACCGAGGTCGGAAACGATGTCTGCGACGAGGCCATCCAGGTCTTCGGTGGCATGGGTTTCGTCGAAGAGACCGGGGTAGCCCAGTTCTTTCGCGACGCCCGCATCATTACCATTTACGAGGGCACCACCGGCATTCAGGCCAACGATCTGGTCGGGCGCAAGATCCTGCGCGAGCGCGGGGCGACGCTGAGCGAGTTGATCGCCGACATCCGTGGCACTGTCAGTCAGCTCGAAGAGGATGGCGAGCTGGCATCGATTGGCGCCGGGCTGGCAGTGCAACTGGACAGCCTGGAGCAGACCCTGGAGTGGATGCTCTCCAACGGCAAGGATCGCCTTGGAGATGTACTGGCGGGGGCGGTGCCATTTCTGCACCTGCTCGGTACCGTGTGCGGTGGCTGGCAACTCGCGCGCGCAGCGCAGGCCGCGCGTCGCCGCATCATGGCGGCTGAAGGCGATGCGCAGTATCACGCCAGCCTGATCGAACTTGCGCGCTTCTACATGACGACCTTCGGGCCACAGGTCATGGCGCATGCGACCACGGTTCGGGCGTCGGGCGAGGTGCTGGTGCGCTTCGATACGTCGGTGTTCTGAGCGGTCTTCTCGTTCGTATCCAGCGGGTACAGTCTCCTCGGTTCCTCGTACCCGCTTTTGTCTGCCCACTGGATGGAGCTGCCGCCCAGTGGGTATTTTTTATTTCGTTCGGTATCAGGCGAGGCAGGGATATCCGGGGTGGTCTAAAGTCCGTTTTTCGGACAAGCTATACCCGTTCGATGTATCCACCCTCTTTCCCGCCGATGTCCACCCTTCTTCCTCTCGCACTGCTGAGTGACGCAACAGCGTCGCGGCCAGAGCATTGCCACGTCGTACTTGCCCTGTGCGCCGACTGGTGCGGTACCTGCCGTTCATTCCGTCCCGTGCTGGAGCAGCTTGCCGCAGAGCACCCGCATATCGTGTTCTCGTGGCTGGATATTGAGGATGAAGCGGATCTGGCCAATGATCTGGACGTCGAGACGTTTCCGACGCTGGCAATTTTCCGCGATGGCGCGCCACTGTACTTCGGCGCATCCTTGCCGATGGCGGACGTGGTTACCAAACTGATCCGCGCGGCAGAGGCGGCTGGCGGGCCGCTGTCGCAGATTCCGCGGGAAATTGCCGCCATGGCGGACGCGCTGTTTGCAAGCGAAGCAGATCGCGCGGTATTGCACGGACGCTGACCGATGAGGCTCCCGGCCGGCGGCTGACAAGGGTATATTCCGCCCTCTGCCAACGGCCAGGTCCGTTCGACTCGCATCGGCTGCTTTCCTTCGGGACGGCCTCAACACCCAAGGACATCATGCCCATTCCCACCATCGACCCCTCTACCTACGCAGATCAGCTCGCGGACAAGGTGTCGCAGTTCAAGCACAACTTTGCGGCCTTTGAGCTGCCTGAACCCGAGGTGTTTGCCTCCGAGCCCTTGCACTACCGCATGCGCGCGGAGTTCAGGATGTGGCACGACGGCGAGCGGATCGATTACGCGATGTTCGACCCCGCAGAGCCCAAGGTGCCCGTGACCATCGAGCATTTCCCGCAAGCCTGCGAAGCCATCAGCGCGATGATGCCGCGACTGCGCGAACGTCTGCAGGGCAGTCAGGCGCTCAGGCACCGCCTGTTCCAGGTCGATTTTCTGGCCACGCTGAGCGGCGAGATGCTGATCACGCTGGTGTATCACCGCCCGCTGGACGAGAGCTGGGAGCCGGCCGCCCGCGAGCTGGCGGCCGAGCTGGGCGTGAAGCTGATCGGGCGCAGCCGCAAGCAGAAGATCGTGCTTGAGCAGGACTGGGTGCTCGAATCCTTCGAGCTCAACGGACGTCAGTTGCGCTACCAGCAGATCGAAGGCAGCTTTACCCAGCCCAATGCCGGTGTGAATCGCAAGATGCTGGGCTGGGCTTGCGCTCAGACTGCCAGTCTGGATGGCGATCTGCTCGAGCTCTACTGCGGCAATGGCAACTTCACCGTCGCACTCGCGCCGTGCTTCGGCCGTGTGCTTGCGACCGAAGTCAGCAAGACGTCGGTGGGCGCCGCGAATTACAACCTTCTGGCCAACGGCGTCGACAATGTGCAGATGGTGCGCATGTCCAGCGACGAGATCAGCGGCGCGCTGGCCCGCACGCGCGAATACCTGCGCATGAAGGACGTCGATCTCGACAGCTACCGCTTCACCACGCTCTTTGTCGATCCGCCGCGCAGCGGTCTGGACGCACCGACGGTGGAACTGGCCCGCGGCTTCGACCGCATCCTGTACATTTCATGCAACCCGCAGACGCTGCAGGACAACGTCGCTGCGCTGCAGGGCAC
This sequence comes from Parazoarcus communis, assembly GCF_003111665.1. Lineage (NCBI taxonomy): Bacteria > Pseudomonadati > Pseudomonadota > Betaproteobacteria > Rhodocyclales > Zoogloeaceae > Parazoarcus > Parazoarcus communis. Next base: position 4,404,756 of record NZ_CP022188.1, on the reverse strand, counting down.
GCACCAGATCAGCGCTGCAGCGGTGTTCGACCAGTTTCCGTATACGCACCACCTCGAATGCGGGCTGCTGCTGACACGCCGCTGACCCACAGACGCCGGAAAATGAATGTTGCGCGGGTGATGCCCGCACACATCGAGACACGAAGTATCAAAGGAGCAGGAAATGGCACGACTGAAGGTTTCGCATAGAACGGTCTATCGCTACAGCGAGCCGGTGGCATTCAGCGAGCACCGCTTCATGTGTCGTCCGCGGGACAGTCACGACCTGCGTCTGGTCGATACCGGGATCAGCATCAATCCGCCGGCCAAGCTGCGCTGGATTCACGATGTGTTCAGCAACTCGGTGCTGATTGCGAGCTTCGAAGAGCAGGCTTCAGAGTTGGTGTTCGATTCCACCTTCGTGGCCGAGCACTATCCCTCCCATGCCGATGTCGACATGGTCGAGCCCTATGCCGAGCGGCTCCCCTTCAGCTACGACGCCAGTGAAATTCCCGATCTGGCCCGCTGCAACGAGCGCCAGTACAAGGACCCCGAGCACAGGGTCGACGCCTGGGTGCGCAAGGTTTGCGCCGATGCCGGCACCGACCGCACGCTGGATGTGCTGATTGCCATTACCCATGCGATCAAGGCCCAGTTTGCCTACGAGTCACGCGACGAGGAGGGTACCCGTACGCCGATCGAAACCCTCAATCTCGGCAGAGGCAGTTGTCGCGATTTCGCCCTGTTCATGATGGAGGCGGTACGAAGTCTCGGTCTGGCGGCGCGCTTCGTGTCCGGTTACCTCTATGACGAGTCCCTGCTGGGTGCCGAGAGTGGCATGGTTGGCGGCGGCGCGTCGCATGCCTGGGTGCATGTCTATCTGCCGGGCGCGGGCTGGCTGCCGTTTGATCCGACCAACGCAATCGTTGGCGGACGCAACCTGATCCGGGTCGCGGTGGTGCGCGATCCTTCACAGGCGGCGCCGCTGACGGGCAGCTATATCGGTTCGCCGGATGCCTTCATGGGCATGACGGTTGAAGTCAAAGTGACGGTGGAAGCGGCAGCGCCTGAGAACACAGCCTGATCGCCTTGTCGTGAGCGCTTTTCGTTGCGTTCACTGACTGTGTTGTCAGGACATGTTTCCGGCCCGAACGATTCCGTTCGGCGGTGCTCACAGTCATTGTTTTTACTGCGACACATCGTCCGATGAAGGGGGGGTAGTCGTGTATCACGGCGAAAGATTCAACAGCTACAGCCATCTTGTGGGCACGCTACTCGCGCTGACCGGCGCAGTCGTGCTGATCGTGATCGGCGCGCTGAGCGGCGACCCGTGGAAGATCGTCAGCTTTGCCATCTATGGCACCACGCTGGTCATGCTGTACGGTTTCTCAACCGCCTATCACAGCACCAAGGGCGATTTGAAGCGATTCTTCCGCAAACTCGACCACAACGCCATCTACCTCCTGATCGCAGGCACATACACCCCCTTTACGCTGGTCAGTCTGCGGGGCCCATGGGGCTGGTCGCTGTTCGGCGTGATCTGGGGGCTGGCGCTGGTGGGAATCGTGCAGGAGTTTGTGCTCGGCAAGCGCACACGAGTGTTGTCGCTGGTGCTGTACGTGCTGATGGGCTGGGCAGCCCTGGCTGCGATCTTCCCGCTGATGGAGGCCCTTTCACCTGAAGGCTTCGCCTGGGTCGCGGTGGGTGGGCTCATCTATACGCTGGGGATCGTGTTTTACGTCTTCGACGAGAAGTTCGCCCACTGGCACGGCATCTGGCACCTGTTCGTGATCGGCGGCAGCGCCGTCCATTATTTCGCGATTCTGCGCTACGTGGCGTGAGGGCTGAGGTTCGCGGGTGGTGCCGCGAACCGTCCGGTGCGAGCCCAAGCCTCGAGATGCAGCAGAAATGGGTGGGCACCCCGGGGCTCAACGAAATCAGTAAGGCCTGAGGAAATCCACTTCCCCTTTCAGCGCATCACCCGCATTGAATCTGCGCAGATTTTCGACAAACAGCCCGCATATCAGGGATGGAATGGTGGGGCCGGCAATATGCCCGGTGAGGGTCAGGCGCGGCGTCGTCCAGAATGGATGCGCCACAGGGAGGGGTTCCTCGCGGAAGACGTCCAGCACGGCGGCGGCAAGCCGGCCCTGTTCGAGTGCGCTGATCAGCGCACGATCGACGACTGCGCTGCCGCGCCCGACATTGATGAAGATCGCGCCGGGCTTGAGCGCTGCGAAGAAGGCGTCGTCGAAGATGTCCGTTGTTGCGGTCGTGTCTGGCAGGATGTTGACGACGTAGTCTGCGTCGGTGGCGACGGTGCATAGATCCGCAAGCGTGACCACCGCATCAAAGTTCGGTACGGGTCTGGCCAGTGTTGCGACGCCGGTCAGGCGCACGCCAAATGGCCGCAGATAGCCCGCAACCGACTGGCCGATTTCTCCCGCCCCGACAATGAGGACCTTGCTGCCGGACAGGACGCCCGGCAAGCTGGCATTCCATTCCTGATGAGCCTGACTGAGCGCGCGTGCGCGCAGTTGCTGAGAATGCTCCAGGAGGCGGGCAAGAACGTACTCTGCAATCGGCTGGCCAAATATGCCAACCGCCCGGCTCAGCCGGTAATCCGTGGGAAGCCGGTCCGACAGCAAGGGTCTGATTCCGGCCCATGTCGATTGAAACCAGCGTGGCTTGAAGCCATTGACCAGCAGCGCCGCCGCCTTGTCAGGCGCGCCAAACCAGATCTCGCATTGACGGACTGATTCGACATCGCCGATGTCCTCGATGAACTCGATGTCAGGTGCCGACTGCGCCAGGATGTGTTTGATGTCCGTTGCCTGCGGGTCGATGAGAAGAACGGGGAAACGCATTCGAAAAAACTCCAGGGCACGCTTGTGGGGCGGAAATCCGTTCGCATGATCAAAGACGCGATCGCAAGGGGCTGCGGCCAGGGATCGGTCGCGGATCGCCCCTGCGTCCCGGATTCTAGCGGCATTCTGCGATGCTATCGGTACGCCGTTCCTCAAGCCGGTTGCGAGAGGTGGGTGCTCACATGCTGTATGAAGGCATGCACCTTGCGGGAATGGCGCCGGTTCGGCAGGCAGGCTGCATAAACGTGCGCGTCGCCACCCGGAAGGGTGACGCGCCAGGCGTCGAGCACAGGTTCGAGTTTTCCGCTGCGGATGTCGTCGCGTATGAGCCATTCCGGTAGCAGGGCAAAGCCGTGTGCGTCGTGCGTGGCCGTGAGCAGCATGTCCAGACTGTTGGTGATGAAGGGGCCGTCGACTTCCACGGACTCGGTGCGTGTCGCCATAGTGAAGTTCCAGCGTTGTCGCCCCGGGCGCTGGGCCGACGCCGGACATACCCGGGTTGCGACACTGGCCGCACTTGTCGTCGGTGCGATGTGTTTTCTGCCCGTGCTGGTGTTGCCGTCTCTCGGCATCATTGGTCTGGTGGTGACAGGTGTAGTGCTGGACTTCTGCGTGCAAACCAACATGGTTCTGGGGCAGCGCGAAATCTATGCGCTCGACCCGGCCATTCGCAACCGGCTCAATGCGCTCTACATGACCAGCATTTTCGTCGGCGGCGCGGCAGGGTCGGCCATGGCCAGCGTGCTCTACGAACACGGTGGCTGGATGTGGGTGAGTGCTATCGGCAGTGTTTTTCCCCTGGTCGCGCTGGTCCATTTTCTGGTGCGTGATATGGCTGGCGTGAAGGGGCGTGTCGGGATCTGATGAAGTGGTGGCTGGCGCAATCCTGCGTCAGGTGCGCACAGTCCGTTTCACGACCCCCGCGATCGTGAGTCCCTGGGCAAGAATCGACCACACCACCACGCAGTAGGTGAGCGAGACAAGGATCTCGCGCTCGGGCCCGGCGGGCAGTGACAGGGCGAGCGCGACCGAGATGCCGCCGCGCAATCCGCCCCAGGTCAGCACCTGAGCAGCCCCTTTCGGCAAACCGAAGCGTGCATGGAGCAGGCTGATCGGTACCCCGACGGTGAGCGTGCGGGCAAGCAGGGTCACCACGATGGCGGCAAGGGCTGCCGTGGCAATACCCGTGCTGAACTGAAGGAGAATGACCTCGAGGCCGATCAGCACGAAGAGCACCGCGTTGAGGATCTCGTCGAGGAGCTCCCAGAACAGGTCGAGGTGATGACGGGTGGTGTCCGACATCGCCATCGAGCGTCCGTGATTGCCGATGATCAGGCCGGCAACCACCATGGCCAGTGGCCCGGAGACGTGAAGCCGGCTGGCCAGCGCGTAGCCGCCCATGACCGTGGCAAGGGTGATCAGCACCTCGACCTGGTAGCTGTCGATGCTGCGAAGCAGGCGGAAAGTGACATAGCCGAGCACCAGACCGAACAGCAGTCCGCCTCCGGCTTCATGTACGAGCAGTTCGGCGCCGTGGGCGAAAGTCGGCGCTTCGCCGCTGGCCAGCGTGCCGAGCAGCAGCGAGAAGATGACGACGCCGACGCCGTCGTTGAACAGCGACTCGCCGGAGATCACCAGTTCGAGATCCTTCGGTGCGCCAGCCGATTTGAGAATCCCCATCACCGCAATCGGGTCGGTGGGCGAGATGAGCGCGCCGAACAACAGGCAGTAGATCAGCGGCAGGGGCAGGCCGACCCAGGGCAGCACCCACCACATCGCAAGACCGACCACCAGTGTCGACAGCAGCGTGCCAACGACAGCGAGCGATCCGATTTGCCAGCGGTAGGCGCGCAGTTCGCTCAGGTCGACATGCAGGGCGCCGGCGAACAGCAGCAAGGACAGCATGCCCTGCATCAGGACGTTGGAAAAATCGATCGAGCGCAGGAAGGATTCTTCATAGTTGCGCAGACCGTGCACGATGTCGAAGGCATCCAGCCCGACCAGCAGCAGCGAGAAACCGAGCGCGGTGACCATGACTCCGATCGAAGTCGGCAGGCCGACAAAGCGGTGGTTCAGGTAGGCGAGGAGTGCGGTGACGACGAGACAGGTTGCGGCGATATCCAGCATGGGTTTTCTTGATGTTGCAGGTCGGCACAGTGTACGCCCCGAATACGCTGCCCGACTCCGATCTGGTCAAGTGGGCCGGCCTTTTTCAGTGGCGCCAGGCCCTGATAAGTGCGCTGCAGCAGTAAAATGGCACGATGACTGAGATGACAAGCAGCGAGTCCGACGGGCTCGACGAATCCGCGCCGATCAAAGAGGCGCGACTGTGGTGCGACGACGGCTGGACTGCGCGCGTGATCAAGAACGAAGATGACGAGGGCTGGGCAGTGTCGATGACCATCGACGGCGAGCCCGAGCCTGCGCTGGTTGGCCCGTGGACGATGGGGCGCGACAAAAAGAATCCGAAGCCGCTCGACGCCAACGCGTTCAATACCTTGGTCAAGACTGCGTCCGAGTTCAGGCGTCGGCACGAGCAGCAACTGCACGCGATGTTTCACAAGAAGGTCACGGTGAATAGCGACGATGGGCGTATCGACGTCACCCTCGATATCGAACCCGACGAATACGACCCCTACGCGATGCTCGCCGCCTTTGATGCCAATGGAGAGGAGCTTGCCCGGATCAGGGTGTCGGCCGGATTCAAGCTCACGACCAGCAGCGCAAACGCGTGGGTTGCGAACGAATTTCGCAAACCGTCCTGACCATGCGCGGATGACACGGAACAGGCAGGATCCGGCGAAGGGCCCGCGGCGGCTTTCGGTGCTGAGCGGGCTGTGGCCATTTTTACGCCCCTACCGGGCGCGCATTGCGCTGGCCTTTGTATTGCTGTGCGTGGCATCAGGGACGATCCTGCTGGTACCGCTGGCGTTTCGCGATCTCATCGATTTCGGCTTCGGTGCGCAAAGCCGGGAAGCCGCAGGCAGCAGCCTGCTCGGTGCCCTGAGCCTGAACGGCCATTTTTTGGCCTTGTTCGGGCTGGCCAGCCTGTGGGCGCTGGCGGTGGCGATGCGCTATTACACCGTGTCCTGGGTGGGCGAGCGGGCAACGGCGGACTTGCGCAATGCGGTGTATGCGCGGGTGCTGTCGCAGTCGCCGCAGTTTTTCGAGACCTTGCAGACGGGCGAGGTGCTGTCGCGCCTGACCGGCGATACCACCCTGATCCAGACCGTGGTCGGCAGTTCGATCTCGATGGGGCTGCGCAGCCTGTTCCAGTTCATCGGCGGCATGATCATGCTGGCCGTGACCAGCTTCTATCTGTTTTCCCTGAACCTGGTGCTGATGGTCCTGCTGGTGCTGCCGATCATGGCCATCGGGCGCAAGGTGCGGCGCCTGTCGCGCGAGTCGCAGGACCGCATTGCCGATACTTCGGCGCTGGCTGGAGAGATTCTCAATGCCATGCCCACGGTGCAGGCCTGCACCCAGGAGCGGCAGGAAGCGAAGCGCTTTTCCGATCGTACCGAAACCAGCTTCGTCACCGCGATCCGGCGTACGCGGGTGCGCGCAGCGTTGACAGCGCTGATCATCACCGCGGTGATGGGGACCATCATCTTCGTGCTGTGGGTGGGTGCGCGTCAGGTGCACGAAGGCGTGATGACCGGCGGCGAGTTGGCCTCCTTTGTGCTGTACGCCGCCTTGGTGGCTGGCGGCGTGGGGACCATGGCCGAAGTGTGGGGCGACGTGATGCGCGCGGCCGGCGCGACCGAACGCCTGCTCGATTTGCTGCATGCCGAATCCGCCATCCGCGAACAAGCCGAAACCGTGCAACCGTCGCCGGCGGCGCAGGTCGGCATCCGGCTCGATCATGTGGTCTTTGCCTACCCCGGTCGTCCTCAGATCCGCGCGCTTGATGACATCTGCCTCGACATCCGGCCGGGCGAGCGTGTTGCGCTGGTGGGGCCGTCGGGCGCGGGCAAGACCAGCCTGTTCCAGCTCTTGTTGCGCTACTACGAGGTCACCGGCGGCAGCGTGCTCATCAACGACCAGGATATCCGCACGCTTAGCCTCCACGATCTGCGCAAGGACATCGCCATCGTGCCGCAGGACCCGGTGATCTTCTCCGCCAACGCGCTGGAGAACATCCGCTACGGACGCATGGATGCGACCGACGAAGAAGTGATGCAGGCGGCGCGCGCGGCCCTGGTGGATGAATTCATCGGCCGTCTGCCCGAGGGCTACCAGACCTTTCTGGGCGAGCGTGGCACGCGGCTGTCGGGCGGGCAGCGCCAGCGTATCGCGATTGCACGCGCCATTCTCAAACATGCGCGGCTGCTGCTGCTCGACGAGGCCACCAGTGCGCTCGACGCCGAATCCGAGATCCTGGTGCAACAGGGGCTGAACGCGGCGATGGAAGGGCGGACGACGCTGATCATCGCGCATCGCCTCGCCACCGTGCAAAAGGTCGATCGCATTGTGGTGATGGACGGCGGGCGCATTGTCGAAACCGGCACGCCGGATGACTTGCGCAAACAGGGCGGGCTTTATTCGCGACTCGCGGCCTTGCAACTGGACCTCTGAATCACCGTGCCCTCGAACAGGGGCGGTGAGCTCAGGTGTCGCTGCCGCCGAGGCTTGAGAGCAGGATGATCTCGATCTCCTCGGTGATTTCTTCCTGACGTGCACGATTGCTGCGCCGGCCGAGGTCTTCGAGCTGTTCATCGATACGGTGGCCAGCCTGTTCCATGTGTTCGAGACGGAGCTGATTTTCGTGCAGCAGGGCGTCATAGAGTGCGCCGCTGAGCGCGGTCTCGAGAAACTGGTCGATCAGCGCGGCATGAAAGGCCTGTGGTGACAGAGTGAGCTGCAGCGCATGGCTGCGGCGCGGCCCGCCCCGACGTGGTTCGGGCGCCGGCAGCAGCGAATGATGCACCGTGCCGGCTTCGCCGAGATATAGCAGGCTGAGCGCGGGCGGGCCGAACTGCCTTGACCCCTGAAGCAAGGGGGTGAGGGTGGCGACGAGGTTGGCGAGCACGTTCTGCACCTCATCGCCAAAACCTGCGCCGGGAATGCTCGCCGCGAAATCGTGGGCCCACGCGTCGGCCAGACGGCTGCCGACGAGCACGATCTGCGCACCCGCCGTCGCGGCTTTCGATTCGGCGATCAGGCGCTGGTTGAGATCGCCGCAAAAGCCGCGTTCGGATCCGATCAGACACAGCACTTCGCCATGGGTGGCAGGGGGCGCAATGTGTGCGGAATAGTCCGCAATGAAATCCGCCAGCGTGCTCTCGACAATGCGTGCGGCGGCGCGCTGGGCATCGATGAAGGTATTGATGCGACGGCTTTCGACCAGCGCGAGATTCTTCATCGCCCCCAGCAACTCGCCGATGTCGGCGAGGCTGTCGATATGGCCTTCGAGCTCGCGGCGCTTGCTCATGATCTGTCGGCAAGCTCGGCAGGTGCATCGGGTCCGGCTGCGGCCAGTGTATCGGCGGCCGAACTCAGCCAGCCGCGCACGGCGGTCAGCCATTCGGTGCGCGGGCTGTCGAGCGTGAGGCCACTGCCTGCAGCACCGTTGCGCAGGCTGTGCAGTGCGGCGTCGAGGGCGCCGTCGTCGAGTCCGTCGAGCAGGTTTTCGTTGCAGGCGATGAGCCATGCGAGCTGGTCGAGGGCGCTGTGAGGGTCGAGGCGATCCTGGGCGAGGATGTCGCGCAGCAGCCGCCCGCGACGGATGCGTGCTTCCATCGAGGCTTCGAGCTTGGCGCCGAATCGTGTGAACACTTCGAGTTCGAGAAACTGCAGGTAATCGAGCTTCATGCGCCCGGCTTCGCGCTTGATTGCCTCGTGCTGGGCCTTGCCGCCGATGCGCGAGACCGAGCGCGTGATGTCGATCGCCGGCAGTACGCCGCGGGCGAACTGCTTGCTGTCGAAGTGGATCTGTCCGTCGGTGATCGAGATCAGATTGGTCGGGATATAGGCCGCAATCTCGCCCTGCTCGGTTTCGGCAATCGGCAGCGCCGTCATGCTGCCGCCGCCGTTGGCAGCACTGAGGCGGGTAGAGCGTTCAAGCAGGCGCGCGTGCAGGTAGAAGATGTCGGCGGGATAGGCTTCGCGACCCGGGGGGCGGCGCAGCAGCAGTGACAGTTCGCGATAGGCGCGGGCGTGCGTGGTGAGGTCGTCATAGACGATCAGGGCATCGTGACCGGCGTCCATCCAGTCCTCCGCGATCGCACAGCCGGAGAAGGGCGCCAGGTAACGCAGGCCGGTGCTGGCCGTGGCTTCGGCCACGACCATGGTGGTATAGCTCAGGGCGCCGTGGGTGCGCAGGGTGTCAATGGTCTGCACCACCGACGAGCGCTTCTGGCCGATCATCACGTACAGGCAGCGCACGTTCTGGTCGCGCTGGCTGATGACCGCGTCCAGCGCCAATGCGCTCTTGCCGGTGCCATTGTCGCCGATCAACAGCTGGCGCTGGCCGCGGCCGATCGGAATCAGGGTGTCGACGATCTTGCTGCCGGTGTAGAGCGGGCGGTCGACGAAGTCACGTGCAACGATGGGCGGAGAGTTGCCTTCAATCGGTCGCCGCCCGCTGCAGTCCGGCGCGGCGCCACCGTCGAGCGGCGCACCCAGGGGGTCGATGACTCTGCCGAGCAGGCCGTCGCCGGTCGGCATGGTGAGAATGTCGCCGGATTGCCGTGCCTCGCAACCAGGCATGAGTGCCGGCGTGGTGGTCAGCAGAATGGCGCCGATACGGTCTGCGGCGAGGTGGAAAACCAGCGCCTCGCTGCCGTCCGAGATCCTGACGATCCCGTCCATGCGTGCCGAAGGCAGGCCTTCGATCCACACCACGCCATCACCGACCGAACTGACCTTGCCGCGCTCCACAACGCGCAGGCGCGGGCTGTAGTCGGCGCTGTCTGCTGTCGAGGGCGGATCAAGATGCTCAGCACGCACGGCGGGCCCCTGAACGGAAAAACACCAGCTCGTCGGCAAGGCTTGCGGCAAGCATCCAGGGGCCGATGCCAACGCGCAGCCCCGACTGCATGGATGGATCGATCTGTTTCGTCATCGGCAGGCTGCGCCCGAGGGCATCGTTGAGTGCGCTCAGCAGGCGCGTCTGGTCTGCTTCGCTCAGCGGCCGGGCGGTGGTGAGCTGCAGGCTGGCGTCGGGTGCGGCGGCTGCATCGTGCAAGGCCTCAAGTTGCTTGGCGGGCAGTGTGGCGAGATCCTCGATGAGCATGTCGACCAGCCGGCTGTCGAGCTCGGCGCCCGATAGACGGCCTAGCAGGCGGCTGACGAAATTCAGGGCGGCAGCGCGTGCGGCATCGCCTGCCTTGCGACCGGCATCCGCCGTCTGTTTCTCGACCAGCGCAAGCTGACGCTCATGCTCCGCGGCCAGTTCTGCATCGAGCTTGGCCATGCGGCGGCTGCGCTCTGCTGCGAGTTCGTCGCCAAGCCTGGCCATGTCGGCCGCCTGTGCGCTGTCCTGTTCGGCGAGCTTGCGCTCGTAGTCCTGACGCAGGGTTTCTGCGCGCGTCTCGGCCTCGCGGGCGTCATTCAGGGCTTTCTCGATCCCCTCGCGGCGGCGGGCGATCACGTCGAGCACCGGGCGGTAGAGAAAGCGCTTGAGCAGCCATACCAGCACCAGAAAATTGACGATCTGGAGCAGGAAAGTCGTCCAGTCCAGTTGCATGATCGGTGGTCCTTACTTGAGCAGGTATTCGAGCAACGGGTTGCGAAACAGCACGATGAGCACGACCACCAGCACATAGATGGCCAGTGATTCGATCATCGCCAGCCCGATGAAGAGCAGACGCGAGATGGATTTCTCGGCTTCGGGCTGACGCGCAATCGCATCGAGCGCCTGGCTGATGGCGCGGCCCATGGCCATCGCCGGAAAGAACACGCCGAGCGCGATGGCAAACAGCGCGCCAACGGTGGACAGCGTGGTGAAAAAGGTCATGTCGTTCATGAGGAGACTCCTGCCTTGATACGGGATGATCGGGTTTGCTGCGACTGTATGCCGCCCGAGATATAGACCAGCGCCAGCATGCCGAAGATGTAGGCCTGCACCAGCGCTTCGACGATGTGCAGGGCGAGCACCGGCACCGGCACCAGAAAACCGGCGACCAGCAGCACGAGGATCGCAGCGGTCTCGAGGCTCATGACGTTGCCAAAGAGGCGGACCGCCAGCGCTACGGTGCGCGAGATCTCGCTGATGATGTGGAAGGGCAGCATGATCGGGCTGGGCTGCACGTAGTGCGAGCGATAGGCGCGAAGCCCTTCGCCACGGATGCCGAACCAATGCACCGAAAGGAACACCAGCACGGCCAGTGCCCCCGTGGTCGAAAGATCACCTGTCGGCGAGCTTGCTCCGGGCAGCACACCGACGAGGTTGGCAATGGCAATGAAGATCCATAGCGTGCCGATGAACGGCAGCAGACGCACGCCGTAGTCGGGTAGGGTGTCGTCGATTGCGTCATGGATGGTGCCGACGATGCCCTCAAGCATGGTCTGGAAGGGGCCGGGGTCGAGTTTCAGGCGCCGGGTCGCAATCGCGCACAGCACGGTGAGGCCGAGCATGACCGCCCAGGTCGTGACCACCGGACGGGTTATCGCCAGCGGGCCAAGGGTGAAGATGATCGATTCGGTATCCATGATCGGCTCAGCCAGTCAGTTCCGGAGATCGGGCGTTCATGGGTGCTCCTCCAGATAGCGATAGACGTTGATGCCGCCGATGACCACGCCGAGCAGGATCAGGCTCACCGTCCAGCGTACCGAATAGCCTTCGGCGAGGCCGTCCAGCCAGCGGCCCAGATAGGCGCCGCCAACAACGGGTAAAACGAACAGGCCGGCGATGGTGCCCATGAAGACCGTATAGCCGAGCACGCTGCGGCGCTCGCGTTCGCCTTTCTCGATGCGGGCGACGTCCTTGTCTACTGCTTCATTCAGGGCTGCGCGCCGGGATTCCGCAGGCTTGTTCGTGGGGGGCGACGGTGTGGTCATGGCCGCTCCATGTCCCACAGGCGCTGCGCGAGTGCGTTTTCCAGCTGGTCGAGGTTGTGTCTGAGGTCGGCGTGTTGCCGGGTCTCGCGATCGAGGGCTGCGTCAAGTTCAGCACGGACTTTGGTCAACTCATCACCGATCACGAAGCTGCGGGTGGCGATGGCGAGCATGTTGTCGGCGAAGTGCAGGGTGCCCCCGGGCTGCGCGAGATAGCGCCATGCGGCCTCGTCAGATTCGCGGAAGCGGGCAAGGCCGGGTTCGAGTATCGTCGCCATCGGTACATGGCCGGACATGAGCCCGAACTGCCCGGATGCGTCGCTGCCGACGAAGCTGGCAATGGCCTCGAAGCGGGTCTGCTGGGTGGCGCTGGCGATGTGCAGGGCGAAGGTGTTCATTTGCCGCTTCCCTGCATGCTGCCGCGCATGTAGCAGTCGGCCTCGGGCACCGAATCGTGATCGCCACGCAGAAAGGCTTCGCAGTCGTCCAGCGTGTCGCTCAGCGGGACCGACACGCCGGGAATGCCGGTGTGCGGACTGACGACGTGGAAGGGCTGGGTGAGGTAACGCTGGAGTCGCCGCGCGCGTCCGACGATGCGACGGTCCGCCTCGGACAGCGACTCCACGCCGAGCATGGCGATGATGTCTTCCAGTTCGCGATAGCGGGCAAGGTGTTCGCGTACGTTCTCGGCTACCCGGTAATGACGTTCGCCAAGGAAGTGGCGATCCATCATCTTGCTGTTCGACTGCAGCGGGTCGACCGCCGGGTAGATGCCTTTGGCGGCCTGATTGCGCGACAGCACCACCATGGTGTCGAGGTGGCTGTAGATGGCGTTCACGGCAGGATCGGTCATGTCGTCGGCGGGTACGTATACTGCCTGGACCGAGGTGATGTTGCCCGCACTGCTGGAGGAGATACGCTCTTCGAGCTCGGCCACTTCGGACAGCAGCGTTGGCTGGTAGCCGACGGTGGCGGGCATGCGTCCGAGCAGGCCGGAGATCTCGCTGCCGGCCTGGACAAAACGGAACACGTTGTCGATCAGCAGCAGGACGTCCTTGCCCACGGTGTCGCGCAGGTATTCGGCGTAGGTCAGGCCGGTGAGGCCCACGCGGAAGCGCACGCCAGGGGATTCGTCCATCTGTCCGAACACCATGATCGTACGCGGCATGACGCCAGCCTCGCGCATGTCGTGCCACAGTTCGTGGCCTTCGCGGATGCGTTCGCCTATGCCAGCAAAGACCGACACGCCTTCATGCAGCTGGATCACCGCGTTCATGAACTCGGTGATGAGCACGGTCTTGCCCACGCCGGCACCGCCAAACAGACCGGTCTTGCCGCCACGCACGAAGGGGCACAGCAGGTCGATGACCTTGATGCCGGTCTCCAGCACGCTCTCGGCGGCGCGGGCCTCGGCAAGCGGACCGGGCGGTGCAACGAGGGGGCGGTAGTCGGTGGATTCGATGGGCGCCTCGCCGTCGAGCGGATTCCCGAAAACGTCGAGCAGGCGCCCGAGGCAGGCCTGCCCGACCGGGATCTGCAGCGGGCCGCCGGTATCCATCACCGGCAGGCCGCGCGCGAGACCCGCGGTACGGTGCAGCGCAATGGCCCGCACATGGCCTTCGCCCAGTTCGCGAAACACTTCGAGGATGCAGCGCTCGCCATTGGGCTGGGCGTAAAGCGCCCGGTGCAGGGGAGGGGGATGCTCGCAGATGATGTCGACCACCGGGCCTTTGACGGCCTCGATGGTGCCGATCTTGCGAACGGGTGCTGCGGGCGTCATGGAAGCGTCAGATGGTGTCGCCATTGGCATCATCCTACGCCGCTTGACTGTGCGATTGAACAGGATCGCGGTCCTCGGGCGAGTTAAATCTCCAATGCACCGATCAGTGACCGTGATGTCTTGGCGCCGTCACTGAGGCGTATGAATTCCTGCTTCAGGGATGGTTGCAGGCGGCATCGATCAGCTGCCGCGCAATGCTCAACGGATTGGGCAGCAAGGGCAGGGCACTGGGCAAGAACCAGTCGGCGGCCTCGATCTCTGAAGGGTCGGGCGTGATCTCGCCGCCGGCGTAGTCGGCGAAGAAGGCAAGCATTAGCGAGTTCGGAAATGGCCAGGACTGGCTGTGAAAGTAGCGCAGGTTGGTGATCTCGACGCCAACTTCTTCGCGGACTTCCCGCGTCGCACATTGTTCCAGTGTTTCGCCGGCCTCGACAAAGCCGGCCAAGGCGCTGAAGACGCCGGGGGCAAAGTGCGGGCTGCGGGCCAGCAGCAGCGCTTCTCCACGGCGGATGAGTACCATGACCGCGGGGGAAATGCGTGGGTAGGCCACCAGGCCGCAGGCGCTGCAGGACATTGCGCGCTCGCCCGACGCCATCGTCGTTGGGGTGCCGCAGCGGCCACAAAAACGGTGGTTCCGCTGCCAGTCGAGGAGCTGGGTTGCACGGCCCGCCAGTGCAAATGCTTCGGCACCGGCAAGGCCGAAGAGGGCGCGAACGGGCGTCAGCCCGGCTTCGAGACCGGATGGCAGGGTGTCGACATCGGCCGCATAACACGGGGATCCCTGCCATTCGCCGATCAGCAAGGCTTCGGCGGGGGCGCCAAAGTCCGGTGGCAATCCAAAAGGGAAGGCGGTCATGCCGGCCGGATCAGTGGTCGTCAGCACCTGGTTCTGGTGGCGAAGCAGCCAGTAGCTCGATGTGCTCATGGCATTGCCCTTGAAGTCGGGACCAGGCTCGGGGCTCGCCTGGGGCTTTTCAGCTCATTCATGTTGCGTATTCCGTGGTTTCCGGGCGTTGTGTTCAGATTATGTTCCGGCAGCGAGAACGCCACCGCGTGTCACCGCGCTTCACTGCGGGCGTGCGAACGTGACAGGGCGCGGGAGAGCGCTGCCGTACTCGCGTACCCGCTATCGCGTGCTGCCTGTTTGAGGCCGGCGCCGGCACGCACGGCCTGGTTGGCGATCGACAGCCTGATTTGCGCAAGGTACTTGCCGGGTGGCTGCAGCATCAGTTCGCGGAAGCGAGTGGTGAAGGCGGTGCGCGACATGCCGGCCTCGTCTGCCAGCATCTCCAGCGACCACTGCGTCTGGGGGGCTGCGTGGATTGCCACCAGGGCGCGGGCGATGCGTGTGTCTGCAAGGCCGTTGAACAGTCCGCTGCTCGTCTGCGGCTGGGCGACGAGGTGGCGCAGCAGGCCGATGAAGAGGATGTCGCCTGCGCGGTCGAGCAGTGCAGGCTGTCCGCAGCGGGGATTGCTCAGTTCGGAAGCAATCAGGCGTACGACATGACCCAGTGACGCGTCGGACTCATCAAGCGCGAGCACCAGCGGCCGGGAAAACTCGTTCAACAGCAGGGAGGCTGCGGGTCCTTCCAGAATGGCCTCGGCGCACATCAGCGCATCGGGTGCCGACACCGTGATGGAATGCGCAATGTCGGCGCGACAGATGGCGATGGCGGGCGCGCTTGCGCTGGTCGTCTCGTGGTTCAGAGCACGCAGTTCGATTTCACCGCGTGCGATCAGGTGCAGGTGCAGACGCGCGCCTTGCGTGGCATCGAAGCTGAGCGTGGAGATGCCGCTGCGCGGGCGCATCACGCCAACCCTTGGCGCAAGGCCGTCGAGCAGGGCGGAGAGCCGGTCGAGTCGGTTTGTCATGGTTTTGTACGATCTGCAATCATATTCGAACTTTGTGTTGCGTAAAGTACATCACAATGGCCGTGTCGAATCAAGCACGACGACGCTGGCGAGGATGGCGTTTCGTCGCGTGATTCATTTCCGGCGCTACTCTGCGGTGGTGCCGATAACTGAATTGAAGGATGAGAAACAATGACCGTACACGCCCTGGTTCCCCGTTTGCCCGTACCCGCCCTCAGCGTCGCGCTGACCGATGGCGGACGTTTCGTACTGGGTGCTGCGCCCGCCGAGCGCTTCGACTTGGTGGTGTTCTACCGCGGCCTGCATTGCCCGATCTGCGCCAAGTACCTGATCGAACTCGAGCGTCTGGCGCCGCAGTTCGCCGAGCGTGGCGTCAATATCATTGCCGTGAGCAGTGACGACGAAGAGCGCGCCAAGCTGATGGCCGAGAAGGTGCAGGCCAGCGGTCTCAAGTTCGGCTATGGCCTGAACCTGCACGCGGCCCGGCAGTGGGGACTGTACATCAGCACCTCGCGCGGCAAGACCTCGATCGGCATCGAAGAGCCGGCGCTCTTCAGCGAGCCGGGCGTCTTTCTCGTTCGTCCCGACGGCACGCTGTACTACGGCGCAGTGCAGACCATGCCGTTTGCCCGTCCCCAGTTCCAGGATCTGCTGGGTGCCATCGACTTCGCGATCAAGGCAGACTATCCGGCGCGTGGGGAATACACCGGCGCGCTCTGATCGACGCGACGACCGTCGTCGTCACGCAAGACAAACGGGCCTGGTGTCGCATTGCGGCGCCAGGCCCGTTTGTTGTCCACTGCGTCAATGAGCTCAGCGCATGTCGAACAGTTCCTGGTGGAAGTCATCAGCGCTGAGGCCGCTCAAGGCGAAATCCCGGCGCAGCGCGCTGCCGAAGCCGGCGGGACCGCAGAACCAGACGTCACTGCGGTTCCAGTCAGGCACCTGCTGGCGTATCCGTTCAGCGTTGAGGCGGCCGTCCTTGTCGGCAACCAGAACGTGAAGGCGAATCCTGGCTGCGTCCGCAATCTGGCGGATGCGCTCGATAAAGCCTTTGTCGGGCGCACTGGTGCTGTAGAAGAGATCAATCGCCGGGGCGTCCGGTTTGCCGACCAGGCTCTGCATGCGGGCAATGAAGGGCGTGATGCCGATCCCGCCGGCGACCCAGATCTGTCTGGGTTTGTCGCTTTCGAATTCGAATTGACCATATGGGCCTTCGATGCTCACGGGGGCGCCTTCCTGCAGGCTGCCGGGCAAGCTGCGCGTGTAGTCGCCGATGCCCTTGATCAGGAAGAACAGCCTGCCGTCACCTTGCCATGCGGAGGCGATGGTGAAGGGGTGCGGACCTTCGGCGGGGTCGAAGGTCACAAAGGCAAACTGGCCCGCCTTGTGTCCGGCCCAAGGGCTGGCGAGCTTGATGGCAACCTTCAGTACCCGGTTCTCCGCGTGATAGTCGAGTTCTTCGATTGTGCCCCGCGCCTTGCGCTGGTTGCCAACCTTCCGGGTCAGCGAGATCACGGCAGCAACACTGCCTGCAGCCATCAAGACGGCCATCAGCGGTCCGACGACTTCACCCCAGTAGTCGAACTTCATCAAAATCACGGCGTGAGCGACCAGGGCCAGATAGGCGATGGCGAGAATGCGGTGGGTCTTGAAGAAATAGCGGTAGGGAAACCACTTCACGAGTGCCAGCACCATCAGCACAACGGCACCGTAGAAGGCCCATTCGCCAACGGACTCGGCAAGATGGCGCTGACTGTCGAAGAAGGCAAACACTGTATTGGTCTGTTCGATACGCGGGCCGCGCTGCGGGCGTTCCATCCAGCCCCAGCCGACCATCCATTTGGGCCCGTTGGCCAGCAGCCAGTGCAGGACCGAGACTACCAGACCGGTGATGCCCAGCCATTTGTGCAGGCGGTAGCCCTTGTCGAGCCCGCCGAGCAGGGGTTCCAGCGCAGCCGGTCGCATGGCGAGGATCATGCCGACGCTCATGACGCCGATGCCGATGATGCCGCTGTAATTGATCAGCGATGCGCGGTAAGCGAAGAAATCGTAAGGTATCGAGAGGATGTTGTCGGCCAGCAGCCAAAGCGCAGTCAACCCTGCGATCAGGAGCAGGTAAGCCAGTTTGATGTTTTTCATGATGAGACTCTTTTCTGAGCGTGGTGAGTGCCGGTCCAGAGCGCGATCCCGTCTCGGGCGGAGTCGGTCATCCGGCACAAAACATTCTAGTCATCAGGGTTAAGTGACTTTGTACCGAAGCGTACATGTCCGGGATGCTGTGAGCAGTGGGCACAGGCATGAGAGAATTCGCCCCCCCGAATGCCCCCGAGTCCGTCGCATGAGCCCGAATCAGCCCAGCCAGATCCAGCACACCATCACCGATCTTGTCGTTCATCGTCTGATCAAGGAGGCGCAGGCCCCGGCCGCGATCGAGTTGCGCGCAGCGGGCTGTCCGCTCGACGACGCCGCAGTGCGCCTCGTCGAACGCCTGTGCACCCACTACGCCGACCGCTCGAGCAAGGGCTTCGGCCGCTTCGAGGAGGACCAGGAGAGCTTTCCGATGCCACGACTGTTGCGCGAGCACGTGGTCGAGCGCAGCACCGACTTCATCACGCTGTCCCGGCACATGATGGAGCAGTTGCAGATCTGCGCGCATGACGAGGAGCTCGATGCCAGCGCGTTCGTGGTAATCGCACGCATCTCCGAGGGGGGTACCGACTGCCTGTGGGTGGCGCTGGTGGGCGAAAGCATTGGCTCTGCAATCAGCGGCACGCTCGACATTGTCGATTGCAGCTATCTCGATTTCTCCAGCCTGCGTGCGGCCGGGCGCATCGACCTGGCCGGCTGGCAGCGTGGCGATGAGCGTTACATCAGTTTTCTGAAAGGGCGTGGCGACGTCGCGGCCTGGTTCAAGCGCTTCCTCGGCTGCAGCGACATCGTGATTGCGCTCAAGGAAACCAAGAAGCTGGTGCTCGCGCTCAACCAGTTCGTCGAGACCGAGAGGCTCGAGGCGCCGGCGCGGGATGCGCTGCTGGAGCGCGCCCATGGCTATCTGGATGAACTGGGGGAGACGGGCGAGCCGGTTGCGCTTGACGAAATCGCACGTCAGGTGTGGCCAGAGCAGCCGGAGCGGCTGGATACGGCGCTCAATTCAGAAGCCATCAAGCTGAGCAGCGGTTTTGTGCCCGACCGCCGTGCCATTCGCCCGCTGGTACGCTTTCGCGCCAGTGGCGAACAATGGAAGCTGGAATTTGATCGCAGCGGATTGCGCTCGGGCGCGATCCAGTACGACCGCGCCTCCGATACGCTGGTGCTGTCCGGCTTGCCGGACTACCTGAAGAAGATGCTGCTGGAAGAGTAATCAGCCGGCCCGTGCAAAGCGCAGAGGCCTGCGGCGCGATACGCGCTTAACGGCCGGGAACGAGCGGCTTGACGTCCGATTCGTGTTTCTTGGCCTGCTTGGCCGCCTTCTTTTCTTTCGGGCTCAACGCGGGTTCTTTTCGCGCTTCCTTGTTGCTGTGTTGTGCCTTGCCCATGATGGTTCTCCTGATTGGCGCCTGCAGATGCAGACGCTTCTTCAGTATAGGCCGCAAGGGGCGTGGAAACCGTCGGCCTGAAAATAAGCCTGGTCATGCACTGGCCGATATGGCCTAGTTCTCTGTAAGGGTCAGCAGGATATCGGCATACCAGGCGCAGTTCAGACCCAGGGCCTCGTCCACTAGCTGGTCGCGGGAGCCGACATCGAGGCGTGCCGAATGAATGCCGAGCAGCATCCACGGTAGTTCGGTGTGTTCGTCGTCGGGGTGCTCGATGCGCATCACGACCGGGGCGCCGCTGGTGCCGCGATGGGTGCGCGCATCGGTGAGAAAGTAGCCATTGCCCTGAAAGCGCAAACCGAACGAGGACGCGATGATGGCATGGCGTACGACGGGCATGTGGCTGAGAGTGTCGTGAAAACCCAGCGGAAAACCGACCACCAGCAAGGAGGTGCCGACTTCGACCTGGTCGAAGTGCCCAAGCAGGTGCTCCGGCGTGAAGGCGTGATAGATGGCTTCTTCAGGCAGTGCCGTGCGATCGATCTCGATCACGGCAACATCGATATTGCCGGCATTGTCGAGCCCCTCGCGCCAGGTGCTCTTGCCATCGATGTAGAGCGGTATCGAGAAACCGGTCGATTCGGCGAGATTGTCTGCATCCATATGCAGCTCGATCTCGATCCGGTTCGGCTGGTGGAGGCTGGCAAGGTCGCACACGACATGCCTGCTGGTGACCACAAACAGCCGGTCATTACGTTCGAAGAAGAAGCCGCTTGCATTGGTCAGCAACTGCTGATTGAAGAAGGTGACAATCCGCGCAGAGGTCAGGAGCAGGGGTTCGATCATGTTCGGGTCGCGGTAATGAGGAAGCTGGGGCAAGATCAGACCTGAATGCGCACTGAGGCGGCCTCCGATATTGCCGTTTCTGGCATTGTGCGCTTCCGGCATGCCGGCGTCACCCCGGTGGTGACGCTGGCGCAGTGTCGTTGTGAACGCCGTCGTCCTGAGCCGGTGGCCGCCTGTGGTCTAGTTTCGACGCTCGCCGCTACCCCGTTCATCGTCTCGCGATCGCCCGGTACGAGAGTCGCTCCGGTCGCGACTGCGCTCGTTTGTCTGGGCGTCGTCACGACGGCGATCCTGCCGGTTACGCGTGTCCGGTTCGGTCTGTCGAGTTTCCTGCCGGTCCGTGCGCTGCTGGCTTCGCTCCTGCCCCCGTTCCCGCGTGTTCTGCTCACGTCCGCGGTCGCGGTCGTGTGCGCTGCGGTCCTGCTCTTGAACTGCAGCGCGCTCACGCCGTGCGTGCTCACGTTGCTCTTGCGCGGCGCGATCCCGCAGAGCTTGTTCCCGTTGCGCCTGCTCGGCGGCGCGGGCGCGCTGAGTACGTTCGCGCTCTATCGCCAGCGCCTGACGCTGCTGCAGCACCCGCGTGCGCTCGATCTCGAGCATGCGCTCCCGACGCTGGAGTTCGTAGGCATGACGGGAGGGCGGCGCCCAACGACCCGGAACCCACTCGTGGCGATGCCCGCTCCAGGTCCAGTTGCCTTCGATCCAGATATAGCCAATCGACGGCGGATAGCCTCGGTATTCGACACGAGGTGGCGGTGTGACGTAGATCGTGTCGCCACGATCGTAATAGGGCTCGGCGGGTGCGACCACACACGCGCTCACCGAAAGCGCGAGGATCAGCGGAAGGGTCCAGCGAGCTGTCTGTTTCGGAATGCGGATGTTCATGTCTGGCTGCTCCCGGTAAGGCTGAAAATACTCCGCGTCGAGTCCCGCAGCGTGAGACCGACATTAGGCCATCCTTCGCATCAGGGCTGTTACGCAAGGTAATTACTTGTAAATTGGTATGTCTTACGGAGTAACAGACCGGTGCGCCAGAGGTGGCGGACCGGTCCGGCATGCGGGACGCGATCTCGCACCGCAAACGCGTTATCCTTTTCGGGAGAACGATCTGCGCGCGGGCGACACAGTGTCGGCCGTTGTTTCGACTGAATAGGATGTACAGGATGGACCTGTCCAGGCTTGAACCGGCTGCCGTATGGCGGCATTTTTCCACGCTGTGTCGCATTCCGCGGCCCTCCCGGCATGAACAGGCGATACGGGATGAGCTTGCGGCCTGGGCGCAGGCGCGCGGGCTCGGCGTTAAGATCGATTCGACCGGTAACCTGATCCTGTCCAAGCCCGCCACGCCGGGCTATGAAAACCACCCTGGCGTGGTGCTGCAGGGCCATCTCGACATGGTGTGCCAGAAGAATGGCGGCAGCAGCCATGACTTCATGCACGATTCCATCAAGGCAGAACTGCGTGATGGCTGGCTGGTGGCCGACGACACCACGCTTGGGGCGGATAACGGCATCGGGGTCGCGCTCGCGCTGGCCGCGCTGGAATCGGACGATGTTGCGCATCCGGCGCTGGAAGTCCTGCTGACGCTCGACGAGGAATCGGGCATGAGCGGCGCCCACGGGCTGAAGCCGGATGCCGTGCGCGGGCGTTTGCTGATCAATATCGATACTGAGGACTGGGGCGAGTTCTATCTTGGCTGCGCGGGTGGCGCGGACGTGGTGATCGAAGCCGCGCTTGAGTCGGAGCCAGTGGCTATGAGACATCAGGCGGTGCGTGTTGTGGTGGATGGCCTGCGCGGCGGGCACTCGGGCGTGGATATCCATCTGCAGCGTGGCAATGCTATCAAGCTGCTGCTGCGGGTGCTGCAGACGCTGGCTGCAGCCGGGGTGGACTACCGGGTGGCGACGCTGGAGGGCGGCACTGCGCGCAATGCCCTTGCGCGAGAAGCGCAGGCCTTGATCGTGCTGGCGGACGGCGGTGCCGAGGCACTGCAGGCTGCGCTGGCACGTGCCCGCGACGACATTGCCGAAGAGCTGGGCGGGGTGGATGACGGGTTTCGTCTGCGCCTGCTGCCGGAACCGGGTGTGCCGTCGCGGGTGCTCAGCGACGACGCCGGCCGGCGTGTGCTGGCTGCCCTGCATGTGGCGCCGCACGGGGTGAGGCGCATGAGCCAACGGGTGCCCGGCGTGGTCGAAACCTCAAGCAATCTCGGTGTGCTGCGTGTGGATGCAGCGCGTATCCACGCCACGCTGATGGTGCGCTCCTTGCTCGACGCCGGCACTCGGGAACTGGCGGCCGAGATCGTCAGCCTGTTTTCCCTCGCCGGCATGGCTGCCAGCGTGCGCGAGCCCTATCCCGGGTGGGCGCCCAACCCGGATTCCGGCCTGCTCGCCTTGTTCCAGACGGTGTATCGACGCGAGTTCGGCGGTGAAGCTGCGGTGAAGGTGATTCATGCGGGTCTGGAGTGCGGCATCCTGACCGCGATCTGGCCGGACATGGACATGATCTCCTTCGGGCCGAACATACGCGGTGCGCACGCACCTGGCGAGCGGGTCGAGGTGGCCAGCGTGGAGCAGGCCTGGCGCTTGCTGGTGGCTGTGCTGGCGTCGATTCCGCCGAATATTCCTTCCCGGGGGTGACCGGCCCGGACTGATCCCGCGATTCGCTGCCTGCGCCCGGGTGAATGCGAAGTCCCGGACGGCCGAATGGGCTCTGCGTACGTGACGCGATGCAAGCCGCGTATTCACGCCGTATGCGTCGTGCGAGCTGCGCTGGGTGCGACATCTGCGGTCTGAACTTGATGGTATCGACGTCCGGCAGATCGGGCGGGGCGCTGGCAGATGGCTGCGGATGGGTTATATTGCGGTGCAAAATACCGGTCGGAATCGACGCCCGCGCACCCGGCGCGAGGACGCAGTGTGCCTCCGCAACTGCGATTCGACGATCCGCCAGCTCACCCCATGATCCAGGAGCGCCCGCATGACTGACTCAAACCCCTCATTGCTCGGCCGTATTTCGCTCGCCTTCGGCACCTTTTTCGCGATTATCGGCAATGCCGAACTGGCCGCAGGCATTCGCCGCCTGCGCGCAGGCGCACCCGAACCGAAGCCTGCACCGGCTGCCGAGCATGAACCGGCAGCCGCGGTTGTCGCACCCGCTGTCAGCACCTTGCATCAGGCGTCGCCCGAGTCGGCGCTGCAACTGCTCGGCCTGCTGCAGCGCGAGGCGCGTCTGGTCGATTTCGTCGAGGAAGACATTGCCGCCTACTCCGATGCCGACATCGGTGCGGCCGCACGTCTGGTGCATGAAGGTTGTCGCAAGACCCTGCGCGAGCACTTCAGCCTGCAGCCGGTGCGTGCTGAAAGCGAAGGTGAGCGCGTCACCCTGGCCGCCGGCTTCGACGCTGCGGCGATTCGATTGAGCGGAAACGTCGTCGGCCAGCCGCCCTTCAGCGGGCAACTGACCCATCGCGGCTGGCGTGTCAGCGATACCCGTCTGCCAAGTCTGTCCGATAGTCATGACCCCTCCATCATCGCCCCGGCGGAGGTCGAGCTATGAGTGACAACACTGAAGCGGTCAGTGGCGCTGCGGAAACCGCGCCACGCTATACGATCGGCATCGACCTTGGCACCACTCACTGCGCGCTGTCGTACGTCGACACCGCGACCAGTGACGGCGAGGCGGCCGCGCTGGAGGTTTTCTCCGTGCCGCAGCTGACGGGGCCGGGCGCAGTCGAGGCCATGCCGCTGTTGCCGTCCTTCGTCTATCTGCCGCATGCCAGCGAACTCGCGCCGGGCGATCTCGCCCTGCCATGGACCGCGGATCAGGATTTCGCCGTGGGCGCCTTTGCGCGTGCGCGTGGCGCGGGTACCCCGATCCGCATGGTGGCGAGCGCGAAGAGCTGGCTGTGTCATCCCGGCGTTGACCGGCGCGGGCCCATTCTGCCCGCCGATGCGCCCGAAGAGGTCGCGCGCATCTCGCCCTTCGACGCGTCGGTACGCTACCTCGAGCACCTGCGCGAGGCCTGGAATGCTGCGCACCCCGAGGCGCCGTTTGCCGAGCAGGATGTCACCGTCACCATTCCGGCATCCTTCGATCCGGTGGCGCGCGAACTCACCGCCGAGGCTGCAGCCGCTGCCGGCTACACCCGTCTGACCCTGCTCGAAGAACCGCAGGCTGCGCTCTACAGCTGGATTCAGAGCAGCGGCGGCGGCTGGCGCAAGGACGTGAAGCTGGGTGACATCATCCTGGTGGTCGATATCGGCGGGGGCACGACCGACCTGTCGCTGATCGCCGTGGTTGAGCGTGACGGTAACCTGGAACCGCACCGTGTGGCAGTGGGCGACCACATCCTGCTGGGCGGCGACAACATGGATCTGGCACTCGCCTATGGCGTGGTGCGCAAGCTGGCCGAGCAGGGAACGCGGCTCGACGCATGGCAGACCCGGGCACTTGCGCACGCCTGCCGCGGGGCCAAGGAAAAGCTGCTGGCCGAGCCGGAAGACGACGCGGTTGCGCTGGTGGTGCCTAGCCGCGGCGCCAAGCTGATTGGCGGTTCGGTCCGCACCGAGCTGACCCGCAGCGAACTCGATGCCGTGCTGCTCAATGGCTTCTTCCCCCAGGTGTCAGTGTCCGAGCATCCTCAGGTCCGTGCGCGTGCAGCGCTCACGCAACTGGGCCTGCCCTATGCGCAGGATGCCGCCATCACCCGGCATCTGGCCGCTTTCCTGACCCGCCAGCGTGAGGCCACGGCGGCGCTTGAGGGCTTCGACACGGCGCAGCCTCACGACGCGAGCTTTCTGCATCCCACCGCGGTGCTGTTCAACGGCGGTGTGTTGAAGTCCGGCCTGCTTGCCGACCGTCTGCTGGCCACGCTCGAATCCTGGCTGACGGCCGAAGGTGCGCCGCCGGCACGGCTGCTCGGCGGCGCCGATCTCGATCTCGCGGTTGCGCGCGGTGCGGCCTACTACGGTTACGTGCGTCGCGGCCGCGGTGTGAGGATTCGCGGCGGTACGGCGCGGGCCTACTACGTGGCGGTCGAGTCGAGCATGCCTGCCGTACCCGGCATGGAGCCGCCGATCGAGGCCCTGTGCCTCGCGCCATTCGGCATGGAGGAGGGTACCGAGGCTGCGCTGCCGGCTCAGGAGTTCGGGCTGGTGGTGGGCGAACCGGTGCGGTTCCGTTTCTTCGGTTCGTCGGTGCGACGCACGGATCAGGTTGGCACGCTGCTCGACATGTGGTCGGTCGATGAATTGCAGGAACTCGACGAGATCGAGGCCACCCTGCCTGCCGAAGGCCGCGCTGCAGGCGAGATCGTGCGGGTGAGGCTGCATGCACGGGTCACCGAAGCCGGTACGCTGGAGCTGGAGGCCTTGCCGGTCGATGGCGAGCAGCGCTGGAAGGTCGAGTTTGAGGTGCGTGCGGAGGCGTCCGCCTGAAGTGAGCACGCGTTCCAGCGATGTCGGTGCCGGGCGGTCGATGCGTTACCGCGTCGGTATCGACCTCGGCACCAGCAATACGGTCGTCGCCTACGCGGCGCCGGGCAGTGACGAGATTCAGCTGCTGTCCATCAACCAGCTCGTGGCGCCGGGTGCGGTGGCCGGGCGGCCGATGCTGCCCTCCTTGCGCTATCACCCCGCAAAGGGGGAGCTGGCGGCGGGAGACACTGCCTTGCCATGGGCAGCGCCCGATCTCGCCGGTGTCGAGCAGGCGGTGCTCGGCGCCCTCGCGCGCGATCTCGGGGCGCAGGTGCCGGGGCGGGTGGTGTCCAGCGCCAAGAGCTGGCTGTCGCACGGCGCAGTCGATCGGCTCGCGCCCATCCTGCCGTGGGGCGCGGGCGATGATGTGGCCAAGGTGTCGCCGCTGGCGGCGAGTGCGAGCTATCTTGCGCATGTGCGTGCGGCGTGGCTGCAGCATTTCCCGCAGGCTCCGCTTGAAGCACAGGAGATCGTGCTCACGGTGCCGGCATCCTTCGATGAGGGTGCGCGTGCGCTGACCGTAGAGGCCGCGCGGCTGGCAGGGCTGCATAGCCTGCGCCTGCTCGAAGAACCGCAGGCTGCGTGTTACGACTGGCTGTTTCGCAAGCGCGCCAGCCTTTCCACAGAGTTGCAGCACACCCGGCTGCTGCTGGTGTGCGATGTCGGCGGTGGCACGACCGACCTCACCCTGATCCAGGTTGAGCCGGGTGCAGACATGCCGCAGCTCACCCGTATCGGGGTCGGCGACCACCTGATGCTGGGTGGCGACAACATGGATCTGGCCCTGGCGCATCTGCTCGAACCGCGCCTGAGCGCAGCAGGGCAAAGGCTGACGGCAGCACGCTTTTCACAGCTCGTGCAGCAATGCCGCAACGCCAAGGAACAGCTGCTCGCCGACGGTGCGCCGGCGCAGGTGACGGTGACGCTGCTGGGCGCCGGCTCCAGGCTGATCGGTGGCGCGCGCTCTGCCGAACTCGCCCGCGACGAAGTCGAGCGTCTCGTCGCCGACGGTTTCTTCCCCCTGGTGGGCGCAGACGAACAACCCCGCCGTCGCCGTGCCGGCATCGTCGAGTTCGGCTTGCCCTATCCCGCCGATGCCGCGATCACGCGCCACCTTGCGGCATTTCTCGGTCGTCACGCCAGCGCTTCACGCGCCGCGCTCGGCGAGTCCGCGCCCGCAGCGGAGGCCCTTCCGGTGCCGGATACGGTATTGCTCAATGGCGGTGTTTTCCGCTCGCCCCGGCTTGCGTCGCGGATTGTGGAGATGCTCGCGCAGTGGCGCGGGTCATCGCCACAGGTACTGGCCAACGATGCCGAGGTGGCCGTGGCACGCGGTGCGGTGGCCTATTCGCTGGTGCGCGACGGCCTGGCGCCGGCGATTGGCGGCGGCTCGGCGCGCAGCTACTTTCTGGTGCTGGACGACAAGTACGGCGAGGAGGCTGGCGGCGCGCGCGGCATCTGCGTCCTGCCGCGCGGCACAGAGGAAGATCGAGAGATTCACCTCAGCGAACACCGTTTTGCGTTGCGCCTCGGGCAGCCGGTGCGCTTCCATCTGGTTGCTTCCAGTGCCGGTCTGACGCATCGGCCGGGCGACGTGGTGTCGCTCTCGGGCGAGGATTTCGTCCGCCTGCCGCCAATCGCAACCGTCGTGGGCAAGTCGGGCGAGGGCAGCGGGCGCGGAGACGTGACGGTCGAACTCATCAGCACGATTACCGAGGTCGGCTCCCTGCAGATGCACTGCGTCAGCACGGACGAGCCCGACCGGCGCTGGCTGCTCGAATTCCAGCTGCGTGGCGCCGATACCGAGGCTGACGCGGCTGCGGATCCGCAGGCCGGGTTGCCGCCGCGTTTTGCCGAGGCGGTGGCGTGCATCGACCGGGTGTTCGGCAGTGCAGCCTCAGGTGGCGGTTCGGGAGCGGCTTCGAGTGCAGGTGCGGTCAAGCCGGTGCGGCAGTTGCGGGGTGAGCTCGAAGTGCTGCTGGGCAAGCGCGAGACCTGGGATATGGCGCTTGCGCGGGCCCTGTTCGATGCCCTCTGGGTACGTGCCAAGCGCCGCCGGCGCTCCCCCGAGCACGAGCGGGTGTGGCTCAATCTGGCGGGATTCTGCCTGCGTCCGGGGTATGGCGCACCGCTCGACGACTGGCGCATCGAGCAGTTGTGGCCGCTGTTTGAACAAGGCCTGCAGTATGTGAATGAGCGCCAGAACTGGTCGGAGTGGTGGACGCTGTGGCGGCGTGCCGCAGCCGGGCTCGCTGAGCCGGCCCAGCTCGTCCTGCTCGAGGTGCTGGCCAACCAGCTCGAGGCGCTGGTGTCCGCCCCCAGGCGCAATCAGAATCAGAACCCGGCCTTCGCCGCCTACGACGACATGGTGCGACTGGCCGCGTCGCTCGAGCGGGTACCGCTTGAGCACAAGGTGGAGGTGGGGCGCTGGCTGCTCGAACGTCTGGCGCAGCCGGCAGAGAAAGCACAGGCCTGGTGGGCGCTCGGCCGGGTGGGGGCGCGCGAGCCGCTCTATGCCAGCCCGCACACGGCGGTACCGGCCGAGGTCGCTGCCGAATGGCTGGATGCCGTGCTGGCGCTGGACTGGAAGAAGATAGAGCCCGCGGCCTTCGCCGCAGCGCAACTGGCGCGCTTCACCGGTGATCGCGCGCGCGATCTGTCGCCCGCGGTGCGCGAGGAGGTGGGGCGTCGTCTGGTGCAGATCAATGCGCCGGAGAGCTGGATTCGGCAGGTACGCGAGCTGGTGGCGCTGGACGAGGCGGACCGCCGCCGTGCCTTTGGCGAATCGCTGCCGGCGGGGCTGACTCTCATCGAACGTTGAGGATGGACGGCAGTGGCATTCATGCCGTCAAATGGACCTTTCCGCGCCTGAAGCGCGGACGGGGTGAAGTCAATTGAAACTGTGGGAGCTGGGGAAGGGGTGATGTCTGAACGTGTGCTGCATCTTGAAATACTGGGTCGTGTCCAGGGCGTCTACTACCGCGTGTCGATGGTCGAACAGGCGACTGCGCTGGGTGTGAAGGGCTGGGTGCGAAATCGGCCGGATGGCTCGGTTCAGGCCATGATCGCTGGCGAAGAGGCTGTGCTGCAGACGCTGATCGAGTGGGCAAAGCTTGGCCCGGCAAACGCGGTGGTGCGCGAGGTGGTGGTCAGCGAGGGAGAAGGGTGTTTCGAGATTTTCGAGCAGCGCCAGACCGGCTGAACGCGCGCCGTAAAAAGGCGCGGATGAAAGTGTTGAAGGGGCTCCGCCCCTCCAACCCCGGCACCGGCTGAAACAGCTCAGTGCTTAGCTGCGGCTGGTGACTTCGAGCAGGTGATAGCCGAACTGGGTCTTCACCGGGCCTTGCACGACATTGATCGGTGCGCTGAACACGACGGTGTCGAATTCCTTGACCATCTGACCCGGGCCGAAGGAGCCGAGGTCGCCGCCTTGACGGCCTGACGGGCAGGTCGAGTTCTCTTTCGCGACTTGCGCGAAGTCGGCGCCGGCTTCGATGGCGGCTTTGAGTTCGTTGCACTTGGCTTCGCTGGCGACCAGGATGTGACGTGCAGTGGCTTTTGCCATGTGGATTGCTCCTTTTGAGAAAGCGGAGAGCCTACCGTAATCTGGGCATGAGTCAAACGCCACGGCGAAAAACGTCGATGACGGACAGCAGTGTTTTTCGGATTTTTGGGAGTTCAGCATGCAGCATTTCGCCAGCGACAACTACGCCGGTATCTGCCCGGAGGCGATGGAGGCGTTCGTGTCGGCCAACGCGGCGCACGCGCCTGCCTATGGCGACGATGAGTGGACGCGACGGGTGTCCGAGCGCCTGCGAGACCTTTTTGAAACTGACTGCGATGTGTACTTCGTCTTCAACGGCACCGCGGCAAATTCGCTGGCCCTGGCGGCCTTGTGCCAGAGCTACCATAGCGTGATCTGCCACGAACTGGCGCACGTCGCGACCGACGAATGTGGCGGTCCGGAGTTTTTTTCCAACGGGTCCAAGCTGCTCACCGCCCCGGGTGCAGGCGGTAAGCTGACACCGGACGCGGTGAGGGAGGTGATCGCGCGACGCAGCGATATCCACTACCCGAAGCCACGCGTGGTGACGCTGACGCAGGCCACCGAGGTTGGCACGGTCTATCGTCCCGACGAGATTGCCGCCATCGCCGCGCTCGCGCATGCAAGCGATCTGCGCGTGCACATGGACGGCGCCCGCTTTGCCAACGCAGTGGCGTCGCTTGGGGTGTCGCCAGCCGATGTGACCTGGCGTGCCGGCGTCGATGTGCTGTGTTTTGGCGGTACCAAGATGGGCTTGCCGATGGGTGAGGCGGTGGTTTTCTTCGACCGCCGTCTGTCCGAGGATTTCGCCTGGCGATGCAAGCAGGCGGGTCAGCTTGCGTCGAAGATGCGTTTCCTTGCCGCGCCGTGGCTCGGCATTCTCGAGGACGATGTGTGGCTGAAGCATGCACGCCATGCCAACGCCATGGCGCAGCGTCTGGCGGCCGGACTGGCCACGATTCCGGAGGCAGAGTTGCTGTTTCCGGTCGAGGCCAATGGCGTCTTCGTCCACTTGCCGCCGCGGGTCATCGATGGCCTGCGGGCGCGTGGCTTGCGCTTCTACACCTTCATCGGCGCTGGGGGCGCGCGCTTCATGTGTGGCTGGGACACGCTGGCAGAGAGTGTCGATGCCTTGCTCGAAGACATTCGGGTACTGGCGGCTGACGGTTGATCGGCGGGTGGTTCAGGCTCGTTGCTTCATGAAGCCTGACGCACATCGACGACGCGGATGCCGGGAATGCGGTGCAGATCGTCAGCCGAGAGGCGAAATACCGTGTTCGGAGTGCCGGCAGCAGCCCAGATCGGGTCGAGCGACCACAGTGCGGTGTCGACCAGTACTGTCACGTCGCCGATGTGGCCAACCGGCGCTACGCCGCCAATCACGAACCCGGTGTGAGCCCGCACAAAGTCGGCATCGGCCCGTTTGACGCCTTCTCCGAGTACTTCCTTCAGCTTCTTTTCGTCGATTCGGTCTGCCCCGCTGGCTACGACCAGCACGCAGCGGACCGACTGTTTAGTCCTGAATACGATCGACTTGGCGATCTGCTCCACGCCGCAACCGATCGCTGCAGCGGCTTCCGCGCTGGTGCGGGTCGGGACGGTGAACTCGATAATGTCGGATGGCATGCCGAGGGCGCGCAGGGCGAGCTCGACGCGTGTGCGGGATGAAGATGCGGTTGCGAGTGGCTGAAGTGTGGTTTCCGACATGGCGCGAAATAGGGACTGAACTAAAATTGCAAGTCTAGCGTCAGCCCGCGTTTTAGCCACATAGTCCTTATTCGGGCAGCGGGATGAATTCGACCTCGTCGCCGGGTACCTTGGGAAAGCGTCCTGCCTTCCAGTCCTGGCGGGCTTGCTCGATGCGCTCCTTGCGGCTGGAAACGAAGTTCCAGTCAATGAAGCGCTTGCCGAGGCGCTCGCCGCCGATGATCGCGATGCGCGATTCGCGGGTCGCCTCCAGCACAACGCCGGCCACATTGGCGAACACGGCCATTGAATGCTCGGGTATCACGGTGTCCTGCGCCTTCAGGCTGCCCTGGGCCACGTACACCGCGCGCTCTTCGGCAGGCGGCAGCGCGAGGGTTTGACCCGGATGCAAATGGGCTTCCAGGTAGAGGGTTTCGGCAAAGACCTTTACCGGCGAGGTGACCCCGAAAGCCGAGCCCATCATGACCCGCAGCGGAACGCCGTCGACCGTGACCGAGGGGATCGCCGCCGCGGGGTAGTGATGGAAGGCGGCATCGACTTCTTCATCTTTCTCCGGCAGTGCAAGCCAGAGTTGAAGGCCGTGCAGGCGATGCGCAACGGCGGTGAGTTCCGGTCGCTCGCGTTCCGAATGCACGATGCCGCTGCCTGCCACCATCAGGTTGATGTCGCCGGGGCGTATGGCCTGCAGGCTGCCGAGCGAGTCCCGGTGCAGAATTTCGCCTTCGAAAAGATAGGTGACAGTGGCGATGTTGACGTGTGGGTGAGGCCTGACATTGATGCCCTGGCCGGCAGGAAATTCCGCAGGTCCCATGTGATCGAAAAAGATCCAGGGGCCCACCATCTTGCGCTGCGCAGTCGGCAGCGTGCGCCGCACCGAGAATCCACCAAGGTCCTTGTCACGGGGTTCGATGATGAGTTCGATCGCACCACATCCTTGCGCTGCAGCGCAGTCCTGTTCCACTTGCCTGGTCGGGTTGCTCATGGCTTGCCTCGAGTCGGAGTTGTCATCAGTGCATGTCCGAAGCTGCCTGTGCTGGCCGTGGCTCCGGTGTTTCTTGCTGGTGTGCACTCATTACGGCCGAGGATCATGCCGGAGTCAATCAGCTTCGATGCCGACCGGGTCAGGCAAGTGTGACTGCAGCGTCGGTTTGGGTCGCCAGTTTCTCGACAAGGAAATCGATCCAGACGCGCAACTTCGCCGGCAAAAACCGGTTTGACGGATAGAGCAGCCACGCTGTGCCGGCGTAATCGGTCTTGTGTTCCCAGTCCGGGAGTACTTCGATCAGTGCGCCGCACTTCAGTGCCGTCCGGGCGGTGAACTCGGGCAGGCTGGCAATGCCGAGGTGCTGCAGTGCGCCTTCAAGCCGGATCTCGCTGTGATTGGCAACATAGCGGCCGCTCACCTTGACGCTGGCACTCTCTCCCGTGCGCTGAAAGCGCCAGTGACGGTCGCGCTCATCCTCGCCGAGATACAGGCAGCGGTGCTGCGCAAGTTCATGCGGGTGTCTGGGGGTGCCGGCCTCTTCCAGATACTGCGGGCTGGCACAGACGATGTGCCGGATGCGCATCAAGGGGCGGCCCGCCAGTCCTGGTGGCGGCGTGTCGGTGACGCGAATGGCCAGATCGATGGCCTCTTCAAACAGGTCCACGGTGCGGTCGGTCACCACCATCTGCACGTCTACTTCCGGATAGCGCCGCAGGAACTCGGGCATCCACGGATGGATGACCAGACGCCCGACTGCCTTGGCCATGCTGATGCGCACCAGGCCGCGCGGCGTTTCGGTGTGGGTGTCGCTCAGCGCCAGGACTTCGCGAGCGGCCGAGACCATGTCCTGACAGCGGGCATAGGCAGCGGTCCCTGCGTCAGTGAGGCGAAGTTTGCGTGTGGTGCGCTCGAGCAGTCGCACCTGCAGCACGGCCTCCAGTCGCGCCACCTGACGGCTGACGGCCGAGGGGGTCAGCCCCATGCGACGCGCCGCGGCCGAAAAGCTTCCGCAGTCGACCACACAGGCAAAGGCGGCCATGTCGGGCAGGCAATCGGGGTGATAATTAATGCTCATGGAGCACAAGTCCTGTTCGTATTTGCAGGATTATCACGCTGAAGGATTGAATTGACAATTCAGGCGTCCAGTTCAACCGTGCCATACTCGCCATGTCAATCGTTCTTACACCCGCCGCTCCCCAGGCTCTGCTCCGTGTCTCCGATATCGCGATGATTGGTGTTGCGATTGTGTGGGGGAGCAGTTACGGGGTCGCCAAGAGTGCCTTGGCCTTTTACCCCGTGCTGGGTTTTCTGGCCGTCCGTTTCATTCTGACCTTCGCCCTGCTGCTGCCGTCATTGCTGCGTGCGTCGGCCCGGCAGCAAGGGGATGCACTCCGCACCGGAATGCCGCTCGGCATTCTCATGCTGGCGATATTCCTGTGTGAAACCTTCGGGGTAGCGAACACCCAAGCCAGCAACGCCGCGTTTCTGATCAGCCTGTGCGTGGTGTTCACACCGTTTGTAGAGTGGTGGATGGCCCGAATCGGCCCGCCCCGGGCCATGTTCCTGTTTGCCGGGGTGTCTCTGGCGGGCGCGCTTTTGCTCAGTGGCGGCCTTTCGGGCGCCCTGGGGTTCGGCGATGGCCTGATGGTGGCGGCAGCCCTGTTGCGAGCAATCACCGTGTGTCAGACGAGCAGGCTGACACGTGGCAGCACCGCGCCTGCGCTGGTACTGACAGCGGTTCAATCCGGCGTCATCGGTTTCGGCTGTCTGATACTGGCCGTGGCGGCCTCCGATGGTCTGCCGGCCTTGCCTAGGGCTGCGGCGTTCTGGCAATCGACCGCCTATCTGGTACTTGGATGCACCCTGTTTGCGTTCTATGCACAGAACTGGGCACTCAGGCACAGTTCTCCGAGTCGGGTGGCCTTGCTAACGAGCAGCGAACCGGTGTTTGGTGCGCTTTTTGCGGTGTTCTGGCTTGGCGAAAGCCTCACCGTTGCCGGCTGGCTGGGCGGTGGCTTGATGGTTGTCGCTGCACTATGGGCTTGTGCGAGAGGGAATGGCTGACATGGCCTGTACCGGCTGCACCTGGCAGCATCGGGACTGACGCGGGCAGCTTAAAGCCAGCGGCGGGCCTTTGCCTTGTAGCTTTCGTATTCAGCGCCAAACATCGAGGCGAGGATTCGCTCCTCGGGCAGGATCTGAAAATGGTGGATGTAGAGCGCGAAGGCCGGCGGGCCGAGGAGCGCTGGCGACAATGGCAGATGAATCGCCCAGCCTGCCAGCGTGATCACCAGTCCCAGATACATTGGATTGCGACTCAGACGAAAAACGCCGGAGGTGACGAGTGACGACGACCTTTCCGGATGCATCGGGTTGATGGTTGTACGTGCAAGCCAGAAAGAGAGTATTCCGGTCGCGCTGATGAGTCCGCCAACCAGCGCAATCGGCCCGCCAAGCAACAGTTGCAGGGGCGTGGACTGAGCGGCGGAAGGCAGGGAGGCAACAAGCCACATCACCAGCGCGACAAACGCGGCGGCGACGGGAGGCGGTAGTTTCAGTTGCAGGGCTGACATGTACGAGTTGCGGGTGTCCGGCATCGATCCAGGGAGACGATGCCGCGTAGCAAAAGGGGCTGCTCAAGGAGCGAAGTGGAATGTAGCAGCCTGCCATTCAATGGAGAAGTGCCAACCGGTCACTTTCCGGGGCGCTGAAGATTGGGGCCTCATTACTGGCGCAAGAGATGCTGTCGACCATTTGAGCCAGAATGCGGCCGTCCGAGTCTCTGGTTAAGCAGTGCATAACGGCAGCGTTGTGCAATAGATATGCCATTAGGATTGATTTGTGTATCATTCCGGGTGATATCCAATTTGCATTGTAGACGGCGTGCATGTCTTCCCCGCTCCAAATTACGTCAGACTGGCTACCGAGCCTGCTTAACTGCGATTTGCTTGCCCATGAGGTGGCCCCGGATATCCTGCGCGTGTGGGGCCCGTCTGTCACCGTGTCGAGCGGATCATGAACCAGCCATCGCCCGTCCAGCCGCAACGGGTACTGGCCCGCGGCGAATGCACCACATCGCCCGATTGTTCGGACTACCCTTGTCTTCAGCGGTTGCCGCTGCCAGGCGTGGTGATCCTGGTGCATGGCGTTAACTCCGACGGCGAGTGGTATGACGCGGCCGAGCAGGGGCTATGCGTGGGGCTCAATAAACGTTTGGCGCGCCGGCCAGCGCAACTTGCCTATCCGGGTATCGATGCCGGTGAGCTAACACCTGTTGGGTACACCGACGAGCTGGATCCCGAGGGCTTTGTCGATCCAAACCGAACAGACAAGACCTTCACTAAGGGAGTCCCCCATAACTCACCGGTGATCCGCTTCCGGTGGGGGTACAAGGCAGACATGAAGGCTGTCAAGGAATGGGGGGCCAATGTGTGGCTAAACGAGCACGATTACTGGGGCGGAGGGCCGTTTGCCAATGGCTGCTCTACCTTGGCGGACCTCTGGTCCGAAGGTCTCGACGATCACCTCTTTCTTTGGATCACCGCGCAGCATGTAAATCCGGTGCCAGGGCGTGATGTGTACAGTTGCCCGCCACGAGCTTATTACGTGCATGCCGCGCTGCGTCTTGCGAGGTTGATCGCCTCCATCCGTAGCAAACAACCCGATTGTCCGATTACGCTTGTATGCCACAGTCAAGGCAACATGATTGGTCTCGGTGCGGCCTTTCTCGGCGAGGCGAGTGGCGCGGTTGCCGATACCTATGTGCTGGCCAATCCACCCTATAACCTTGAACCTGAGAACGGCTTCGACTCCTGGAGCCAGCGTGGCGCGAGTGACGGGGATGGGCGGCGAGGCCGCCAAACCTGGCGGGCACGCCGCGACGCACTCAAGGCCTTTTTCGACATTCTCCGCAGCCGGGCAGCAGCGCAACAGCCCTGCGAAAACATCGACCGGCTGATGGCTAATCCCGCACCGCAAGACAATAGTGCCGGATTTACCGTTGAGCGTGATCGCGCCTGCTACGGCATTGATCAGCGTACCGTCGGACGGGTCACCTTGTACTGCAATCCGCACGATCAGGTTATTTCAGCCGATACCATCCGTGGTATCGGCTGGCTCGGTCTGAGTGACGAACAGATCGAGGATGCCAACGCTGCAGGCGTGTTCTCTCAACGTGTCTTCGCCCAAGGCTATCCGGTCGGTTCGCCGGGGCGCTACCACTTCTGGAAGAACCATTGGCGGGCGGGCGAGGCGACAGGGTATTGGTACCCGCCGTCGCCACGCATTCGGTATCGACTCGTTAGCGGATTGGAGTCGAACTCCTCGATGCTTGGCAAGGCATTGACACTGCTGACCTCGGTCGTGCTTTGGCCGCTGACGGAATTGATCGGTTTGCGGGTGAATGCCGAGCCGCCAGAGGACTGGGAAATTCCTGTCAATGCGCCAGCCCTTGAGCCTTTTCTACCCACGCGCTTCAGTCGCGTTGAGAAAACTGACGGATTTGACGAAGGCCTTGATCCCGCTGGAGCTGCACGTAATGCCCGTAAGAGTGGTGCCGAGCTTGATCCGCGCGATCCGTACGACACGCACGGCATTCAACGCAGCGCGGATGGCCGCACTGACGATGCTCCTCGCGGCGATGCCCGGAGCGAAGCGCAGATGCGCTATGAAGACCGTGCCCGTTTGCGGATGAAGGCGCGCCGAGCCGGCATGGTCGATAACAGGGGGCTGGCCGTCGACGAACTCCCCGACGCGCAGGAGGATGAGACATATCGTGCCTGGCGATCGAGGCAGATCGGCGAGTTTCTCAAGGATGCGCTCGACCAGAACGCGACCGATCACTCCACGATCATGACCAATCCAGTTCATGCGGAACGGGTGCTTGCCTACGATGTTGCAATCGGCACATGCACACTGACTGAGTCGGATTGGCATGAACTGCGTGTGGAGGCGGATTGGCGCTACCTCCAGAGTCTCTCTGAACTGGGGCACCCGCACGGACACCTCTCTGAATACTTCCTGGACGGCACGATGAAGAAGCGTCCCCTGCATGATTGGGTCAAGGAGGTTGGTTCTGAAGCAGTAAAGCCTACGAAGATCGTTGATGAGCGTGTCGGCGGAGCCTTGCTGAACGTGGGAAGCCGCGTGTGAACACACTGATCGCAACCCGGCCGCGTCGCATAGGGCTGACGCTCCTTCTTTTCCTGCTTGCCATCGTGCTGAGCAGCACGCTCGGCTGGCTGGCGGGCACAAGCTACATAAATGTATCCGAGGAGTATCTGATGGCACGCACTCTTGGCCTTCCTGCGCTTGCCGCCGCTGCATTTTTCATGCTTTCCAGTGTCTTGGCCATTCGCTCGGTCGAAGCAGCGGCCCCCGTCGTGGAGCGGGGCGCACACAGGCCTGGGGCGCCATTCGTCGCGCAGGTGGTCGGCGTTCAGTGGCTGAACCCACTGATTCGCCGCGATTATCCGACCGAGTGGCAGTTGCTATGGACGCTTGGACTGGCGAAGCCAAATGAGGGAGATCTTCAGGTCAGGAACAAGCCAGGAAAGTTTCTGTCGGTGCAGCCTGTCGCCTCCATCGTGTCCAGCTGGAATGGAAGGGCAACGTTCTCGCGATTTTTCGCAGGTTATGTCCGTGAGGTACTCCGACCCATTGGTCGTCGCTACGCAATGAATCGCGGCTATTTCTATACGGTGCAGCCGGAGAGCCAAAAGGACTGGCGCGAGCTAGCCGGCATTCATGTCGAGTTCGCCATTCCCGCTACCGACAAGCTCGATCCGCTCGAGGCTACCCGCATCATTCGCGAGAGGATCTCCGACCAGTTCGGCATCGGCGGAGACCCGGTCATCTCCAGCCGGGACACCCCGCCCGATGTCCGCATCACGACGGGTGGGGCAAGCGCGGGTTTCACCTCGCTCGGCGCAGCACTCGATTATCTTGAAGCGCACCCGACGGAAACCGTCTGGGCGATGAACTGGGACGCGCCGGACTTTCCGCTCGATGAGCAGATGAGCGAGAACTGTGTACTGCTGGTGCTGGCGGGGCCGGCGTTTGAGACTGGGCGCGATCCGCTGGCCTGGGTAGGGCGTCCTGCGGTGCGACATGCCAGTGAATTCGATGAGCGCCCCGGCGAGTCCAGAGCGGTGCAGGCGTGGCGCTCCGCTCTGGACGCAGCAGCGTCAGGCGTCGCACGGCCCGTAAATGAAATCGCCTACGTGATCCACGATGCAGGCAAGGGTAACGATGTGGCGGGTGACCGCCTCAGCCTGCTTGGTCATGCCCTTGCCGAGCCGCTGCCCGAGCTGGACATCATCACTGACGCCTTCAATATGCCGGCCCTGGTGGGGAATATGGGGGCAGGCAGTGCATTGACCAATGTTGCCCTGGCGGTGAGTTATGCACATTACAAGGGGCGCATGGTTCTGGTCGCCGGCACGACCGAGCCGGGAACGGCCACAGCGGTAGCCGTCACCCCGCCTGCACATCCACGGACCGTCGACTCCGAAAAGCCCTGGTTCCGCGCCCGCGGCGAGGGCAACGTCTTTTTGCCGTGGTGGGGACTGCGTTACGAAGATCGTACGCGCTACATGCAGGGGTACTCGGAGTAAGGGGGTGTCTCAGCCCGCCAGCGCCTCACGCACCCAGGCATTGGCCTGTTTGGCATCAAAGTTGGTGCCGTACTTTGCCTTCAGCGCACCCATCACGGTACCCATGGACTTCGGGCTGCGATCGGCGAGGCCTGCGACGGTTTCAGCAATGAATGCCTTTACCTCGGCTTCTGATGCCATGGCCGGCAGGTAGGTCGCGAGGATCTCGGATTCGGTGCGCAGAATGGCAAGGCGCCCTTCGTCCTTGATGACGGCCAGCGCTTCCTGGTTGTTCTTCAGAAACTTGCGGATGGTTTGTTGCACTTCGTCGTCGCTGCTTTCGCGGTTGCCTGCGTTCTTGCCCACCATTTCGGCTTCGCCGATCAGGGTGCTCAGCAGGGTGGCGCGAACGCTGTCCGCGGCCTTGCGCGCCAGCAGTGAATCCTTTTTCAGTTGTGCCAGAAGGCTCATCGAAATGCTCCGAGGTGGTGGGGCGTACATGGGTTCGGCAGCGCTTGCGCCTTAGACAGAGCGTTTGCGCGCAGCGGAGGAGGGCAGGATTTTACCCGACTTCGTGCCCGGCCCGGCGACTTGAATGCGTGCAATTCCTCGCGTCGGGAGCAGTTACGGACTATGACGTATGTAGATGCGAATTGTGATGAATGAATTTGCACAAAACAAGTTTGGTAGAATGTATAGCTTGTCATCAAACAGGAAAGCCATATGTGTGGAATTGCGGGTGAAGTGAGATTCGACGGGCAGACGCCCGATCTTGGCGCCATTGCGCGGATGAACGAGCATCAGCGGCGGCGCGGTCCGGACAACGGCGGCATGTTTGCGCAGGGCGCACAGGCCTGGGGCCACCGGCGGCTCAAGATCATGGATCTCTCCGAATCTGCGCAGCAACCGATGGTGGATCCACAACTCGGTCTGGGCATCGTGTTCAACGGTGCAATCTACAATCACCCCGAGCTTCGGCGGGAACTCGAGGCCAAGGGCTATCAGTTCTTTTCGCATGGCGACACCGAGGTGCTGCTGAAGGCCTACCACGCCTGGGGGCCGGACTTCGTGCAGCGCCTCAATGGCATGTTTGCCTTTGCGATCTGGGAGCGTGACAGCGGCAAGGTAATGCTCGGACGCGACCGTCTCGGCATCAAGCCCCTGTATTACGCCGAGGTGGCCGGCGGTCTGCGCTTTGCGTCCAGCCTGCCGGCTCTGCTCGAGGCGGGTGGGGTGGATACCAGCATCGATCCCGCCGCACTCAACTTCTATCTGTCCTTTCATGCGGTGGTGCCGGCGCCGTACACGTTGCTGACCGGTGTTCGCAAGCTGCCGCCCGGCACCCTGATGAGTATCGAGGCGGATGGGCGCCGCACCGAACGCAGCTTCTGGTCGCTGGTTTATCCGCAGGATGCGGCCGATGAGAACCGCAGCTTTGAAGAGTGGACCGAAATCCTGCTCGACAGCCTGCGAGGCGCGGTGAAGCGCAGGCTGGTGGCGGATGTGCCGGTGGGCGCCTTGCTCTCCGGCGGTGTTGATTCGAGCCTGATCGTCGGCTTGATGTCCGAGGCCGGGGTGCAGGATCTGCGTACCTACAACGTCGGCTTCGAGGATGTGGGCGGCGAGAAGGGTAACGAGTTCGAGTACGCAGACATCGTCGCGCGTGAGTTCGGCACGATTCATGAGCGCATCTTCGTGCCCGAATCAGAATTGCTCACCCGCCTGCCCGAAGCGGTCGGCGCGATGAACGAGCCCATGGTGAGCCACGACTGCATCGGCTTCTATCTGCTTTCCGAAGCAGTGTCGCGCCACAGCAAGGTCGTGCAGAGCGGGCAGGGCGCCGACGAGGTCTTCGGTGGCTATCACTGGTACCCGAAGGTGGCCAACAGCAATGATCCGGTGGCAGATTATCTCGCCGCCTTCCGCGACCGCGATTTTGAAGAGTACAGCCGCGTCGTGAGCCCTGCGTATCAGGGAGTGGATTGCAGCGGCGCCTTCGTTGCTGCCAGTTTCAATACGCCGGGTGCGCATGATCCGGTGGACAAGGCCTTGCGCCTGGATACGACGATCATGCTGGTGGACGACCCGGTGAAGCGGGTCGACAACATGACAATGGCTTTCGGCCTCGAGGCGCGGGTGCCTTTCCTCGATCACGAACTGGTCGAACTCGCTGCACGCATTCCCGCCCGGCACAAGCTGTCGCATGGGGGCAAGGGCGTGCTCAAGGAGGCGGCGCGCAAGGTCATTCCGTCTGCGGTCATCGACCGCCCCAAAGGCTACTTTCCGGTCCCGGCGCTCAAGTATCTTCAGGGGCCGGTGCTGGAGCGGGTGCGCGATTCGCTGAGCAGCCGCTCGGCGCGGGAACGCGGGCTGTTCCGCAAGGATTACGTCGACACCCTGTTGGCCGATCCGATGGCGCACATCACCCCGTTGCGCGGCTCCAAGCTCTGGCAGCTGGGCCTGCTCGAGTGGTGGCTGCAGACGCATGTTTCCTGAGGAGCGGGTGATGATCCGCAAACAGCTTGCGCGCGTGAGACGCGCCGGAAATCAGGCGCTGCATCTGCCCGCCGGTCAGCCCGAAGCCGCGGCGATGCCGGAGGATGTCATCGTGGAGTGTGGCTGGGGGCGCTGGCTGCCGGCACAGACCTGGCGCGATCCGGCCGCGCTCGCCAGCCAGTTGTTGCTTGAGCGTGCGGGCCAGCGTGATATTGCCTTCTATGTCGAAAAGCCGCAGGTGGTGGTGGGCTCCGCACCGCAACAGCTCTTTCTTGACCCGTCCGATGCCTTCCGCCTGCAATTGAGTGCCTATCGCGCTCAACGCGCGACGCGTCGCGGATTCAATGTGCGGCGTTTGCGCACCCGCGCAGATGTGGCCGCGATCAATGCCCTGTACCGGATGCGACGCATGGTGCCGGTCGATCCGCAACGGGTGTGGCGTGAGCGCGCGAGCCGGGTGATCACCTATGCGCTGGCCGAGGATCGCAGCACCGGCGAGGTGATCGGCGTGGCAATGGGCATGGATCATGTCGAAGCCTTTGCCGACCCCCAGGCCGGTTCCAGTCTGTGGGCGCTGGCTGTGGCACCGCAGGCAACCTATCCCGGCGTGGGTGAGGCGCTGGTGCGCTATCTCGCCGAGCACTACCTTGCACGGGGCAGGGCATGGATGGACGTTTCGGTGTTGCACGACAACGCCCAGGCGATCAGCCTGTACGAAAAGCTCGGCTTTCAGCGGATTCCGGCGTTCGCGGTGAAGCGGCGCAATGCGATCAACGAGGCGCTGTTTACCGGCCCGTCTGAAGGCCTCGAGGGGCTCAACCCGTATGCGCGTCTGATTGTCGACGAGGCCATACGGCGCGGCATTCACGCCGAGATTCTGGATGCCGAGGGCGGGTACTTCCGCCTGACGCTGGGCGGGCGCAGCATCGTCTGTCGCGAGTCGCTGTCCGAGCTGACCTCGGCCATTGCAATGAGCCGCTGCCAGGACAAGCGCGTGACGCTGAAACTGCTGGCGGCAGAAGGGGTCAGCGTGCCGGCCCAGATCGGTGCCGATGACCCCGCCGCGCGCGCCGCATTTCTGGCCAGGTATGGCGCAGTCGTGGTCAAGCCGGTCGAGGGTGAGCAGGGCAAGGGTATCAGCGTCAATCTCACGGCAGCGGATGAAGTCACGGCTGCGGTGGAGCGTGCGCATGGTTTCTGCGATCGCGTTATTGTCGAGCAGTTCTGCAGCGGCGAGGATCTTCGCATCGTCGTCATCGATTTTCGCGTGGTGGCCGCTGCAGTGAGGCGCCCGCCAGTGGTGGTCGGCGATGGCGAGAGTTCGGTGCAGACCCTGGTCGAGAAGCAGAGTCGGCGTCGCGCTGCGGCCACAGGGGGCGAGTCGAAGATCCCCCTTGATGACGAAGCCGAGCGCTGCATTCGTTCGCAAGGCTGGACGCTGTCGTCTGTGCTGCCCGCCGAAACCCGGCTGCGGGTGCGCAACACTGCCAATCTGCACACCGGTGGCACCATTCACGATGTGACCGCGGACTTGCACCCGGCCTTGCGCGAAGCCGCCGAAAGGGCTGCCCGCGTGCTCGATATTCCGGTGACCGGGCTCGACTTTCTGGTGCCGGCGGTCGATGGCCCGGATTACGTCATCATCGAGGCCAACGAACGCCCCGGGCTCGCAAACCATGAGCCTCAGCCCACCGCGGAGCGCTTTGTCGACCTGCTGTTTCCGCGCAGTCGGCTGCCCACAGGAGAAGATTACACATGACACAGAAAATACCGCCAATCGATTATGAATATCTCGAAGAAACCATGCTGCAACTGCTGGCCATCCCCAGCCCGGTCGGGCTCACGGATGCGGTGGTTCGCTACGCGGCGGGGCGTATGGAAGCACTCGAGATCTCCTATGAACTGACCCGTCGCGGTGCGATTCGCGGCACCTTGCGCGGGCGCGAAGCGCAGCCTGCACGCGCGATCGTTGCGCATCTCGACACGCTCGGCGGCATGGTGCGCAGCCTCAAGGCTAACGGCCGGCTCGAGATCGTGCCGATCGGGCACTGGTCCTCCCGCTTCTCCGAGGGCTCGCGGCTGACCATATTTACCGACGCCGGCCATGTGCGCGGGACCTGTCTCCCGCTCAAGACATCGGGGCATGCGTTTGGTGGCGAGG
Organism: Parazoarcus communis; assembly: GCF_003111665.1. NCBI lineage: Bacteria > Pseudomonadati > Pseudomonadota > Betaproteobacteria > Rhodocyclales > Zoogloeaceae > Parazoarcus > Parazoarcus communis. The sequence goes on along the minus strand of NZ_CP022188.1, from coordinate 4,361,910 downwards.
TCGATACCCAGCCAGTCGGCTGGGAGTTCGTCGAGGTCAGGGTCGATCTGCCCGTCACGGATCGTGCGGGTCTGGAGCAGGCCGGTATCAATGTCGGCGACTGGATCGCTTTCGACCCCGAGCCCGAACTCCTGCCTAACGGCTACATCAACTCGCGTTACCTTGACGACAAGGCGGCGGTGGCCGCATTGCTCACTGCATGCAAGGCGGTGCGTGATCACAAGCTGCAACTGCCGGTGGACGTGCATCCGCTGCTCACGATTACCGAGGAGGTTGGCTCGGGTGCATCGGCTGCCTTGCATGGCGAAATTGCCGAGATGCTCAGCCTCGACATCGCGATTGCTGCGCCGGGACAGAACACTTCGGAGCATGCGACAACAATCTGCATGCAGGACATGTCCGGACCCTTCGACTATCACCTGACGCACAAGCTGATCAGCCTGGCGAAGGAAAACAACATCGCCCATCGGCGCGACATCTTCCGCTACTACCGTTCCGACTCGGCGGCGGCGGTAGAGGCTGGAAACGATATTCGAACCGCGCTGATCGGCTTTGGCGCAGATGCCTCGCACGGACAGGAGCGCACCCACCGCGACGCGCTTGTAGCGCTGACGCAGCTGGTGATCGCCTACATGATCAGCGAACCGGTTGCGCGTCGTGACAGCCACTCGATGGGCTCGCTCGAAGGCTTCACCGAGCAGCTGCGACCGCAGGACATGGTGCTGCCCACGACACCGCTTCCGATGCCCGAGGAGTTTCTCGATACGCCGCTCTCAGTGACGCCTTCAGAGCGGCTATGAGTCGATCGCACCGCGAGTGTTCGCGGTGCGTCTCGAGCTCTTCAGCTGTGTCGTGCCCCGCTGCTTTGTACTCTGTCGGTGGCTGCAGCATGCGGATGCCACTCGGCCTGGCTCAGGCTGCAGGTCGGCGAACAGGTCGGTTCGTTACGATCGACCTGTTCAGCGCAGGGGCTCAGGCAGTTCTGCCGGTTCAGGCACAGGCAGAAATAACCGCGCGGGAATGAGCTCATCCCCGGGTCGGGCTCGGCAAGGTCGAAAGTCTCAATCTGAACCATGTGCAGAAAGCGCTCGACCGCCAGGCGTCCACGAAATGTCGTGAGCTGACCGTTGCTTGCGCACAGGCGACGACCATCCATTGAGATGGCAAAGCATTGATCGTCTCCCATGCCAACCGGGTGCACACACACATGCATCGACTTGCGTCGCCACTCGGGCGCAACCGCGAGTTCGAGCCAGGTTGCCACTCGTCCGTTCCTGTCCATTGTCTGTCTCCTCTAGTACCGCCTTGTACTGGGAAGCATAGAGGAGTTGCGACCGGAATTCCATTTGGAATAACCAGGTGGCGGTGTGCCTGATCATCCCAACAAGAATAAGGGCTGTCGCCGTGGTCAGGAAACCACGGCGGCAGCCCTTGGGGCTGGAATGCTGGACCCTTACTTGAACGTCGGATCGAATGGCAGACCGACGTAGTTTTCGGCAATCGTGGTCTTGCCTGCAGTCGAGCTCATCAGGTAGTCGAGTTCGGCGAGCTGGATCTTGTGTTCGATCGGATCGTCGTTGAACTTGTGCGAGATCGACGTGAACCACCACGAGAAGCGCACAGCCGCCCACACCCGGCGCAGCGCGGTTTCGGAGTAACGGTCGAGCAGATCGGTACGTCCGCCCTCGTTGTAGAAGGCGATCAGCGCAGTCGACAGGTAGTACATGTCGGAAGCGGCGAGGTTCAGTCCTTTGGCGCCGGTCGGTGGCACGATGTGCGCGGCGTCGCCGACGAGGAACATGTTGCCGAAGCGCATCGGCTCGGTGACGAAGCTGCGCAACGGGGCAATGCTCTTCTCGATCGACGGTCCGGTGACCATGTCCTTGGCGATATGCTCGGGCAGACGACGGCGGATCTCGTCCCAGAAGCGCTCATCGGACCAGTCCTCGACCTTTTCGTCGAGCCCGACCTGGATGTAGTAGCGGCTGCGGGTGGGGGAGCGCATCGAGCACAGGGCGAAGCCACGCTTGTGGTTGGCGTAGATCAGCTCTTCGTGCACCGGAGGGGTATCGGACAGCAGGCCAAGCCAGCCGAAGGGGTAGATGCGTTCGAATTCGGTGATCTTTTCGCGCGGAATCGAAGCGCGCGAGGCACCGTGATAGCCATCGCAACCGGCGATATAGTCACAGTCGACGGTGATCTGCTTGCCTTCCTTGACGTATTCCAGCTTCGGCTTGCCCTCGAGGTAGCCCGTCGGCTGAACGTCGCGGGCTTCGAACACGACCGTGATGTTCTCATCCTGAAGCACGGCGTCGTAGAGGTCCTTGGTGAGTTCGGTCTGGCCGTACACCATGACCTGCTGCCCGCCAGTCAGCGAGGCCATGTCGATACGTTCTTCGCGGCCGTTGAAGGTGAGCACGATACCGTCGTGCACCAGCCCTTCACGGTCCATGCGCTCGCTGACCTTGGCACGACGCATCAAGTCGACCATGCCTTGCTCAAGGATGCCGGCGCGGATCCTGGCCTCGACGTACTCGCGGTTCTGGCGTTCGAGGATCACACTCTTGATGCCGCTCAGGCTGAGCAGGCGGGCAAGGCAGAGGCCGGAAGGACCGCAGCCGATGATGCCGATTTGAGTTTGCATGTCTCTCTCCTGTTGGATCTGTCTGTTGTGGCTGTACGGGTGCAACTATAGGGAGTGGCGACGACGGATGCTTGAACTGGGCGGGAGCGATGCTTGTACTTTTCGCAAGTCCGGATAATCATTCGGTCGGGTGTTCGATGAATCACTGAGATCAAGCATGAGCAAGGCCGTCGTCCCGACTTACAAGCTGTTTGGCGAGAAGGAGCTGTGGTCCACGCCGGAGCCGCTGCACCACGAGACCATTGCCGCTCGCAGTGCCCTGTACGATTGGGAAATCACGCCGCATGCGCACGATACGCTTGTGCATGTGGTCTTCCTGCGCTCTGGCAGCGCCGAAATGAGCTTCGAAACCGTGCCGCTCGGACTTGATTTGCCGTGCGTGCTGATGGTGCCGCCCCGACGGATTCATGGCTTTCGCTTTTCACCCGACATCCAGGGGCAGATCATCACGCTGCCGCAAACGCTGCTCGGCGAACTGTTCGTGCTCTCGGGTGAACTGCGCGGGGTCTTCGACGGTTTCAGTTACTTGCCACTGGCAGGAGAGGCCGACACGCTGGCCCTGATGCGACTGCACTTCGAGCAGTTTGCGCGCGAGTACGCAGGCCATCAGCCAGGCCGCATGACCACGCTCATGGCGATTCTGGGCCTGGTGCTGGTGCAGCTTGCACGTGCAGGCAGACTGGCCGACGACGAGCGCGGGCAGAGCCGGATCCGGGCCCGGGTAGAGCGCTTCGTCGCCCTGGTCGACGAACATTTCCGGGCGTGGCAGCCCTTGTCTTTCTATGCCCAGCGCCTTGGCGTGTCGACTGCACAGTTGAACAACAACTGCAGGCGCGAGGCAGGGGTCAGCGCGCAGGACATGATCCATCAGCGTCTGCTGCTCGAAGCGCGTCGCCTGCTGGCCTATTCCGACCTCGACGTAACCGGCATCGGCTATGCGCTGGGTTTCCGTGATCCGGCCTATTTTTCGCGCTTCTTTGCACGCAGGGAGGGGATGCCGCCATCGGTGTTCCGGCAGACTCACGTCCGCCGGAACACGAATTGAACGGCCTTTGACTGATTGGGGCGGTTTCAGCCGAAAACGCGCAGCGCCACCAGCGAGATGCTCGGGAATACCACGAGCAGGACGATGCGTACGATGTCCGATGCCAGGAACGGCAGCACACCGCGGAAGATGGTGGCCATCGGAATGTCCTTTGCAACGCCGTTGATGATGTAGACGTTCATGCCCACTGGCGGGGTGATCAGGCCGATCTCCATCACCACCAGCGCAACCATGCCGAACCAGATCGCCTTCTCTTCCAGCCCCAGACCCCAGTACTCCATGCCGAGCACGATGGGCAGGAAGATCGGCACAGTGAGCAGGATCATCGACAGGCTGTCCATCACGCAACCGAGCAGCATGTAGATGACGATGATCGCAAGCAGCACGGTGAAGGGACCGAAGCCCATTTCCTGCACCCAGGCAGCAGCCTCGGCGGGTAGCTGCGACAAGGCCATGAAGGAGTTGAGCATGTCCGCGCCGAGCAGGATCAGGAACATCATCCCGGTGCCGGTCGCCGTGCCATACAGGCATTGCCTGAGCCCTTCGCCCTTCAGTCCGCCCGACCTCCATGCAGCAACGCCGGTCGCAAGAGCGCCGATCGAGGCCGCCTCGGTGGGAGTGAAGAGGCCGCCGTAGATGCCGCCGATGACAACAGTGAAGATCAGCAGCACCGGCCAGGTGTCGATCACCGTCTGCAGACGTTCGCCCCAGCTATGCTTGGGGGAGCCTGGGCCGCCGGAGGCGGGGTCGACTCGCGTAACCACCGCAATCACGAGCATGTAGCCGAGCGCGGCGAGGATGCCCGGTACGAAGGCCGCAAGGAACAGCTTGGCGATGTTCTGTTCGGCGAGGATGGCGTAGATGACCAGCGGCACCGAGGGCGGAATCAGGATGCCGAGCGTGCCGCCTGCGGCCAGTGAACCGGCGGCCAGGCTCGGTTTGTACTGGTGGCGCTTGAGTTCCGGCAGCACCACGTGCGACATCGTCGCTGCAGTGGCGAGCGAGGAGCCACAGATCGCGCCGAAGCCCGCGCACGATGCGACGCCAGCCATTGCCATGCCACCGCGCCAATGTCCGATGAAGGCATTGCCCGCCTTGAACAGCGCACGCGACAGGCCTCCGTGGGTCGCAAACTGCCCCATCAGCAGGAACAGCGGAACCACGGACAGGTCGTAGAGCGAGAACCGTCCGTAGGGTGCGTTCTTCAGATAGGCCAGGAGTGGGTCCATGCCGGATACCCAGACGTAGCCGGCGGCGCCGGTGATGAACATCGCAATGCCGATCTGCACTCGCAGCGCCAGCATGCCCATCATCACCACACCCATGGTGAGGCCGATTGCGCTGCCCGTCATTGCGTCACCTCGTCGTTCAGTGTCTGGGTGAAGGTATAGAGCGCGGCAAGACCGAGCAGGGCAAAGGCCGGTGCGACCGGGATGTATCCCCACCATACCGGCAGCGCGATCACCATCGAGGTCTCGCCATATTCGCGCATCTCGAGCATTCCTTCCCAGATCCGCCACGTCAGCAGGAAGGCGCACAGCGCCAGCAGCAGCGAGGCAAGTGCGTCGAGTACGCGCTTGAGCCCGGCGGGCGCCCACAGCGTGAAGAAGTCGACGAACACGTGCCCCTTCTTCAGCTGGCAGTAGGGCAGACACATTGCGATGCCCATCGCGGAGAGCATCTGCACCAGTTCATAGTCACCCTGCACAGGGGTGTCGAAAGCCGCCCGGCCCACCACGCTGACCACCGACATGATCGCTTCGGCGCAGAACATCGCCCCGGCCAGCATGGCCATCAGGGAGCAGGCCTGTTCAATGGTCCTGCCGACCCATCCCGTCGCCGGGACGACCGGTATATCCAGTGCTTCAGCCATTGGATTCTCTCTGTGATGTGTGGACGGCGCCGCGCAACATCGCTGCAGGGGCGCCGTCTGTCTGCGTTGGACGCAGGTTTATTTTGTGTATTGTTTTACGAGTGCCACGGCCTCGTCATGCAGTCGCTTGCCGTCCCGCGTGTCCTTGATCCACGTTTCGGTCACCGGTGCTGCGGCAGCCTCCCACTTCGCCATCTCGGCGGCCGGAATCGTATAGATGGTGCCGCCCGATGCCACCGTAGCCTCACGACCTGCCGCGTCGGCCTTGACGTGCTGAGCAGCCACCCAGGCTGAGAATTCGCGTCCGCTGTTGTTGTCGATGACCTTCTTAAGTTCGGGCGATAGGCTTTCGTATTTGCGCTTGTTCATGACGTAGATCATGGTCGCGGTCGTCATCGCGCGCTCGCTGCCCAACTCGGCATGAAACCTGGTCAGCTCCTGAGTCTTGGTTGCGGGCACCACTTCCCAAGGGATCAGCGCACCTTCGATGACACCCTTCGACAGGGCCTCGGGCATCTGCGGAACCGGCATGCCCACCGGGGTGGCGCCGAGGGCGTCGAGCAGTGAGTTGCTCAGGCGTGAGGGCGCACGAACCTTCATGCTCTTGAGCTCCTCCAGCGTGTTCACCCGCTTGTCGCGGAAGTGCAGGACGTTGGGACCATTCACCCAGGTCGCGAGGGGCTTGAGGCCGGCGAACTCCTTCATCGCGTTCTTCTGCACGAAGTCCCACATCGCGCGCGCAGAGGCCTCGTGCGTCGTGGTGATGAAGGGGAGCTCAAAGACTTCCGATGCCGGGAAGCGGCCGGGCGTGTAGCCGGGGAGCGTCCACACGACATCGGCAATGCCGTCGCGTGCCTGGTTGAGCAGTTGTGGCGGCGTGCCACCAAGCTGCATCGAGGGGTAGATCTGGCACTTGAGCTTGCCGCCGGATTCGGCCGCGATCTTTTCGCACCAGGGCTCGATGACCTTGGCGTGCATGGTCGAGATCGGCGGCAGGAAGTGCGCGACCTTGAGGATCACTTCTTCGGCATGCGCAAGGGTGGGCAGTAGCAGGGCAGCGATTGCAGCCAGGGCGGGTTGTCGGATTCTCATGTTTGTCTCCTCTGTTGTTGTTCGTGGCGGTACAGGTCTTGTTCAGGGGGGCTTGCGCCCGGCGCGTCGGGCTGGACGCCCGGTGCCGCAAGGCGGAAGGCCTCAAGCTCGGCGCAGGCCCGGTCGACTGCGACGATGTTCGGGTAAGGCGTCAGATCAACGTTGAATCGGCGCGCGCTCTCCACCTGCGGCACCAGATAGACGTCGGCGAGCGACGGGGCGTTGCCGAAGCAGAAGCTTCCGCGTCGGGTGTCGGCCGCGAGCATGGTCTCCAGCGCATCGAAGCCTGCTGTGATCCACGTGTTGCACCAGGCGAGTACTGCGGCCTCGTCGCAACCCAGCGTCTTGCGCAGGTACTCGAGGATGCGGCGATTGTTGATCGGATGAACGTCGCAACCGACGATGGCGGCCATGGCGCGCACCCGGGCACGGTCGTCCGGGTCCGACGGCAGCAGAGCGGGCGCGGGATGGCGCTCTTCCAGCCATTCGATGATGGCGGGCGACTGGATCAGCGTCAGATCGCCGTCGACCAGCGCGGGAACGAGTTGCTGCGGATTGACCGCCTTGAATGCAGCACCAAGATGCGCTTCGGTGCGCAGGTCGACCGCGACGTACTCGTACTCGATTTCCTTGAGATTGAGCGCGATGCGCAGCCGGTGCGAGGTGCCACTGCGAAAGAAGTTGTGGATTGTCAGCATGGTTGCGCGCTCAGCCCCGGGCCAGGCAGTTGTCGACGTTCCAGCCGTACAGCCACTCCATTGCGTCGTAGAAGCGCTCGGCGCTGCGCCCCTTCCACAATTCGTTGCGTACCAGGCGCTCTACGCCCTTGGCGTGGTAGATCCGCCCCATCTCGCGTGAAGACAGCACGATGCGCGCGGTACGTGCGACCCGCGAACGCTGATAAAGATCGAAAGCCTTGGTGAAATCGTTGTTGCACACACGCAGCGCTTCGCCCAGCGTGACGGCGTCTTCCATCGCCATGCAGGCGCCCTGGGCCATGTACTGGGTGGTCGGGTGGGCTGCATCGCCGAGCAGGGTTGCGCGACCGAAGCTCCATTGCGCGATCGGCTCGCGATCCGCGGTGGCCCAGCGCTTCCAGGTTTTCGGCAGTTCGATCAGCTGGCGTGCCTTGGGGCAGATGCCCTGGAAGTAGCTCTGAACCTCTTCCTTGCTGCCTTCCGTGACCCCCCATTCTTCCTTGTTGCGGGAGTGAAATGTCACCACCACGTTGTACTGCTCGCCGCCGCGCAGCGGGTAGTGCACGAGGTGGCAGTTGGGGCCGACCCAGATGCTGGCCGCGTTCCACTGCAGGTTCTCGGGGAAGTCCTTCTTGTCGACCACGGCACGATAGACGACATGGCCGGTCACGCGGGCTTCGTCACCGACGTAGTGATCGCGCACCACGGATTTCACGCCGTCGGCCCCGATCAGGGCGATCCCCTTGTGTGCGGTGCCGTGCTGGTCATGGACGGTAACGCCGTTTTCATCCTGCTCGATACGCTCGACACGGGTCGAGGTGAGGAACTCGACACGACCGGTTTCCTGTGCGCCTTCCAGCAGCGAGAGGTGGATGTCTACCCGGTGGATGACGGCATAGGGGTTGCCGAAACGCTTGATGAAGGCGTCGCCGGTGGGGATCTTGCCGACCTGGTATTCGTCGAGCGCGTCGTGCATGACCATGTAGTCGGTATAGACAGCACGACCACGCGCCTTGTCTCCGATGCCCAGCGCATCGAAGGCATGGAAGGCGTTGGGGCCAAGCTGAATGCCGGCGCCAATTTCGCCGATTTCGGGCGCTTGCTCCAGCACCTTGACGGAGAAGCCCTGGCGCACCAGTGCCAATGCCGCGGCCAGTCCGCCGATGCCGCCGCCGGCGACGATGATGGGTAGGTTCTCGTTCATGACTGTCTCCTCGATCTGACTTTGTCTTGTTGGGCGAAGGGCGGTGCAAGGGGCAAAGCTCGCCCTTCGCACCCGCCTGCGCGGCTGCGTTTCGGTACTGACGTGATGTGCCCGCCACGGCGGGCGTGGGCTTACTCGGGCTGACCGATGGTCAGGGCCACGTCGGCGACGCCATCGATATGGCCGGTAATCCGGTTGCCCGGTTTGACGGCGCCGACGCCTTCGGGCGTGCCGGTGTAGATCAGGTCGCCTGGCTCAAGGTGGTAGAAGCTGGAGAGGTCGGCGATGATCTCGCGGATGTTCCAGATCAGCATCGACAGGTCCGAGGTCTGCTTGGTCTCGCCATCGACCTGAAGGTTGATCGCACCCGACTCAAGCACGCCCAGTCCGGCTGCGGGAACGATCTCGGTACACACCGCAGATTTTTCGAAGTTCTTTCCCAGATCCCAGGGGCGGCCCTGTTCGCGAGCGACCAGTTGCAGGTCGCGACGGGTCATGTCGAGGCCGGCGGCGTAGCCGAACACCATCTCATCGGCATCCTTCTCGTCGACGCGGAAGCCGGCCTTGCCGATGGCGACCACGAGTTCCATCTCGAAGTGGTAGTTGTCGGTACCGGTCGGGTAGGGGACGGTGGCGCCGGATTCAACCAGGGTGGATGCGTCCTTCAGAAAATAGAAGGGTCTCATCGAGCTCTTGTCCACCGGGCGCCCCATTTCGACGGCATGGGCGTGATAGTTGCGGCCCACACAGAAGATGCGCTTCACCGGCATGCGGGCTTCGCTGTCACGGACGGGCAGGGAGTACACCGGGGCGGGGTTCCACAGATAGTTGGTCTGGGTCATGTCAGTTCTCTCGGTAGGGGGCGTTTGAGTGAGCGAGGTCAGTGCCTCGCGATCTGTGTTCTGGCGTCAGTGCTGCAGCCTTAGCTGCGCACCTCATAAACGCCGAGTTTCTTGTGCAGCGGGGTTTCGTCTGCAATGAAGATGAAGGCGGGTTCGCTGCCCGAGCGGTTGCTCAGCGTGACCGGGGTGTAGCCGGGGGCGCAGCAGGTATCTGCGGTTGCGAGATTGAATGCGGTGCCGTCGATATCGACTCCGGCCGCACCTTCGATCATGTGGAACACCATGGCAGGCGATCGTGCAGGCAGGCGCAGGGTTTCGCCCGGGCGCAGCATCAGTGCCGAGAAGCCAAGAATGTTCTGGCAGTCGCTTCCGGTTTCCGGATTGACGTAGGCCACCTGTACGGCTTCGATCTTCGGCTGGGTTTCGGCAAGATTCAGCAACGCGGCGCGTGCCTCGGCCCATGGGTAGCGCAGCATCGGATAGCTGCGCTCGCTGCTACGACTGAAGACCGGGGAGGGTATGAGGCCGCCGCGTGCATAGCTGCGCTCGGCCATCGTGGAGGTGACGTCCTGCGCCTTGCCGTCGTTGTGGTAAGACGTTTCGGTGTAATACACCAGCGGCAGATCGAGTACGTCGAGCCACACCACCGGCTCGTCGCCGTCATGTCCGTGTTCGTGCCACAGCCCGGTCGGGGTCAGGATCAGATCGCCGCGGCTCATTGGGCACTTCTCGCCATCGACGGTGGTGTATGCGCCGCTGCCTTCCACGATCATGCGCACCGCGTTGGGTGTGTGCTTGTGGGCAGGGGCCCATTCGCCGGGCAGCAGGAGTTGCATGCCCAGGTAGATCGACGAACTGGCCTGCATTTTTTCCAGCCCGTGACCCGGGTTGGCCAGCACCAGGACACGACGCTCGGCCTTTTCGATCGGTGTCAGTTCGCCTGCTTTCAGCAGCAGTGGACGCAGCCCCTCATAGGCCCAGAATGTAGGGCGGGTGCGCAGGGCCGGCTTGCCCGGGGGCAGCACCGCGCGCAGACTTGGCCACAGCGGTACCAGGTTTTGCGCGGTAAGCGCTTCGCGGTAATCCGCGGGCAGATCTTCAAGACGACCGAGTTCCTGCATGTCTCGCACTCCTGTGGCGTTTCCCCCCTTCTTCTTCAGCAACCTGAACGGTCGATCCGGATCAGAACGGCGGGTGTTTTTTGTGATGGATCAAATTTAACGGGTGCTCGACATTCGGTCCATGCAATGGTATCAATCCATTTAATTCGATAATCGAATAAAGGAATGCGCATGAGTGCGCTGGATGTTCGTCTGCTGGCCGTGTTTGACGAGATCTACAAAACCCGCAGCGTGACGCGCGCGGCTGACGGACTCGGTCTGGGACAGCCGGCGGTGAGCATTGCGCTGGCGAAATTGCGCGATCACTTTGCTGACCCGCTGTTCGTACGCACGTCCCAGGGCATGGAGCCCACGCCGCTTGCAGACGAGTTGCGGGATCCGGTGCGCGAGACGCTCGATGCGCTCGAACGTGTCACCGGGTATCGCAGCGAGTTTGATCCTGCGTCGTCAACACGGTGCTTCCGCATCTGCATGACCGACATCAGCCAGCTGGTGCTCTTGCCTCGTCTGCTGGTGCGCCTGCGGGGGGTGGCGCCGGCCATACAGATCGAGATCGCGCCTCTGTCGGCAGACACCAGCCGGTTGCTGGAGTCCGGCGAGGCCGACCTCGCCCTCGGCTTCGTGCCGCAACTGGAGGCCGGCTTCTATCAGCAGGCCTTGTTCAGGCAGGATTACGTCTGCATGGTGAGTGCCGACCATCCGCGCATCGGTAGCGCGCTGACCCTTGCAGAATTTGAAGCAGAAGACCACGCGGTGGTGACATCATCGGGAACCGGGCACCTGATTCTGGATCGCGAGATCATCCGGCAGGGCATCACCCGGCGCGTTGCATTACGCATACCCAGCTTTCTTGGCGTTGCTTTCGTCATCGAACACACGGATTTGCTCGTTACCATCCCACGGCGTCTGGGCGAAGTGCTCGAGGGACGGGGCGATTTCCGCGTGCTGCCGGTGCCTTTTCCGCTGCCCGACTACGCGGTCAAGCAGCATTGGCACGAACGCTATCATCATGATCCGGGCAACCGCTGGCTGCGCAGCATGATCTCGGACCTGCTGTCCGATGCGGGCTCGATCCACGGGCTGGCAGTGCCATGAAGCGTGGCTCTGGCAGCGTTACGTCTTATAGTCACAGTTTTTGGGAACGGATACCCTGATGGCCGGAGCCAGTCTGCTTGCCCTGTTGGATGACATTGCGACCGTCCTCGACGATGTCGCGGTAATGACCAAAGTCGCCGCCAAGAAAACGGCCGGCGTGCTCGGTGACGACCTCGCACTCAATGCGGAGCAGGTTTCCGGCGTGCGTGCCGAGCGCGAACTGCCGGTGGTGTGGGCGGTGGCCGTGGGGTCGATGCGCAACAAGGTGATCCTGGTGCCTGCGGCGCTGGCGATCAGTGCCTTCATTCCCTGGCTGGTGACGCCTCTGCTCATACTGGGGGGGCTGTTCCTCTGTTATGAAGGTGTCGAGAAACTGGCGCACAAGTTTCTGCACGATGCGGCCGAGGATGCTGCTCACCATGCCGAGAAACTGGCGGCGGTGGCGGATGAAAGTGTTGATCTGGCCGCGTTTGAAGCAGACAAGATCAAGGGTGCGATCCGCACTGACTTTGTCCTGTCGGCCGAGATCATCGTGATCGCGCTTGGCACCGTGACTGGGCAGCCCTTCATGACCCAGCTTGCGGTGTTGTCCGCAATTGCGGTGTTGATCACGGTTGCGGTGTATGGCCTGGTGGCGGGCATCGTGAAGATGGACGATGTCGGTCAGCACCTGCTGGAGAAGACGAGCGCTTTCTCGCAGTTTGTCGGGCGCGGGCTGCTGCTGGCTGCGCCTCGCCTGATGAAGGCGCTGGCGGTGATCGGAACGGCAGCCATGTTCATGGTGGGTGGCGGCATCCTGACCCATGGTGTTCCGCTGCTGCACCACGGTATCGCACATGCAGCGGAGGTCATGGGCGCGGTCGCCGGCATTGGTGGGGTGCTCGGTGTGGTAACGCCGCTCGTACTTGACGTCGTGGTCGGCATCATCGCCGGCGCCATCACCCTGGTTGTGGTCACGCTTTTCGGCAAGGCCCGTGCGATGTTTGGTGGTGGTACTCGCGGCGCCTCTGACAAGGGGTGAGCGCTGTTTTGGGGTGAGGCGTGGCGGTGCTCTGCCAGCATGCGCCCGTTGAGTGGGTTGATTGAACATGCCGTTCGAATGCGCCTGTCGATGGAGTAGCTGGCGCGCTTGACCGTCGTCATTCCGTCCTGGCCTGATCTCGGTTTCAATCGCTGCCCGTCGTCCATCCCCCGAAAGTGCGCGCGGAGGGTGGTTCGGGTTTCGATTCGATGTGAGGAAGCCGGTCGCCATGCCTGTTCGTATTGCCATCGCCCGCCGCCAGCAGGGATCCTTGTTTGCCCCGATGCGCTCATGCACTTTCAAGCCATGAGTGCGCTCTTGCTTCGAGTGTGGAGCGTACTTTCCGCTTTCAAGCCGAACCAGCAGCACGTCAATGGTCAGGAACGTCTGCGTGCGGCTTTTGGTGCCTTGCTGGGCCTGTTCGCAACCGCCATGCTCGGTCGGCTGTTTGTCGATGCTGCCGCCTTGCCCTGGATCATCGCGCCAATGGGGGCGTCGGCCGTGCTGCTGTTCGCCGTGCCGGCAAGTCCGCTGGCCCAGCCTTGGGCGATGCTCGGCGGTAACCTGCTGGCGGCGGTGATCGGCGTCTCGTGTGCGCGCGGGATTCCGGAGCCGATGATGGCCGGCGCGGTCGCGGTTTCCGCTGCAATCGGCCTGATGTTCGTGCTGCGCTGCATACATCCGCCAGCCGGCGCGGTGGCGCTGACCGCAGTGGTTGGCGGCCCCGCGATCGAGGGGCTCGGCTTCGGCTTCGTGATCTATCCCGTCCTGATCAATTCCGTCTGCCTGCTGGCGCTGGCGGTGCTCTACAACCGTGCGACCGGGCGTGAGTACCCGCAACGAAAGGCGGTGATCGCTGCTGCGGAACCGCCCGGCACCGCACCCTCATCGCTCCGGGGGCTGGCTGCGGAGGATCTCGATGCGGTACTCGACGAGTACAACCAGGTGCTCGACGTCAGTCGCGAAGACCTGCGTGACCTGTTCCTGCGGGCCGAAGCACATGCTTACCGACGCCGCTTCGGCAGCGTGAGCTGCGCAGACGTCATGACGCGAGGCGTGATTTCCGTCGAGTATGGAACCCTGCTTGAAGAGGCCTGGGAGGTGATGCGGCGGCACCAGATCAAGGCCTTGCCTGTGGTGGACAAGGCACGCCGGGTTGTGGGAATGATGACCCGTGCCGACCTGATGAGGCGCGCCGATCTTGGAGGCTATCGCGGATTCGACGAGCGCCTGCGGCGCTTTGTCCGCCGCAGCGGACGCACGCACAGCGACAAGGCCGAGGTTGTCGGTCAGGTCATGAGCACGCCGGTACAGACGGCGGAAGAAGTCACGCCATTGATCGATGTGATTGCACTACTAGGCGGCGCGGGCCACAGCCATATACCCATCGTGGATCACGACGGCCGGCTGAGCGGCATCGTCACCCCACGCGATCTGATTACCGAACTGTACCGGGGGCGGCTTGCGGTAACGGCGTGAGCCTGGCGCAGTTGCTGCTCAGGCCTTGTCTGCTGAGGTGGATGGTCTGATGACGTTGATCACCGCTGGGCGTTCGATGCCCGGTGTCAGAATATCGGCCAGGGTGTAGCCATCCAGCACCCGGAACATTGCAGCCAGTGCTTCGTTCAGGATGGGCTTGAGCTGGCAGTCCGGCTCGATGTGGCAGCGCGAACCCTCACCGAAGCACTCCACCAGCGCGAAGTCGGTCTCGGTGTGGCGCAGTACCTCGCCGAGCGGGATCTGTCGCGGAGCGCGGGCCAGACGGATGCCGCCACCCTTGCCGCGCAAGGTGTCGATGTAACCGGCACGACCGAGTTGATGCACGACCTTGGTCAGATGGTTTTCCGAGATGTCGTACAGCTTGGCGATTTCGCCGATCGTGGCGAGCCGATCGGTATGCGTTCCCAGATGCATCAGGACGCGTAGCGAGTAGTCGGAGAAGGCACTTAGGCGCATGGCTTTATAAGGTGTATCCAAAGTGTTGATTATCAGTCGGCACGCTGCTAACCTTAACATGCATCAAAAATAAACCTTAAGCCGGCGATCATGACCGGCGTTCTCCAACCCCGTGGTCGCCCCAATGTCCGAGCCGAACAGCCCTCAGCGTGTCATCCCGATACAGCCGCTCTTTGCATCCGATCCCAAGGTGTATCCGCGCACGATCAGTGGCCTTTTTCAGCGCTGGCGCTGGGTTTTTGCATGGCTTACACAGATCGTATTCTACGGATTGTGCTGGTTGCCGTGGAACGGTCGTCAGGCGGTGCTGTTCGATCTGGATGCACGCCGCTTCTTCGTTTTCGACTTCGTGCTGTGGCCGCAGGACATCATCTATCTCGCGATCCTGCTGGTGCTGTCCGCCTTGGCGCTGTTTCTCTTTACCACCGTGGCCGGTCGTCTGTGGTGCGGCTACACCTGTCCACAAACCGTCTATACCGAGATCTTCCTGTGGATAGAACAGCGGATCGAAGGCGATCGACCCAAGCGCATCAAGCTTGATGCCGCGCCGTGGTCTGCACGCAAGGTCGGCCTGAAAACGGCCAAGCACAGCGCCTGGCTGGTGCTTTCACTGTGGACCGGGTTTACCTTCGTCGGCTATTTCACGCCGATCCGCGAACTGGCTGATGCGACACTGAGTTTCTCGCTGAGTGGCTGGGAGACATTCTGGGTGCTGTTCTACGGGGCAGCGACCTATGGCAACGCCGGTTTCATGCGCGAGCAGATGTGCAAGTACATCTGCCCCTACGCGCAGTTCCAGTTCGTGATGTTCGACCCCGATACCCTGATCGTGGCCTATGACGAGAAGCGGGGCGAGGCCCGTGGCGGCCGGTCAAAGAAGGCGGTGCCGGCCGAGGAGGGGCTCGGCGACTGCATCGATTGCAGCATCTGCGTACAGGTGTGTCCGACCGGCATCGATATTCGCGACGGGCTGCAGCTGGAGTGCATTGGCTGTGCGGCCTGCATCGACGCCTGCGATCAGGTGATGGACAAGATGAACTACCCGCGCGGGCTGATTCGCTACTCGACCGAAAATGCGCTCAAGAACCGCTCGTCGACGAATACGATCATTCGCCGCAGCCTGCGTCCGCGCGTGCTGATCTACTCTGCCGTGTTCTTCTCCCTGCTGGCGGTGACGGTGTGGTCGCTCGCCACGCGCGTGCCGCTCAAGCTCGATATCGAGCGTGACCGCGCCGTGCTCGCAACGGAAGCCGCTGACGGCTCGATCGAGAATGCCTTCCAGCTGAGCCTGATCAATGCCAGCGAGCAGGCGCGGACCTTCGATGTCAGCGTCACGGGCATCGACGGCATTCACCTCTCCGCACCGCTGCAGGTCGTCGTGCCGGCGGCGGCCTCGGCGTCGGCAACGGCGCAAGTCAGGGTCGAACCCGGTGTGCTGCGCGTGGGTTCGCACCCGTTCCGCTTCTCGGTGGTGGATGCGCAAGACTCGACCGTGACGGTAAGCGAAGAGGCAAAGTTCTGGATGCGGTGAGTCCGGCCCCACGCGAGCCTTGTAGAATTCGCTTCTCGTCTGGCATGACGACCAGATGTCCGCTGTGAGGCAAACGATGAACGCGAAGAACCACCGGGTGCGATCCCGAGAGACCGTGCTGCTTGCTGCGGCAGGAGTTTGCTGTGTGTTGCTGGTGGTGTCCGGCATCGAGCCGTATGACCGCGCCACCTGGCTGATGGAGGTTGCGCCAGTGCTGATCGCACTGCCGACGCTGTTCCTGACCCACCGGCGGCATCCGCTCACCGATTTGCTGTACGGGCTGATCTTCGTGCATGCGGTGATCCTGATCGTCGGCGGGGCCTACACTTATGCGCGGGTTCCGTTCGGCTTCTGGCTGCAGGACGTGCTGGCGACCGGTCGCAACCCTTACGACAAGATCGGACATTTTGCACAGGGTCTGGTGCCGGCGCTGCTGGCGCGGGAGATCCTGCTGCAGGGGGGACGTGTCAGCGGCAGGCGGCTGGCCGGCTTCCTGTCGGTTTGCGTTGCGATGGCGGTCAGCGCCTGGTACGAACTGGTGGAATGGGGCGCAGCCCTGCTCATGGGCCAGGGGGCGGACGAGTTTCTCGGCACCCAAGGCGATCCGTGGGATACGCAGTCGGACATGTTCATGGCGTTTCTGGGCGCGCTGGTGAGCGTGCTGTTACTGGCGCGCTGGCATGATCGCCAGCTTGTGCGCAAGCGTGTCACAGCTGAAGGGCCCGCCCCTGATATCAGCATGAGTTGCGGATGAACTTTCTCGCGCATCTGCAGCTTGCTCAGGTCAGCCGCACCTCGCCTGCAGGCAATCTGCTGGGCGATTTCGTGAAAGGGCCGCTGCCGGCAGATCTTGCGCCGGCGCTCGCGATCGGCATTCGCCTGCACCGGCGGGTCGACGCATTTACCGATGCGCATCATGAACACCGCGCTGCCGTGCGCTGTTTCGAGCCCCCCTGGCGACGCTTTGGCGGGGTGCTGGTGGACATGCTTTACGACCACTGGCTCACGCTCCACTGGGACGGATTCAATGCGCAGTCCCTCGATGCCTTTCTGCGCGAGAATTACGCTGTTCTGCTGGCGAGCGAGCTGCGCCATCCGGCCTTGCTGCCCGACGGGCTACCCTTGCCCTTGCGCCGCATGGCGGAGCAGGACTGGCTGTCGACCTATCGCAGCGTGCATGGCCTGCGCCGCGCGCTCGACGGCATCGGCAGTCGCCTGCGCCGGCCGCTCGAACTTGGTGCCAGCCTTGACACCCTGAGTGATGCGCGCTGGGCGGAGATGGAGGCGGGCTTTCTGCGCTTCTATCCGGAGCTTGTCGCGTTCGCGCGCGAGGAGGCCGTGAGCATTGCTGCGCTGACTGAGGGTGTGAATCGGGTTTGAGTGGATGCGAGGTTTCTGTAGAAATATTGATGTGCTAGAATTTCTGCAGAAAGGAGGTGCCCTATGGCAGTCATTTCCCCCGGGCTCGCAGTCCGGCCTGAAGCCGCATCGGTGCTGAGCAAGGCGGTTGCGCGTGCCGCGGAGCAGCTCAATGTTTCGCGCGCGCTGCTGGCACGGGTGCTCGGCGTCAGCCCGGCAACGGTGACGCGACTCTACAGCGGCGACTATGTGCTCGATCAGGGGCGCAAGGAGTGGGAGTTTGCGCTGCTGTTCGTGCGCGCTTTCCGTGCGCTCGACTCCATTGTCGGCAACGAATCCAGTGCGCGCGCATGGCTCAATAGCGAGAACCGCGCACTCAACGGCCGTCCGGTCGATCTCATTCGCAGTACGGAGGGGCTGGTCCGTGTCGTCCAGTACCTGGACGCCTCCCGCGGTCTCGTCTGAGGCGCGCGCCTGGCGCGGCGCAGCCTGGCGCATCGTGGAGGCGCAGCACGTCGCGTCCACGATGAAAATCGTCGACAGCCGGGACGAGCAGGACGTGCTCGAGAGTCTGCTCGAGGACAGCAAGCCGGCGTTGCCCGACGCTGCAGGGCGGCTGGACTATCTGCTGGCTGCGCCGTTTCGTTATCCGACGCGGCGCGGTGGTTCGCGTTTTCGCGCGGCAACCGATCCGGGCGTGTTCTACGGTGCCGGAACCGTCCGTACGGCCTGTGCCGAACTCGGTTACTGGCGCTGGCGTTTTCTGATGGATGCGGTCGATCTCGAGCGCATGGAGCCGGTCGCCCACACGGCCTTTCGCGCTGCCATCGCCACCTCTGCAGTCGATCTGCGTGCGGCGCCGTTCAGTCGCGATGCGGCGCTGTGGCAGCACCCCACCGATTACGCTGCAACCCAGGCGTTGTCGCGGCAGGTGCGCGACGCAGGCGTTGGCGCGATTCTCTACAAGTCGGTTCGCGATCCACGTCCGTCGTGGTGTGTCGCCTTGCTGGAGCCGGAGGGCTTTGCGCGCGCTGTGCCGTATCCGGGCACGCAGACGTGGTGGCTGATGGTGTATCCGGATGCCGTGGTGTGGCGGCGCGACCGGGAGTCGTTCACCTTTTCCAGCGAGCGCTGGCTGCAGATGCAGGGAAACGGGGCATGACAGGCGCTGCAATACGTAATATTTGCACGAATATTAACGAAGCACGACATGCTAGAATTGCCAGCTTGACTCAACCTGGAATATCGAACCCGTAAATGAATGGTCTTCATCTGATTGCCGATCTGTATCGGTGCGCTGACGCCGGCAAACTCATGTGCGAGTGCGCCGATCTCGAGTCCCTGTGCGTCGCGGAATGTCGCGAGGCGGGGCTCACGCCGCTTGGCGCATATTTCTACCAGTTTCGCGATGAGAATACCGGAGAGGCCGCAGGTGTGACCGGTACCGTCGTGCTGGCCGAATCGCATCTGGCAATCCATACCTGGCCCGAGAGCGGCGATGTCACCCTCGACGTGTATGTGTGCAATTACTCGCGCGACAACAGCGACCGTGCGCGTCGCGTGTTCGAGCGTGTAATCGCCGCAATGGGCCCCGAGGACCGTGTCGAGCACCAGGTGGTGCGCGGTCGCCTGCCTGCCGAGGTCTGATCGATGAGCGGTGCGAAACTGCCCGAAGCCGAAGGCCTGATCTTCGAGCAGCTTAACGACGATTCCGGATATTTCTACCGCGGCGGGCAGCTGATCGAGCAAGGCCATTCCGAGTTCCAGTCGTACGAAGTCTGGGATTCACCCCAGTTCGGCCGCCTGTTCCGCCTCGATGGCTGCTTCATGACCTCGGAGCGGGATGAATTCTACTACCACGAGAACATCATCCATGTGCCGGCAATCACCCATCCGGCGCCACGCAGCGCGCTGATCATCGGCGGTGGCGACGGCGGTTCGGCTGACGAACTGTTCAAGCACCCGACCATGGAACGCGTGGTGCTGGCCGAACTCGACGAGAAGGTCATCGATATTGCCCGCCACCATCTGCAATCGGTGCATAACGGCGCCCTCGACGATCCCCGCCTCGAGATCCGCATTGGCGACGGGCTGCGCTACGTGATGGAGGATGGCCCCGCTGCAGGCGATACCTACGATCTCATCGTGCTCGACCTGACCGATCCGGTCGGCCCGGCCGAAGCGCTGTACGCCGAGGATTTCCTGCGCGGCTGCGCGGCCATGCTGACCCCCGGCGGTGCGCTCAGCCTGCACATCGGTGCGCCGGTATTTCAGCCCGAGCGCGTGCGCGATCTGGTTGCTCGCTTGCGCCACGTGTTTGCCGTGGTCAGGCCGTACTTTCTCTACATTCCGCTGTACGGCAGCCTGTGGGGCCTTGCCACCGCATCGGCAACGCTCGACCCGCTTGCGCTGGACGCTGACGAGGTCGATCGGCGCATCGCCGAACGCGGTATCGGGCAACTGCAGCACTACAACGGCGAGGTGCACCGCGCCCAGTTCGCGCTGCCCAATCACTTGCGCAAGCTGCTGGGCGGGTGACGCCTTAATCGCTTCCTTAAGAGCGCTGGGCGAGCTGGGCGACATGCTCCCCGATTGCCATCGACGCGGTCAGCCCGGGTGATTCGATTCCGAACAACTGGATGAGCCCCGGAATGCCGTGCTGCGCCGGGCCGTCGAAGCGAAAATCGGCGTCGGGCTCTCCCGGGCCGACAATCTTGGGACGTACGCCAGCGTAGCCCGGGTCGAGGCGCCCATCTTCCAGTGCAGGCCACCATTTGCGGATCGCCGTGTAGAAGCGCTCGACACGTGCCGGGTCGACGCCGTAGTCGGGTGCGTCGATCCATTCCACATCGGGGCCGAACTTTGCCTGTCCGCCAAGATCGAGGGTGAGGTGCACGCCCAGCCCGCCCGCTTCCGGAATCGGATAGATGAGGCGGGAGAAGGGCGCGCGACCACGGTAGGTGAAGTACACGCCGCGGGCGAAGTGCGCCTGCGGAAGCGAGGCGGCCGGCACGCCCTCGATACGGTGCGCGATGTCGATGGCGTCGAGCCCTGCGGCATTGATCACGCACCGGGCGCGCAGTTCGGTTTCGGTGTCGCTGTCATCGATGATCTGCAGCACGATGCCGTCGCCGTCTACCCGCCCGCTGCGCACCGGGCTTGCAAGTGCGAGCATGGCGCCGCGATGCTCGGCATCCCCCAGCAGTGCAAGCATCAGCCCGTGGCTGTCGACGATCCCGGTTGAGGGTGACAGCAGCGCAGCGTGAGCGTCGAGTTCGGGCTCCATGTTCCGGATTTCGCTGCTGTCGAGCCAGCGCAGATCGTGCACGCCATTCGTTTGCGCGCGCGCATGGATGTTCTTCAGGGCGTCGGCCTGTTGCGGCTGAGGTGCGACCAGCAGCTTGCCGCAGCGCTGGTGGCCGATGCCGCGCTCGGCGCAATAGCGGTAGAGCATGTCGCGACCACTTACGCACAGGCCCGCCTTGAGCGAACCGGGGGTGTAATACAGGCCGGCATGGATCACCTCGCTGTTGCGAGCGCTGATGCCGCTGCCAAAGGTGGTCTCACGCTCGAGGATGATCACCTCGCGTCCCGCCTGCGCCAGCGCGCGGGCGCAGGCCAAGCCCACCACGCCTGCGCCGATGACCACACAGTCGATTGTCTCCATGTTTCAAGCCTCCGGTATGGCTGTTGTTCCGCCATGCGTGGCGGGTTTTGTTGAACGCGGCGAATTTCTACCAGATCGTTCGGCCGCCAGGTAGCGGGTGGACGAGACACGGTATCGCAGTGCGCGCCTGGTTTGTCTGAAAGTCCGGACGGTTTTTGCGGCTGAATTCCGGAAGTTCGGAATCTGCGCGCGGATGGGTGCGAGCGAGAAGCGAGAAGGTAATTAAAAACAGTCTGTTACGAGAATCGGCTGGTCGGTGCTTTCTGGCACGACGATTGCGATGTATTGAGAGCTCAAGATTTATGGGCGAATTCAAAAAGTCTATTGAAGGAGACGATCGATGAAGAGCATTGTGCGCAACTGCCTGATGGGCGCGCTGATTACGGTAGCCACCCAGGCTGCCTCCGCGGCAACCTTTGTCAATGTGCTGACCGGCGGTACCAGTGGCGTGTATTACCCGCTGGGCGTGACGCTGTCGCAGATTTATGGCGAAAAGATTCCTGACGCCAAGGTTCAGGTGCAATCGACCAAGGCTTCGGCCGAGAACCTCAACCTGCTGCAGAGCGGGCGCGGCGAGATCGGCTTTGCACTGGCGGACTCGGTGTCCGACGCGTGGAAGGGCGATGCCGATGCTGGCTTCAGCAAGCCGCTCGACCGCCTGCGTGCAGTCGCTTCGGTGTACCCGAACTACATCCAGATCGTCGCGCTCAGCGATGCGAACATCAAGACCCTTGCCGACCTCAAGGGCAAGCGCATCTCGGTCGGTGCGCCGCGCTCGGGCACCGAGATCAATGCCCGCGCCATCCTCAAGGCGGCCGGTCTGAGCTACAGCGATTTTTCCAAGGTTGAGTACCTGCCCTTCGGTGAATCGGTCGAGTTGATGAAGAACCGCCAGATCGACGTCACCCTGCAATCGTCCGGCCTCGGCGTGGCTGCGCTGCGCGACCTGTCGACGGCGGTGAAGGTTAACTTCGTGGCGATCCCGGCCGACGTCGTGGCCAAGGTCGGCGATGCTGCCTACGGTGCGGCAATCATCCCCGCCAGCACCTACGATGGCCAGACGGTCGATGTTCCGACTGCAGCGATCAACAACCTGCTGGTGACGCACGAGAAGGTGTCCACGGAAGTGGCCTACGAGATGACCCGTGGCATCTTCGAGAACCTCGAGCGCCTCGGCACGTCGCATGCCGCTGCGCGCCAGATCAAGCTTGAGAACGCTGTAAAGGGGCTGCCGATTCCCCTGCACCCGGGTGCAGAGAAGTACTACCGCGAAAAGGGCCTGATCAAGTAAGCCTGCGCAGTCCGTTTGTGTCCCGCGCTACGCCACGACCTTTCCTGGCGCGGCGCGGGATGCATGCACCCGTTTGCCCCGTCGCACAGCGACATTCAGTCCGGAGTTTCCATGACTCAAACTGCCTCTTCGCCGGCCGCTGAAGCCGGCCATGGGATGCTGCGCGTTGTCTTCTACACCGCCATCCTGTTTTCGGTCTTCCAGATCATTACCGCAGCCTTCAGCCCGGTCTCGAGCTCGGTGGTGCGATCCATGCACGTCGGCTTTCTGTTGCTGCTTACCTTCCTGATTTATCCCTTGCGTGGCGGCAGTGCAGCGGGCACGAGCATCCTGACGAAGCTGGTCGGTTTCAGTGCGCTGGCCCTTGGCGCCTACCACTGGGTGTTCGAGGCTGAGCTGGTCCAGCGCGCAGGCGAGCTCACGAACGCCGACATGTTCGTCGGTGTTGTCACCCTGGTGCTGGTGTTCGAAGCGGCGCGGCGCATCATGGGCTTCGCCCTGCCGCTGATCTGCCTCGGCTTTCTGTCCTACGCACTGTTCGGCGAGTACCTCCCGGGTGTGTTCGCACATCGTGGCTACGGTCTCGATCAGGTCGTTGGCCAGCTGGCCTTCGGGACCGAGGGCATCTTCGGAACCCCGACCTATGTGTCGTCGAGCTATATCTTCCTGTTCATCCTGTTCGGCGCCTTCCTCGAGCAGGCAGGCATGATTCACCTGTTCAACGACTTTGCCCTCGGCACCGTCGGCCACACCAAGGGCGGTCCGGCCAAGGTGTCTGTGGTGTCGTCCGGTCTGATGGGCACGATCAACGGCTCGGGCGTGGCCAACGTGGTGACCACCGGCCAGTTCACCATCCCGCTGATGAAGAAGTTCGGCTATCGCGCCGACTTTGCCGGTGCGGTCGAAGCCACCAGTTCGATGGGCGGTCAGCTAATGCCGCCAGTGATGGGCGCCGTGGCCTTCATCATGGCCGAGACCATCAACGTGCCTTACATCGAGATCTGCAAGGCAGCCTCGATTCCTGCCGTGCTCTACTTCTTCACCGTGTTCTGGATGGTGCATCTGGAAGCGGGCCGTGCCGGCCTGAAAGGTCTGGCCAAGGAAGACTGTCCCGATCCCTGGGTGGCGATTCGCAAGCGCTGGTACCTGCTGGCGCCGCTGATTTCCCTCGTTTATCTGCTGTTCGCCGGCTTTACGCCGCTGTTCTCGGGCATGGTCGGATTGGCCCTCACCGTGGTGCTGATCTTCGGTGCTTCGTATTCCGGTCGCCTCAATGGCCTGTCCCTGCGGCTGGTGTTCTGGATCGCCCTCGGCCTGGCCTGCTCGGCTTTCGCCTCTGTCGGCATCGTTGCAGTCATGGGCGTGATCGCGGTGCTCGCCGTTCTGCTGGCAGGTTACAAGGATGGACGCACCACGCTGAAGGTGGCGGTGCAGTCGCTTGCCGATGGCGCCATGCATGCGCTGCCGGTGGGTGTGGCGTGCGCGCTGGTGGGTGTGATCATCGGCTCGCTGACGCTGACCGGTGCGGCGACCGCCTTTGCCGGGTATATCATTCAGCTTGGTGCGCACAGCCTGCTGCTGTCGCTGGTGCTGACGATGCTGACCTGCCTGGTGCTGGGCATGGGGATTCCGACCATTCCCAACTACATCATCACCAGCTCGATTGCGGCGCCGGCCCTGCTGGAGCTTGGTGTGCCGCTGGTGGTGTCGCACATGTTCGTGTTCTATTTCGGCATTCTTGCCGACCTGACGCCGCCGGTGGCGCTGGCTGCATTTGCGGCTGCGCCGATTGCCAAGGAGTCGGGGCTCAAGATCGGTGTGCGGGCTGTGCAGATTGCGGTGGCCGGTTTCGTCGTGCCCTATATGGCCGTGTTCGCGCCTGAGCTGATGCTGCAGGGTGACAAGGGCTTCGATGCCACAATCTATGTATTCTTCAAGGCTTTGCTGGCCGTGACCCTGTGGGGAGTTGCTGTGGTGGGTTTCTTCCGTACGCCGATGAACCTGATCGAGCGCGTGCTCGCCTTCGTGGCGGCATCGCTGCTGGTGGTCGCCTTGCCGATCACCGATGAGCTGGGCTTCGCGCTGGCCTCGGTGGTATTCGGCTGGCACCTGTGGCGGGCGCGCAGGCTCTCGCCGCTGACGGCCTGATGGGTGTCTGCCTCGCAACGGCGGTGGCCGCGGTAACACTCGCGGCCAACAGCTTCACCCTCGGGTGGACGCACTCGATCGAGAAGATCCTGTGGGAAGAGGACTGGCGCGTAGAGAATGCCGCGCTGGTACTCGATGCGGTACGGGTGCGCGGTTACGGCGCCGGCATGGAGCCGGCGCCCGAGGCGGTGCTGCATGATGGCGTGTGGGAATGGCACCCCCGCACCACCCACGAAGTACTGCGCCTGACCCGCTCCGGCTTTACCGCTGATTACCAGTGGTGTGTGCAAGGCGCTGCCTGTGTGCCGATGTCCGAGGTGCTGCCGTCCGATGGGGGCGTGACCGAGCTGCGTGCCTGCGACTCGGGGACGGCCGGCAGGCCTTGATAGATGTCCGCTAGCATTTCATTGTCGTGGTCACCCCGGGTTCGGATCGGGATGTTGATCCTCGCCGTTCTTCCCCTGTTGTGGCTCGGGTATCAGTGGCGGCTGCAGTCGGGTCTCGATGAGCTGGAAAGCAGTGCTGGTCAGCGCCTGGCCTTGCTCTCTGCCAGTCTCGATGCGGAACTGCAGCGATACGAAAGCCTGCCCGTCGTGCTGGCTCAGCACCCGGGCCTGCGCGAACTCCTGGCCCATGCGGATGATCCGCGTCGGGTTGATCTCGCCAACCGCCTGCTGGAGCAGGTGAACGAGCGCACTGGGGCCGCCATGCTGTATCTGATCGCCCCCTCCGGGCGTACGCTTGCGGCCAGCAACTGGCAGCGACCGGACAGCTTTGTTGGCGAGAACTACGCTTTCCGCCCCTATTTTAAGGACGCGCTGCGTGGCAACTCCGGCGCCTTCTTCGCCGTGGGGGCGACCACGCGCATTCCCGGCTTCTTCATTGCGCACCCGGTGCTCGATGGCAGCAAGGTCGTCGGCGTGCTCGCGGTCAAGGTGGAGCTCAACCTGCTCGAGCGCACCTGGGCCGAAAGCGGCGAGTCCACCATGGTCGTGGACCGGCACGGGGTCGTGGCGCTGTCGTCGCACAATGAATGGAAGTTTGCCACGCTGACGCCCTTGTCCGCCGAGTCGCGCAAGGCGCTGGCTGATACGCGTCAGTACTTCACCGAGCGCCTCGTGCCTCTGGCGCTGGTGTGGCGGGACGCAAATCGGCTGACCCTCGATCGTAAGACCTATGTCGTGCGTCAGCAGGACTTGGGCTGGGTGGATTGGCGCATGATGATCATGCTCGATACGGCGCCGGCGGCAGAGGCGGCGCGGGTGGAAACGCTGGCGGCGGCCCTGGCACTTTGCGTGCTCGGCGTGGCGGGCATGTACTGGGCGCAGCGCGCGCGACGCATTCGCGAGCGCCTTGCAGCACAGGCCGTGCTGGAGCGCACAGTGGCCGAGCGCACGGCGGATCTTGCTGCGACCAATGTGCAACTGCTGCGTGAAGTTGGGGAGCGAAGCGCAGCGGAAAAGAAGCTGCGCGGCGCGCAGCGTGCCCTGATCGACGCCAACCGACTGGCAGCCCTCGGGCAGATGGCGGCCGGCGTGGCGCATGAGCTGAATCAGCCCCTTGCTGCAATGCGTGCGTTCGCGGGCAACGGACTGACCTTTCTGGAACGTGGCAGGTATGAACCGCTGGGCGACAACCTGAAGCAGATGATCGGTCTGGTGGAGCGCATGGCACGGCTCACGGCCCAGCTCAAGGTCTTTGCCTCCCGCCAGCAGTCGGTGCGTGGCTCCGCGCCTGCCGCACAGACCGTGCGGACCGTGGTTGGATGGCTGGCCCACCGGATCGACACGGCAGGCGTGGATCTGAAAACCTATGCAGAAGACGTCGCGTTGCCGCTGCAGCCCCAGGCGCTCGAGCAGGTGCTGCTGAACCTGATCGGCAATGCGCTGGATGCGCTCGACGGCCGTTCCGGCGCCGAGGTCGAGGTCTGGGTGGGGAGACGTGGTGGCGCGCTGGTGCTCGAAGTCGCGGACAATGGCCCTGGTATCGACCCTGCCTTGAGAGAGAAGATCACCCAGCCATTCTTCTCCACCAAGCCGCTTGGCCAGGGGCTGGGTCTGGGCCTGGCAATCGTCAGCGATCTGGTGGTCGCTGCGGGCGGACAGATCACCTTCGACCAGCGCCAGGCGGGTGGTGCAGTCGTCCGTGCGAGCTGGCCGACAGGGGCAGATGTGGATGACAAAGGCGGGGATCAGGAGTTGAAAGCATGAGTAGCGGGGAATTTAAGGTGCTGTACGTCGAGGACGACGATGCGGTGCGGGCAGCCGGATGTCAGACCTTTGCACTGGCCGACATCGAGGTCGAGGATCACGCCCGTGCAGAGTCGGTCGTCGCGCGCGTGGGTACCGCAACCCCGGCCGTCCTGGTGACCGATGTGCGCCTGCCGGGCATGGATGGCATGGCCCTGTTGCAGCGGGTCGTGGCCATCGATCCCGATCTGCCGGTGATCCTGGTGACCGGGCACGGCGACGTGTCAATGGCGGTCGAGGCGATGCGCGCCGGCGCCTATGACTTCATCGAAAAGCCGTTTTCGCCTGAACAGTTGCTGGACGTTGTTCGCCGTGCAATGGAGAAGCGCCGCCTGGTGCTGGAGAATCGCGCCTTGCGTCGCCAGCTTGCGCAGACGACCGGCACCGACGGTCTGCTCGGAAACGGTCAGGCGATGAGCCGCGTACGCGAACTCGTCGCCGAACTGGCCGATACCGATGTCGATGTGCTGGTGCATGGTGAAACCGGTACGGGCAAGGAGCGTGTTGCGCGCGGCCTGCACGAGTCGGGCGGGCGCCGGCAGGGCAATTTCGTTGCGATCAACTGTGCGGCACTGCCCGAAACCGTGTTCGAGAGCGAAATGTTCGGGGTGGAGCCAGGCGCCTTTACCGGCGCCACGCGCAGCCGCGCTGGAAAGATCGAGCATGCCAATGGCGGCACCCTGTTTCTCGATGAAATCGAGGGTATGCCGCTGGCATTGCAGGCGAAGCTCCTGCGGGTGTTGCAGGAGCGGGTGGTCGAGCGACTCGGCTCCAACCGGCTCGTACCGGTTGATTGCCGTATCGTGGCCGCCACGAAGGTCGATCTGGCCGAGGAAAGCAAAGCCGGACGCTTTCGGGCCGATCTGTACTATCGCCTGAACGTCGTTCCGCTCAACCTGCCGCCCCTGCGCGAGCGGCGCGAGGACATTCCCCTGCTGTTCAACGCATTCTGCCTCCAGGCGGCCGAACGCTACCGCCGCCCGCAGCCACAAGTCTTGCCTGCCGTCGTCGATTGGCTGATGAGCCGTGACTGGCCGGGCAATGTGCGAGAGCTGCAGCATGTGGCAGAACGCTATGTGCTAGGCGTCTGGCGTCCCGAGTCCGGCTCCGCGCCGTCAGGCGGAACCCTGCCGCAGCGGGTTGCGGCATTTGAACTGCGCCTGATCGAAAGTGCGCTTGAACAGGCGCTCGGAGACGTCGCGAGCGCCGCCGAAGCGCTCGGTGTGCCGCGTAAAACGCTTTATGACAAGCTGGCAAAGCTTGGGGTGGATACGGCCAGGTTTCGTGGAACGGCACCTGAGGCGGGACTCACCCAAGGACGATAGCCAGATTGTCTTTTCTGCCCATTGGGTTCAGGTGTGATGCTTTTCGTGTATTTGCTCCCAATGCGGCGTCGCGTTTTTGCGACAGGTGCTGATAGCTAATTTCGGCATGCCAGGTCCGGCCAGAAATAGGCCATTGGGCAGCGACTGCTCTAGGAAAGTGCGACTATCACGGCCACTCTCTACGATTGAGTACGGAAAGCGGGTCCGGGGTCACGCGTTCGTGCTCGTCGCGAGCCGATCGTATGGAATTGACGCTCACGTAAGCCACATGGATACTGCGTTCGCAAATGGAGTGTGTCACGTCTGACATACGTCAATAAGAACATGTGGAAACGTATCAATGACCTGCGCTTTAGTATCTGGCGAAATTTTCGTGCCGAATTCGGGTAGAGCGGAAACTAAATACTTAGTAGTAGATGCTCCTGCTGCGCACTGGCCCCTCAGACCTCTGGCAGTGAGCCTGCTCCCGGTTCTGCTTGGTGCCTCGGCAGTTGATGCCCTTGCAATGGCAGATGACGATCTGTTTTTTGCTGAACTGCCGATCGTCGCCTCGGTGAGTCGCCTGCCACAACGCCTGACAGATGCATCCGCTTCGGTTACGGTGATTGATCGGGAAATGATCAAGGCGATCGGCGCACGCGACCTCAACGACGTCTTTCGCATCGTCCCGGGCTTTCTGACTTATCCGAGCAATACCGATGCGGCCCGGGTCACTTACCATGGTCTGACCAACGAGGAGTTTTCTCCACGGGTGCAGGTGTTGATCGATGGCCGCTCTCAGTATTCGCCCTTGTTCCAGAGCGGTGTGAACTGGGCGAGCCTGCCGGTTGCGCTCGAGGATGTGGAACGCATCGAGGTTGTGCGCGGTACCAACGCGGTCTCCTACGGTTCGAATGCCTTCCTTGGTGTGATCAACATCATCACTGTGGATCCTGCGCTGGTGCGCGGTGTCTCGGTCAGCACCAATCAGGGCAATCAGGGCGTAAGCGATACCACTCTGCGTGTTGGCGGACAGTTAGGGGAAACAGGCGATTTTCGCTTCACCTATCAGGAGAAGAACGACTCGGGTCTCACCGATCAGTTCGACTGGAAAGATTCGTTCCATTCCCGCCTCGCCAACCTGAATACCGGTTTCTGGCTCAGCAACCGAGACCAGTTGCAGTTGAGCATCGGGCATGTTGAGGCAACGACGATTCAGGGACGTTTGCAGACCGCAACTGACGCAAACGGTCAGAAGTATCTTTCCGGCGGGGAAGATCCAGCCAACCCCTTTCGGGACTTTGATCAGTCCAATACCTTCCTGCAGGCACTGTGGCAACGCGCCTTGGGAGAGGGGGCGGACTTTCAGCTTCGGTACTCCTATGCAGAAGACCGGGGTTCCGAGGCTCACACAGTGCGTTGGCGCGGGCTCAAATGGAACAACAATAGAGACCTGGTTTACGAGGTCAACGTTTTCGGGGGGCGTGGTACCAGGCACGAAGTTGAGGCACAGCATACGTTTTCCCCGCTTGATTCGACCCGGTTCGTCTGGGGCGGTGGGTATCGTTTCGATAGCGTGGACTCGACAGAACTTCTCTACGGGCGCGATACCGTCTATCGGAGGGTAGGGCGCGTATTCGGTAACCTGGAGTGGAAGCCTGCCGAATGGCTCACAGGCAACGTCGGTGCGGCAACTGAATATGACTCCCTCGCCGGGCGCAATTTCTCGCCTCGGGTGAGCCTCAACTTTCACCTCAATGACGAGAATACGGTGCGTTTTGGCGCCTCGCGCGCCTTCCGTACCGGAGGTACGTTCGACTATGTAGGTCATCGTGTGGTGTCGCCATCCTCGACTGCAGGCGGCACGCCTGTTCCTGCCGGACAAGTCTACGCGCAAGCGTTCTATGGCGACCCCGACATGGAGCAGGAGGAGATCAATACGATCGAGTTCGGCTATCTTGGCGAGTGGAAGCACGTCCGCAGCAGCCTTGATATTCGGCTGTTTCGGGAGCGAATTCCGAACCGCATGTTGACGGTTAGCAGGGCTCTGCCTTCATCGATTTGCAACGTGCTGGCTTATCCGGGCACGTGCACAGCAGCTTCTGCAGACTATATGACTGCAATCCAGAAGGTGAAGATCGAAGGGCTGGAATTTCAATGGCGCTGGCAGCCTTTCGATTCTACTCGGCTGATGCTTGGTCAAGCTTGGACAGAGATTTCATCTGCCTTTTTGGACGGTGTTCCATACGACCGCAAGAATGACCTCCAGACCAGACGCTCGGCTCCAAGCAGTTCGACGTCATTTCTCCTGATGCAGAAACTGCCCGGCGGTCTTGACTTCTCGCTGGTCGGCTATTGGGTAGGGGATATGCAGTGGTCGCGTAACAGCGCGGTCGACTTCTATCGGCGATTCGATGCGCGTCTTGGCTATCCCTTCAATATGGGCGGACAGCGTGGTGAGATTGCCTACACCGCACAGTCGATCAATGGTGACCACGGTGAGTTCAAGTCGAGCGGCGAGCCTTCGGATCGTGTGGTCGAGTTGCGCCATTGGGTGACATTTAGGATTGAACTCTGAGTTTCCTGGAGTTCAGATTGAGCGGCGCTCGTGAAACGGATGCAGCGCCATCAGGCAGGGGCTTGCCGCAGCAGGGTTCGGGTTGCACTTGATCGGTGCCCGCTTCAGCAGGTGTTTGGCGACGTCACCGTTGCTATTGAGGTGCTTGGCGTCCCGCGCAGAGCCCCTCAAGAGAAGCGGGCAAAGCTTGGGGTGGATACGGTCCGGTTTCGCGGATCAGCATCAGAGCCAGGGCTCGAAAAATCAGATTGCCGGTCGAGTCAAGGGGGAAAGTATTACCTTATGTGTATTTCTTTCCTGCTCTGCGTCGTATTTTTGCGACAGTTCCCAGCTCGCATTTTTGAGCGCGACAGCGCGGAACAGAAAGCGACCGGTCTTCAGGGGCTGCTCAAGGCTACTGGGGCTCCTGCTGAAGGTCCGTACGCTCAGGTACGGTTTTTTAGCTCGAATGCATGGTTTTTTACCCATTCTGAGACGATTGTGTGCGATTGACGCTCTCGCTGGCCGCATGGATACTACGTTCAGGAGCGGAGTGTGTCAGAACTGATATGCTCTGAAAGAACATGTGGAAAAATGTACTCATGACCTGCGTCGCAAAAAAAACTGGATATTCCGTCGCACGTCCGGATAGATCTGAGGGTAATTCTTTAGTGATAGATGCGGGTGGTCTGCGCCTGTCGCGGCGTGGGCTGGTGGCGAGTCTGTTTCCGTTCCTGCTTGGTGCTCCGGCGGGCGATGCTTCTGCATTTGCAGAGGACAACCTGTTTTTTGCGGACTTGCCGATCGTGGCGTCGGTGAGTCGCCTGCCACAGCGCCTGGCCGACGCATCGGCTTCAGTTACCGTGATTGACCGCGAAATGATCAAGGCGATCGGCGCGCGTGACCTAAATGACGTTTTTCGTATCGTTCCGGGCTTTCTGACCTATCCGAACAATACCGATGCGGCACGTGTCACCTACCACGGCCTGACCAACGAGGATTTCTCTCCCCGAGTGCAGGTTTTGATCGATGGTCGCTCCCAGTATTCGCCCCTGTTCCAGAACGGCGTGAACTGGGCGACGCTGCCGGTTGCACTCGAAGATGTGGAGCGTATCGAGGTGGTGCGTGGCACCAACGCGGTGTCCTACGGTTCGAATGCCTTTCTTGGCGTGATCAACATCATTACCGTGGACCCGGCGCTGGTGCGCGGTGTGTCGGTCAGCACCAATCAGGGTAATCAGGGCGTCAGCGACACCACGCTGAGGGCTGGCGGGCATCTGGGCGAGAGCGGTGATTTTCGCTTCACGTATCAGGAAAAGAACGACACGGGTTTCACCGACCAGTTTGACTGGCAGGACTCGTTCAATTCGCGCCTCGTCAACCTGAACGCCGGGTTCTGGCTCAGCAACAGCGATCAGCTGCAGTTGAGCTTTGGCCATATCGAGGCAACCACGATGCTGGGCCGGCTGGACACGGCAAGAGTGAATGGTGTGAAGGTGATTTCCGGTGGCGATGACCCCGGTAATCCGCTCCGTGACTTCGATCAGTCCAACACCTACATTCAGGCAATGTGGCGTCGCACCCTGGGTGAGGGTTCGGATTTTCAGCTGCGCTATTCGTATTCAGAAGACCATGGTTCCGAATCTCATGTCGAGCGCAATGACGATTTGACCTGGAATGGGGACGACGACCTTCTCTACAAGGTTGATGCCTACGGTGATGTCGGAAGCCGGCACGAAGTCGAGGCTCAACACACTTTTTCCCCGTTCGACACAACCCGTCTGGTATGGGGGGCGGGCTACCGGCTCGATAGCCTGAAGTCTGATGATTTTCTGTATGGGCGGGGTACGGTCTTTCGGCGTGTTGGCCGGCTGTTCGGCAACCTTGAGTGGAAACCTGCGGAATGGTTTACAGGGAACCTTGGCGCGGCGAGTGAGTATGATTCGCTTGCTGGGCATAACTTCTCGCCCCGCATGAGCCTTAACTTTCACCTGAATCCCGAGAACACGGTGCGCTTGGGCGCATCCCGCGCCTATCGGACCGGCAGTACTGTCGATTACGTCGGCAACCGCGTGCTGACGCCGTACTCGACGGCCAGTGGCACGCTCATTCCTGCAGGACAGGTCTACAAGCAGGAGTTTCTCGGCGATCCGGACATGGAGCAGGAGCAGATCAACACGATCGAGATCGGCTACCTCGGTGACTGGAAGTCCTTGCGCAGCAGCCTCGACATCCGCGTGTTCAGGGAGCGCATTCCAAACCGGATGCTCACCATGAACCGGCTATTACCGGGGGCGGTATGCGACGTTCAGGTTTATCCAGGGCCGTGTACCGCGACCGATGCCGACTTCACGACGGCCATCCAGCGGGTGAAGATCGAGGGCGTTGAATTCCAGTGGCGCTGGCAGCCCTTCGATGCCACCCGGCTGATGCTGGGGCAGGCCTGGACCGAGGTTTCTTCCGTTTTCCTGGATTCGGTCATGCCGGGTTCCGGTGTGACGACGCTGGAGAAGACCTCGAATCAGGAAAAGATCGACCTCCAGACCCGACGCTCGACGCCGAGCAGCGCGACGTCTTTTTTGCTGATGCAGAAGCTTCCGGGCGGACTGGATTTCTCGCTGGCCGGTTACTGGGTGGGCGAAATGAGATGGACGCGAAACAGCTCGGTCGACTTCTACCGTCGCTTCGACGCACGTCTGGGCTATCCCTTCAATATCGGCGGTCAGCGCGGCGAAATTGCCTACACCGCGCAGTCGATCAATGGCGACCATGGCGAATTCAAGGCCAGTGGCGAGCCTTCCGACCGTGTCGTCGAGTTGCGTCATTGGGTAAGCCTGAGAATCGACCTCTGAGTGCTCTGCAGTGGCCCGTTCAGCCCCCGGGCCGCAGCGCTTTAGGTGTGTCGATCAGTCCGAGCAGGGGCTGGACGATGGTCTCGACACGCTTGCCAACGTCGACAACGTTCGCTTGAGGGGCGGCGTTTGTGCGGTTTGGCGAGTCGCCGGCCGCACGGGTCCAGAGGCCTAGCAGGCTGCGCTCAAGAATCTCGCGGTCGGTGCTTTCGTCGATGAGGAAGAGAACCCGGTCCAGCGGCACGATGTCGATGAGTTGCTGAAGTTCGTACAGGCAGCCCTGGTTTGCCGCTGAGAAACTCCTCAGATCCATCAGCACTGCGTCGGCCGATGCGGCCAGGCGACGCATTGCCAGTTGCCACGTGTTCGCATGGCAAAAGAACTCGTTAACGCGGTAGCGCCCGTCGGGATCCGGACCCCGTGCGCGGGATTGGAGCCTGTGCTCGAGATCGTCGGCGTCACGCACGAACTGGCGCGATAAGCGGCCACCCACGAAATCAAGAAATTCATGTGGTTCGACTGTGGTTGTGGCGAGATCCGGGCCCGCGATCATGCTGATGTCACCGGCCCGCAACCAGCGTTTGGCCAGCACGTCGAACAATTGTCCGCTACGCGCACCCAGCGCAAAAACACGCAGCAGCAACAGCGAAGGTGGGCGCGGCGGAGCACGATGCAGGCCGGTGGCGCGAAAGCCCAATGTACTCACCACCTTGTAGCCGACAAAGGCGACGAGCCCGGTCAGAACCCACGCCCAGCCTTCGAAGGCGAGAGTGATCGACTGCACCATCCCGAACAGCAGCCACATTGCGTCGAGGGTGAGGGCCTGATCACTGCTGCGCCGGGCGAGATGGCGATGGCCTAGCCATTTGAGGCAGAACCCGCCTCCCACCGCAGCCAACAGTGCGCCAAGCAACATCGTGGCAAAGAAGGTGGCCTGCCCGCTGAGCCCGACTGCGGCGCCGGTCATCACTGCTGCGCGCATGCCGGCTTCGCTGCTGCCGACCACCGTCAGCGCGATCTGCGACCCCGTGACGACTACGACCATGAAGGTCAGCACCAGCGGACCGACCGCGCGCACCCTGCGATGCAGAAATGCGAGCAGCAGTGCGGTGGCGGGGGCGTTCGTCAGCATCCAGAAGGTGGCGATCTGGCCGACGCTCAGCGCATCGTTGCGCAGCAGGCCATAGAGCGCAACGGCGAAAAGCATCACGAGGTAGGAGCAGGCAACGACCAGGCGCTGTTTCAGGTTGACGGCGACCAGCAGACCGATCGCGAGCGCTGTTGGCCATGCGTAGCAGGACAGCAGCCACAGAAACCGGGCCAGCACGAAGCCATCGGCGTGCATCTGGATCATCCACGCGCCACCGAGGACCAGGGCATACATGAATCCGGCCGCACAGTAGATCAGCGATGCCATGATGAGCGAACGCCTGATGGTGGCGCGGGTACGTGGCGCTGGAAGGGTGCCCGTATCGACCATGCACAGCCTGAGCGCGACCTTGGGGGGCGGTGCAGGTGCGCCGACACCGATTGCTTGCGCGTGCATGTCTGTGCTGGAGCGTGCCATCGAGCGCAAGACGGCGCGGCGATACAGCGCCAGCAGGGCAATCGATACCGGTGCGGTCAGCGCCGCGCTTGCCAGCAGCAGGAACGGCAGCATGCCGGTGGTGATCAATGTTGCCTGCGAATTGGCATACATGTGCTGGCTCCGGGTACAAGCGTGGCCGACTCGAATGGAGGCGCGTAAGCCGGGCACGAGCCGGTCGTGCGCCGTCTCGAATCAGTATAGATGCGGGTTTGCGATGCGCAGACTTGCAGCCGAAGCGATTGCGCTGACCTATAGTGAAATCGTCATTCATGCAGGGGAGACAACGATGGCAGTGCTCAGGCGGGGAATGAAAGGCGCCGCGGTGAAGCGCCTGCAGCGCCAACTCAAGTCGAGAGGCTTCGACCCGGGCTTGCTCGATGGTGAGTTCGGCGGCGGGACTGAGGCGGCATTGATGGCATTCCAGTTGAGCGACGGCCTGCTGGCCGACGGTATTGCCGGCCCGCGAACCCTTGCGGCGCTCGATCTGGCAAAACGGGCCGACGCGTGGCCGGATGTGCTGCCCGCAGTGACGGTGCAGGCAGTTTCAGAGATGTTTCCATCGACGCCGATTCGCAATATCCGCGAGAACCTGCCGCCCGTGAGTACGGCACTGGCCGAGAGTGGTCTGACCGACAAACCGATGGTGTTGATGGCACTGGCTACGATTCGTGCCGAGACCGAGAGTTTCAAGCCGGTGCCGGAGGGGCTTTCACGCTTCAATACCTCGCCGCGTGGACATCCCTTCGACCTCTACGACGCGCGTCGGGATCTCGGAAACCAGGGCGCACCTGACGGCGAGCGCTTTCGTGGCCGGGGTTACATCCAGCTCACCGGTCGCTTCAACTATGCGCGCTATGGAGAGCTGCTCGGGATGGGGGATGAGCTGGTGCGAAAGCCCGAGCTTGCTTCCGATCCCTTGATTGCCGGGCGTTTGCTGGCGGCCTTTCTGAAGGACAAGGAGGCCCGGATCAAGCGCGCGCTGATCGAGGGCGATCTGCGTCACGCCCGCCGGCTGGTCAATGGCGGGAGTCACGGTCTCGACCGCTTCACGGATGCCTTTCATCGCGGCGAGCGGTCGATTTCGGACCTGGCCTGATCGTGTTTCCCGCCCTGCAGCCGGCGTGGCGGGGTTCCGGATCTGCCGGGACGTGATGGCTTCGTGCATATGTCGATATGCCTATAGTGCGAATAGTCGTCGGGGATATGCGTAATGAATTCACCTTCAAGGTGCGTCAGTGCAATGTCTGCACCAATGCCGGTGGATTGAAAAGTGCTATTAAACAGTGGTTTGCGCGTGCGGAGTGTGCGGCGCCCCATTTGGGCGCGAAGAAATCCGGTTTTCCGGCGTTTGCAGGCTGAAATCGGCGTGATTTGACGGCATGGGGCTTGCTGAGTGCTTTGGATGCGTCGGGTGAGCGGATTTCATCGAGCCACAAAGCCTGGTGAGTGTGCGCTCCCGACCGAGCCATTACCAATGACGCACAGGAGTCCTCATCATGTCGCAAGACAACCCTGCTGTTCGGCTGCCCGCCCTGTTATACGGGCTGGAGGATCGGCCCGGAACCGCCGCCAGTCTGCTTGCAGCGCTGCAGCACCTTCTTGCAAGCATCGTCGGCATCGTCACCCCAACGCTCATTATTGGCGGCGCACTCGGTCTTGGTCAGTACATCCCCTACCTGATCAGCATGTCGCTGTTCGTCTCCGGGGTTTCCACCTGGATTCAGTCCCAGCGTGTCGGGCCGATCGGCTCCGGTCTGCTCAGTCTTCAGGGAACGAGTTTCGCGTTTCTCGGCTCAATCCTCGCAGCCGGCCTGGTGGCAAAGGGGCGGGGTGATACGCCGGAGCAGATCCTGGCCTTGCTGTTTGGTCTCTGCCTCGCCGGCAGTCTGATCGAGATCGTTCTGAGCCAGTTCATCGACAAGCTCGGCAGGATCATCACGCCGACGGTGACGGGCATCGTGATCACCATCATCGGACTGAGTCTGGTCAAGGTCGGTGTGACGGACATGGCAGGCGGCTTCGGTGCCGAGGACTTCGGTTCTGCCTCCAACATGGCGCTGGCGCTGACGGTGATCACCATCATCATCTGGCTGAGTTTTGCGCGCAACAGCATGATCCGGCTCAGCGCAATCCTGATTGGCCTCGCGGTGGGCTTCGTGATCGCGGCGTTCGCCGGGATGGTCGACTTCTCCAGGCTGGGCAGTCAGCCGTTTTTCGCGATTCCGGAACCGTTCAAGTTTGGCCTCGCATTCGACTGGGCGCTGTTCATCCCGATTGCGTTTCTGTACCTGATCACGGCGATCGAAACCACCGGCGATCTAACTGCAAACTCGGTGATTTCCGGTGAGCCGGTGAAAGGCCCCGTCTACATGAAGCGGATCAAGGGCGGCATCCTCGGCGATGGCCTCAACTCTGCCCTCGCAGCCATGTTCAATACATTCCCCAACACCACCTTCAGTCAGAACAACGGTGTGATCCAGCTCACCGGCGTGGCAAGCCGCCATGTGGGCAAGTACATCTCTGGCCTGCTGGTATTGCTCGGCCTGTTTCCGATCTTCGGCGCGGTGTTCGTGCTGCTGCCCAAGCCGGTGCTGGGCGGTGCAACGCTGGTGCTGTTCGGCTCGATTGCGGTGGCAGGTATCCGCATCCTGTCGACGCAGACGATCGACCGCAAGGCGATCTACGTGATGGCCCTGTCCTTCGGATTCGGGCTTGGCGTCAGCATGGTGCCGAATGCGCTGAGCGGCTTGCCGGATGCAGTACAGAAAGTGATCGGATCGCCGATCACGATCAGTGGCATTACCGCCATCTTGCTTACGCTGATTCTGCCGGATGAGCCGCCGGCGGCGGCACATGACGAAAAGGTCGTCGCCAAGCCGGCGGTGGCAACGAACTGAGCCCGAGCCGCCCAGGCCGGCGCCGGGCTCGCCTGTGACCGCGCTCAGCGCGGTGCGGGCTGGGCTCAGTCCGCCGGCTGGCCGTCGATGATGTCTTTGGCGAGCGCCTCGGCAACCCGGATGCCGTCGACACCGGCAGACAGGATGCCGCCGGCGTAGCCCGCGCCTTCCCCTGCAGGGTAGAGGCCCTTCACGTTCAGGCTCTGATAGTTCTCGCCGCGGGTGACCCGCACGGGTGACGAGGTGCGGGTTTCGACCCCGGTCAGTACCGCGTCATGCATCGAGAAGCCCTTGATCTGGCGCTCGAAGGCAGGCAGTGCTTCGCGTATGGCCTCGATTGCGTAGTCGGGCAGGGCCGTCGACAGGTCGCCCAGCTTCACGCCGGGCTTGTAGGAGGGCTCGACCGATCCGAGCGCCGTCGACGGCCGCCCGGCGATGAAGTCACCCACCAGCTGACCGGGCGCCTCATAGGTGCCGCCACCGAGTTCGAAGGCGCGCGATTCCAGTTCGCGCTGCAGGGCGATGCCGGCCAGCGGGCCGCCGGGATAGTCCTCGGGCGTGATGCCGACCACGATGCCGGCGTTGGCATTGCGTTCGTTGCGCGAGTACTGGCTCATGCCGTTGGTGACCACACGGTTCGGCTCCGAGGTGGCTGCGACCACCGTGCCGCCGGGACACATGCAGAAGCTGTAGACCGAGCGCCCGTTCTTCGCATGGTGCACGATCTTGTAGTCGGCCGCGCCAAGCAGCGGATGGCCGGCATACTTGCCGAGGCGGGCACGGTCGATCAGGGACTGCGGATGTTCGATGCGGAAACCCACGGAGAACGGCTTCGCTTCCATGAACACGCCGCGTTCATGCAGCATTTCCACCGTGTCGCGTGCGCTGTGGCCGAGAGCCAGAACTACGTGGTCACAGGGGATCTCTTCGCCGCCCGCGAGCACGACGGCGCGCACCTGGCCGTCTTCGATACGCAGGTCGGTGACGCGCTGCTGGAAGCGGATCTCGCCGCCGAGGGCCTCGATCTCGGCACGCATGGTTTCCACCATGCCGACCAGGCGGAAAGTGCCGATGTGAGGCTTGCTCACATACATGATCTCCTCGGGCGCGCCGGCCTTGACGAACTCGGTCAGCACCTTGCGACCATAGTGCTTCGGGTCCTTGATCTGGCTGTAGAGCTTGCCGTCAGAGAAGGTGCCGGCACCGCCTTCGCCGAACTGCACGTTCGACTCGGGATTGAGCACATTCTTGCGCCACAGGCCCCAGGTATCCTTGGTGCGCTCACGCACTGCCTTGCCGCGTTCCAGCACCAGCGGTCTGAACCCCATCTGCGCCAGAATCAGGGCGGCAAAGATGCCGCAGGGGCCAAAGCCGACGACGACCGGCCGGTGCGCGACCGTCGCCGGCGCCTGACCGACGAAGTGGTAGCCGGTGTCCGGTGCGGGATTGATGTGGCGGTCGCCGGCGAAGCGCTTCAGCACACCGGCTTCGTCCTTCAGCGTGAGATCGATGGTGTAGATGAAGCTCAGCGAGGCTGCCTTGCGCGCATCGTAGCTGCGCTTGAAGACGGTGAAGGCGAGCAGGTCGGTCGCCGCAATGCCCAGCCGCTCGATGATGGCGCTTCTGAGCGCCTCCTCGGGATGGTCCAGGGGCAGTCTGAGCTCGGTGATTCGCAGCATGGGTGTTCCGGTCTTGTGATGATGGGCGAACGACTCGCCAGAGGGGCGGATTGTAATCGGTATCGCCTGCGTACAGCAGGCCCGGCAGCGCATGATCGCTGTCCGTGGTGGTAGCATTCCACGCCTTCGCCTACTGTTTCCGCCCATGCTCAGTTATCGCCACGCCTTCCATGCAGGCAATCACGCCGATGTGCTCAAGCACCTCGTGCTGCTCGAACTGCTCGACTATTACAACCGCAAGGACAAGTCCTGGGTGTATATCGACACCCATGCGGGCGCGGGCTGTTATGCGCTGGACGGCGATCAGGCAGAGAAGACGTCGGAGTTCGTCGATGGGGTGGGGCGCTTGTGGGATTGCGACGATCTGCCTGCGCCACTGACCGCTTATGTGAAGGCGGTGCGTCAGTTCAATCCGCATGGCCGGCTGGTGTTCTACCCGGGTTCGCCCGCGCTGGCGATGACTGTTGCCCGGCCGCAGGACAGGTTGCGTCTGTTCGAGTTGCATCCGGCCGACGCGGTGTCGCTGCAGCAGACCTTTGCCACCGAGACCGAACGTGTGCAGGTCAGGAAGGCGGACGGCTTCTCCGGCCTGCGCTCACTCCTGCCTCCGCCGTCGCGTCGCGCCGTGGTGCTGATCGACCCGCCCTATGAGGTGAAGGACGATTATCGTCAGGCCGTGGATACCCTGCGCGATGCCATGCGGCGTTTTCCTACCGGCACGTACGCGCTGTGGTACCCGATGCTGGCGCGGCCGGAAGCACGGCAGCTGCCCGAGCGACTGGCTGCACTCGGGGCCGAGAGCTGGCTCGACGTACGTCTGGCCGTGCGGGGCGCACCCAAGGACGGTTTTGGCATGTTCGGCAGCGGCCTGTTCGTGGTCAATCCGCCGTGGGTGCTGCCCGAGCGGCTGGAGGCAGTCCTGCCCCGGCTGGTCGAACTGCTGGGCGAAGATGCCGAGGCAGGCTTCGATCTGGAGCATCACATCGAATGAGCAAGGATGCGCTGCACGAACTGAGAGACCGCCTGCGCAGCTTTGCCGAAGAGCGTGACTGGGGGCAGTTTCACACCCCGAAGAACCTGGCGATGGCGCTGGCTGGCGAAGCCGGCGAGGTAATCGAGCATTTTCAGTGGTTGAGTGCCGAGCAGTCAGCAACGCTCGACGACACGACGCGCGAAGAAGTGGCCCTCGAACTCGCAGATGTACTGCTTTACCTCGTCCGCCTTGCCGACGTACTGGAGGTGGATCTGGCCGAGGCTGCTCGCCGGAAACTTGCGATCAATGCCGGGCGCTATCCGGCAGAGAAGGCCCGTGGGCGCGCCGACAAGTACCACCGACTCTGAACGGTGTGCGCCGTTCCGTGGGGGGCTGTGTTGTGCCAATGCCGCGCGGTACCTGCGTTCAGATCCGGAATTTTTCGGTTGTCGTTGGGGTTCCGTCATTTTTCTGAAACAATGGCGAATTCCCGATGTCCGGACGCATTCTCGTGGACCTGAAAAATATCAATGACATAGAGCGTGCCACCCAGCATGGCCGCGGCGAACTGTTCCGAATTGGCGTCGCCTTCATCTTTATCGTCG
This sequence comes from Parazoarcus communis, assembly GCF_003111665.1. NCBI lineage: Bacteria > Pseudomonadati > Pseudomonadota > Betaproteobacteria > Rhodocyclales > Zoogloeaceae > Parazoarcus > Parazoarcus communis. Next base: position 4,320,619 of record NZ_CP022188.1, on the reverse strand, counting down.
GCGTCATGCTCTACACCGCGATACGCGGCCAGGGCGAAGGCAGCATGGTGCTGATCATCGCAGCGATGATCGGTGGCTACATGGCGATGAATATCGGCGCCAACGATGTCGCCAACAACGTCGGCCCGGCGGTCGGCTCGAAGGCGATGACCCTTGGCGGTGCGCTGGTGATTGCCGCAGTCTTCGAGGCTGCCGGTGCGCTGATTGCCGGAGGCGAGGTGGTTGGCACTATTCGCAGCGGCATCATCAACCCTGACATGCTGCGGGATTCGGCCGAAACCTTCGTCTGGGTCATGCTGTCGGCCTTGCTGGCGGGGGCGCTGTGGTTGAACTTTGCTACCGCCGTCGGCGCACCGGTGTCGACCACGCACTCCATCGTCGGTGCTGTGCTTGGGGCCGGAGTGGCAGCCAAGGGCTTCGATATCGTCAATTGGGGCTCGATGTCAGCCATCGCATCGAGCTGGGTGATTTCGCCCGTGCTGGGCGGGTTGGTCGCCGCCGCCTTCCTCTATCTGATCAAACGCAGTATCACCTACCAGGCCGACATGGCGGCTGCTGCACGCAAGATGGTGCCGCTGCTGATCGGATTCATGGCGTGGAGCTTCGGCGCCTATCTGCTGCTCAAGGGCTTCGGCAAGATCTGGAAGCTGAGCTTCGTCGAGGCGTTGATCTACAGTTTCGGTTTTGCCGTCGTGGTGTTCGGCATCGTGCGCCAGCGCGCCACTCGTGACGTCCACGTGATTGCCAACACCAAGAGCGGCGTGAACAAGCTGTTCACGATGCCACTGATTTTCGCTGCAGCATTGCTGAGCTTCGCCCATGGTTCCAATGACGTTGCGAACGCGGTCGGACCTCTGGCCGCCATTGTTGATGTCATCACTTCGGGTGGTGCGATCAATGACAACGCAGCCATTCCGGTATGGGTGATGGGGGTCGGGGCTATCGGCATTGCGCTCGGGCTCGCCCTGTTCGGACCCAAGGTCATCCGCACCGTGGGCTCGGAAATTACCGAGCTCGATCAGATGCGTGCCTACTGCATCGCGATGGCGGCGACCATCACCGTGATCATCGCCAGCCAGCTCGGCCTGCCGGTCAGCTCGACTCATATTGCGGTGGGTGGGGTGTTCGGAGTCGGCTTTTTGCGCGAGTATCTGAAGAGCAACTACGACCGCATGATGGCCGAAATCAAGGCCCATCACCCAGAGGGTGACCAAGCAGCCATCGATGCCTTCCTGGTGTTGTTCAACAAGGCCTCGGTGGACGAGAAGGGCGACATGCTGAGGGACCTCAAGCTGCGCTCGAAGCGTCGCGAGGATCCGGCCAACTTCTCCAAGGTCGAGCGCAAGGGCCTGCGCAAGGTATACAAGCGGCAGTTGGTGAAGCGTTCGCAGCTCATCCGCATTGCTGCGGCCTGGGTGATTACCGTGCCGGCTTCGGCGCTGATGGCAGCGATGATTTTCTTCATGATCCGGGGCATGATGATCAGCTGATGCAGTGCTAAGCTGCCGCCATGTCCATTGCTGAACTCTCCGCGCTGTCGCTGCTGGGCCTGCTGGCCTGGTTCTGGTTCGACAGCCTCAAGGCGCGCGAAACGGGTATCGCGGCTGCGCGCAATGCATGCGAGCGTGAGGGCGTGCAACTGCTCGATGAAACCGTTGCCGGCCGTTCCCTGCGCCTTGCGCGTGACGATGACGGGCACATGGCGATACGGCGTGCCTACGACTTCGAGTATTCCGGGTCGGGCTTCGATCGTTACCGGGGATCGGTCGTGCTGCTCGGGCGCGAGGTGACGATGCTGGACATCACCGAGCACCGCAGCACGGTGCGTCAGTTGTTCCCCTGATTTTTCATTTTGGCCTGCGTGGGGCAGGGTGCCGGCAAGCTGCTGCGGCTGCTGTCAGCGCGTCGTGCGGTCGATCGTGCGCAGGAACTCGTTGCGCAACTGGGGCGAGTGCTCGAAGCTGCCGGCAAAGGCCTGGGTGATGACGCGTTCGTCGCCGCGGCGGTCTTCTCCCAGCAGCAGGCACAGTTGCTCGGCCTCGATCACGCAGGCCGCTCCGGCCGCATGGCCGTGCGTGATGAGCGCGTCGGCAATGTCGCGCGTCATCCATTCCTGATACGTGAATCGATGGCCGATGGCGTCCACCAGTCGCGCGATACGGCCAAATCCGTGAAGTCGCCCGCCCGGTACATAGGCAACGTGAGCGTAGCCGCGGAAGGGCACCAGGTGGTGAGGGCAGACGCCATGGATGGCAATGCCGCGCACGACAACCATGTCCCGTCGTTCATCTTCGAAGCCGTCGCCGAGCGCCTCGGCTGGATCGAGTTCGTAGCCCCCAAGCAGCCTTTTTTGCCACAGTTCGCGCACGCGCTGTGCGGTGCGGCCGGTGTGGCTCGAGTCGGGCGTGATGCCACTGGCGCGCAACAGATCGGTAATCGCCTGCTCGAACGCAGGCGCATCAAAGGCCCCGGTGCGCGGGATACCGATGCTGCGTGGGTGTGGCGCCGGTACGTGGTCGTGCCCTGTGTCGTGTTCTAGGTCTTGATTCATGACTGTATTCCGTTGCCCGAACGGGAATGATACCCCTCGTGCTTCGGAGGGGCGGTGCTTCAGGCGATGAACACCGGGTCGGAAAACACCAGTGTGCCGTCCTTGCGCATCATCAGATTGTTTGCGTTGAGGATGTCGGGCAGAACGTGATACTCCTCGACGAAGTCGGACAGGGCTTTAAGCGCCTTTTGCAGGCTCTCGCCCACATCCAGTGGGCTCACCGTCATGTGGTAAAGCGCGATGCGTCCCATGTCCATGCCCAGTCGGCTCCACTGCTGACAGGCCGACCAGTAACATTCGATCATGCGCGTTGCGAGGTCGGCGGCGGGAGAGTCTGCATTGAGCGGGTAGAGGCGCTCCATCTCAAGCAGATGAAAGGGATAGCCCGACTGCGCGCGGCCGATGATGCCGTGGTCGGCATGCACGATCGGAAAGTGCTCGCCCTGGGGGCGGTCTTCGGCGGTATAGAGAAAATAGTCGGCGGGCGAACTGACGATCTTGTAGACCCGCTCGTCGTCGCCCTTGTCGATCACGATCGAATACTCGCCCCGACCGATCTCCGGTTTGCCGTCGACCAAAGGATGCGCGGGCACCGGGTCCGGGAGGACCAGGCACTCGCGCCCCAGTTCTGCACGCGCTTTCGCGAGATCGATCAAGGACAGCCCCTTCGATCAGCCCATGATGTTGTAGCCGGCATCCACAAAGTGTACGCCGCCGCTGATCAGTCTGCCAGCGTCGGAAACCAGGAAGGCAGTGAGGGCGCCGATGTCTTCCGGCGTCACCAGGCTGTGCATCGGGGCGCGCTCGACCGCGGCGGCCATCAGTCCGTCGAAGCCGGCGATGCCCGATGCGGCACGGGTCATCAGCGGGCCGGGGGAGACCGCATTGACGCGGATGTTCTTTTCGCCCAGTTCTGCGGCCATGTAACGGGTGGCGGCTTCGAGCGCGGCCTTGCACAGTCCCATCACGCCATAGTTGGGGATGACTTTCTCGGAGCCAAGGTAGGTCATGGTCACGAGCGAACCGCCGCCAGCCTTGACCAGCAGCGGCTCAACCATCTTGGCGAGGCGCACGAAGGAGTGGGTGGAGACATCCATTGCGAGCGCGAAGCCGTCGGCGGAGGTGTCGACCACACGACCGTGGAGGTCGTCGCGCTTGGCGAAGGCCATGCTGTGGAGCACGAAATCGAGCTTGCCGTAATTGGCGTCGATCTGCGCATAGACGTTGTCCATGGTTTCGGGCTTGGTGACGTCCAGAAGATAGGCGTCCTTGACCCCGAGGCGGTGCAGAACGGGCTCGATGAAGGCCCGCGTCTTTTCGTTCTGGTAGGTGATGATCAGGGTGGCGCCGGCCTGGGCGCAGGCTTCGGCGACACCGGTGGAGATGGACTTCTCGTTGGCGATGCCTGTGATCAGTCCGACCTTGCCTTGCAGATTGATGATTGGGGTCATGATGGGCTCCATGTGGCTATGCGTGAAGGATTGGCTTGCACCGATCCATTCGAGCAGACGAAGATTACGTCTGTGATCGGGTACGTGAAAAGAAACTTTTGTGTGCAGTGCACAAAAACTGGTTTCCAGTATATTCTGCATTGCAGCATCAATGAACCCACTGTCGTGTAAACCTTTTGCAGACAGTGCCAAAGAGCACAACGAATGAATCGAACGACCTACATTTTCATGGATTTCGACGGGGTGACCCACCCTTGGGGCGAGGTGGAGGATTTCCGCTGCCTGCCGCTCATCGAAGCCGTGATTCGAGAGTTCGAGGAAGCGCGCATCGTGATTTCGTCGGACTGGCGCATGCTGTTTTCGCTGCAGAAGCTGGTCGCCCGCTTCTCCGAAGACATCCGTCCACGGGTAGCCGGCGTGACGCCGCATATGTTGCCCAAACTGGGCTCCGAGCTTCATGGTCTGCGTGAGCGCGAATCCATGCTCTGGCTTGCACAGCACGAGCCCGACGTCGCTGCGGCGGCCTGGTGTGCGATCGACGATGCGCCGGGCAACTGGCTCAGCCGCTCGCGCCTCATCCTGACCGATTTCAAGCGCGGCTTCACCGAAGAAGATGCAGGTGCCCTGAGCCGGATGCTGACATCGCTGCGCGACGGTGTTCCGACCCTGGAAAAGCCGCGCTCCAGCTTCCGCTGGGCATCCTGAGCGCGTGTCCGGCTGCAGAACTGCGGCCGGCGCTTTTCAATCCCCGCATCGGGGCAGTGCTGCGAAACTGATCGCCTCGCTGCACTGCCCAGCCTGACTCTGTCTGCAATGCAAGGCCTTCGTTGCCCGATTGCGTCCTGATCGGCACAATATGCGCCCGCTTTACGGAACCGAGTCATGTCATCAGCGCCCTCCACCGATACCGTTCTGCCCGCAGACCCCCTGCAAAAGCTGGCCGTGCCCGAGGTGCAGCGTCAGGCTGCACGCACGGCACAGGATGCCTTTGCGCGCGTCTTCCGGTTCAGCATCGAAGCCTCGGATCAGGAGCGAGCCGAGGGCGTGACCGCTTTGTGCGAGGCCATGCGCAACTGGGCCCGCGCAGGTGAGGGCGAGGATGCGCGTGCCCTGCGTCTGGCCATGCTGGTGGCCGGTGCGGACCAATGGGGTCTGGCCTGGAGTCAGGCCTTCGGTCTCACCGCAATTCCGGCGCTCTCCGAGCTTCTCGGCGCACTGCGCACCGGGCTCGATGCGCAGGCCGAGTCCCGCTTTCTGCAGCAGTTCGAGGCGCTGACGGCGGCCGAGGCCAATGCGATCGATTTCAAGGTCGAACTGCGCCGCGGGATTCACCTCGCGCTGTGGCATTCGTCGATTGCCAGCGAGAATCGCGACGAAGCCCTGCGCCTGGCGGGCCAGCTCGGCAGCCTGCTGCTGGCGCTGGTCGGGAACATGCCGGTTGCAGGCTGGCGCCTGGTGGCCGATGCGCTGGCACATATCCAGATTCGCTGCCTGTCCGAAGGGCTGGCGGCAGAGGGCGTGGCCCAGGAGGCCACGCAGGCGCTCTTCGCCTCGCTTGCGCGCGAGTTGCCGGCGCCGCAGCGCGACGTGGTCATGGCTCATGCGGCTCAGGCCGTGGTGGCCTGGCAACGTGCAAACCGTCCGTCGGATACGGTTCATTAAGTCTTTACTGAGGCGGTTCGGATGGCACTGAAGGCAACGATTTACAAGGCTGAGCTGCAGATTGCAGACATGGATCGCAGCTACTACGGCGACCATGCGCTGACGCTCGCCCGGCACCCGTCGGAAACCGACGATCGCATGATGGTGCGCCTGCTCGCCTTCGCACTCTATGCCGACCCGGCGCTGAGTTTTGGCAACGCACTCTGCGTCGATGACGAGCCCGATCTGTGGGAGCGCGACCTGACGGGCGAGATCAAGCGCTGGATCTTCGTCGGGCAGCCTGACGAGAAGTGGATTCGCAAAGCCTGCGGCCGCTCGGACAAGGTGGTGGTCATCAACTACGGTCGGGCCGCCCATGTCTGGTGGGAGGGCATCAAGGCCAAGCTCACGCGCCAGCAGAGCCTCAGTGTGCTCCGCATCGCACCCGAGGTGGCCCCAGCCCTGGCGCGCCTCACCGATCGCAGCATGCGCCTGCAATTCACCTTGCAGGACGGTCACGTCTGGGTGACCAACGGAGAGGAGACGGTCGAGGTCGCCCCCGAGCTGCTGATGGGGCCGGCGCGTTACTGAGCAGAGCCGAAAGCCACGCCTGTTGCCACGCTGGAAAATGGCAAGCGGGGCTGTTTTCTGCGGACCTGTGAACCAATCGGGTAATGCTCAGGGGGCCTGCGTGGCAATCATTTGCCAAAGGCGCGGCCAGGCCTCTACCCAGCAGCATTCGTGATCGAAACCTGGCTCGATATGCACACTTGGCCGGTTGGCCGAGGGGAACAGGTCGGCGAAGCCCTCCGTCAGTGTGGGCGGAATGTTCTGGTCCTTTGCCCCACTGAAATGGAATTGTGGGATCGAGCGCAAATCGTGTGCATAGGTGCCTGGATTCATCGACCCGTGTAACGGAGTCAGCCGATGGAGGCGAGTCCACGCGCTTGTGTCCAGGTTGCCTGCGACGCTGACCAAATGACTCACGTCATGGCGGCGGGCTGCGACAAGTGCCGCGATGGCTGCTCCTCCCGAGTACCCGACCAGTTTCAGTTCTTTTGCGCGAAAACGAGCTTTTAATTGGGTGATCGCAATGTTGCTTGCATCGATGACTTCAGGGGCAAACCGGTCTCCGGTCCAGTAGCGATTGCTGCAGGACGCGTCACCGGATTGCAGCAACTGGCATGGCCGAGCGAGATACGCAGCGTTTCCGGCTGGTTGCGCCAGTGCAAGTCGTAATGCCAAGGGGTCGATCGGGCTCGGGTCTGCAGAGGGGTGACGGTGGCTTATCCACGCCAGTCCGTCGCCTTCGATGTAGATGGTCAGATCCGAGTTGGCTGTAATGCTTTCAGGCAGGTAAATCGAGAGATCAAACTTGCCTGCGCGGAGCGTTTCCTGCTTCCAGCCATGGGGCGCTGCCAGCGCCGCGGCCTTTTCTCGTCGCTCCAACGCGGTCGGAATGTTGCTGCAGCCGGTGAGCATGCTCAAGGCGAGTGCGAGTATGAGCCCGCTTGAGCGAGTGAGCGTGTGCAGTTGCGAAATCACGAATAAGTTTTTGCATTCATCGTGAAAACGGCCACAACGTGTGTTGTGGCCGTTTGTGTCACCTTGAGCGGGGTGCTCAGAAAGTCCAGTTCGCCTTGAGGGATGCTGTCTGGTTCAGGAAGTCGGTGCGGTACTCTGCATCATAACGAACCGTGATTTCCGTGCCTCCGGCCGTCACGTGTGTCAGGCCGGCACCACCACGCGCGAGCCATGGCGAGGGGGAAATGCCTTCGGTTGTAAAGGCGGCCCCGGGGGCACCCGCAAAGCTTGCGGTGACCGAGGTGCGCTTGGACAGGGTGTCATAGCCCACGCCGAGGTTTGCAGACATGCTTGTCTGGGTGTCGACTTGATGGCTTATCTTGCCGTCGAGACTCAGGATCAGCTCTTCGGTCGAGCGGCTGTCGACGTCAAGGTTGAGCAGGCCCGCACCCTTTTCCAGGTAGCTGTCATCCTTGATCCAGGTGTAATCGGCACGAACGGACGGGGTAACCGTCGTCTTTGCGTTCAAGGGGTAGCTGCGAGCAAGTCCCACACCCACGTGAGCGGTCTGGCTGTCATAGCTCGACGAGGCCGTGGTGTTGGTGAATGCAATCGTCCGCTTGCCCTTGTTCTGGTTTTGTCCGACGTCGGCCTGGAAGTTGACTTCGGTGCGCTCGTCGAGCGCGTAACTGCCGTAGGCAATCAACTGATAGACATCGACGTTTGCGTCGTGGGGGGCAATGCTGGAGCTGCCATCGACATTCGCCTTGGCGTAGGCAAAGGCCGCGCCGACACGCAGATTGTCATTTACTGCACCATCTGCACCAATGGCGAGACCGGCCGTGTCTGCCTTGAAGCCGGCGACGCCGTTACGGTCACTTTGTTCCGCCCATGAACCGAAAGGCTTTGCCCAGACGTTTCTGTCGCCAATGAAAGCGTTGCCCGATGACATGCCTCGATTTGCTTCGAAGCGTGCCTGGATGACCCGGTTGATACCTGACAGTGCGCTGCTGGCCGCGACCATGGAGCCGCCGGTCAGCAGTGGCAGGGTCTGGGTGGCCGCGTCGGAACGCTGCTGTTCAGTGGTCGAGCCGCTGAACAGCGCCAGAAGGTCCGGGGTTGAATCGATTACGGCTGCCGCGCCGTAAGTCGGTGAGTTGCTATACGATCGGGCTGCGCCCAGCACGGTGGGGCTGGAGCTGGCGACCGAGGCGGCGACTGCCGCGGCAATATCCGAGCCGAAGATGTAGTAGTACGTATAGGTGACCGTTCCACCCGCATCAAGGCTGGCAGTGTAGGAAGAAAGGCCGATTACATAGTCACCGTTGCCGTCGTCGGTTCCCGAGTAATACACAGTGGGATCTGTGCTCCAACCACTTGAAACCCCGGTGTTGACGCCTGAACCCGCTGCCGAATACAAACCGATCACGTACTTGCTGACCAAGGCTTCGGCATACACCAGATTCGACGCAGGTACGCTTCCATTGCCCCGGAAGTTGTTGGTACGTGAAGAGTCGCCCGGTGCTGCGAACGCGTCGGGGTCGGTCATGCGCGCGAAATAAAGATCGGTCAAGGCCTGCGTGGCCGTGAGGGTCGTCGTGATCGTGACCTTCTTGTCGCCCGTGTTGAAGCCCACGTTATTGACGATGTCGAACAGTTTGCTGCCACCGGAGGGGGTGTAGGAGCCAGACCAGGAGACGCCCTGGTAGGTGCCGGAGGATGTGTTTGTCAGCGTGCCAGTCAGCCCCACGGGCAAGCTGCTTTCGTTATTGCTATGCACAGAATAGGTTGTTCCGCCCGATGTTGCCTTGACGGAGAATCCTTCGAACGGTGATCCGGGCGTCAAATAGTCATAGGCAGTATTGAAAGTCCCTGTGCCGGTGTTGTCGTACAGGATGCCCGGCGAGACACTTCCTCCCGATCCGATCGTTCCTACATCGTTCGTACCTATCTTGATGTAGTCACCGGTGAGCGTGATCGGCCCCGCAAGTGCGTAGCTACCGTCCAGTGACAACGCAAGTGCGATGGCTACCGGGAGGATTGCCCTCAACGGAGCCTTGAATTCATCGCTTTTTCTCATGGAAATAACCTTTCTCAATGTGCGTCGCGTACTAAAAAGACGATTCCGCAGAGTCCTCTGCGGAGCAGATTCTGCATATTTTAGTCAGTTTGTAACGAAGTATTCATATTGTCGCAAAAACCATACACAAATTACGGTAATTGTCGAAAGGGGCCGCTATATGGTCTCGTCTGTTCGGGTCACCACAGTTGCTTAAGACAGGTAAGGTTTCTCAGGGCAGAACTGAAAATGCATGTCCGTTCTTTTTGAAGTGACTGTGCTCGAACGGGCATTGGCTTCTGACTGTTTAGGCTGTCAGTTTGTTGGCGAGGAGCCATCTTTCGAGCACAGGAAGTCGACAACTGCCTCCGCGCAACTCGCCGGGTCTTCCTGCATGAAGCAGTGGCCGCCGGGCATCACCTGTTCGCTGACTGCCGGATTGCTGTCGCGCCAGCGGGTGATGCCCTTGGCTGCAAAGGGGTAGGTTTTTTCCCCGCGCAGCACATGCGTCGGGGTGGTGATGCGCGCGAGTGACGACCACAGCCGGCGCGGGTAGGAGCTGAAGATCTCCGCTTCTCGAGCCGGTCTGCATTTGAGCTCGACCCCGCCTTCCGGCGTGTTGCGCAACGCATGATTGACGTAAGACCACAAGGCTTCTTCTTTCCAGCCCTTGAACATGCCACGCTCGTGCAGCGAGGTGAATGCGGACTGGCGATCGGGCCAGTGGTGGCGGCGCTGGCGGGTGCGGCGGGCGAGGGTGTTGCGTGAGTACAGCCCGACAACGTCGGACAGCGCCATCAGGCCGATCATTGCGGGTGGAAAGAGGACCGGGTCGAGCAGCACGGCACGTGAAAACTGATCAGGCGCTTTGGCCAGCATGAGGCTGGTAATGACGCCACCGAAGCTGTGTCCGACCGCGAACACCGGCACATCGCCGAAGATGCTGCCGCGCGCGTGCCATGCTTCCAGACACAGTGCGGCCGTGCGATTCCAGCCATGAAAGCGGCCGCCGTGGTCGCTGTCTCCGTGGCCCTGGATGTCCGACAGGAAGAGATCGAAGTGGGGCGTGAGGCGCGCCAGCATCGGCTCGTAGGTCCGGCCGCAGTATCCGTTTCCGTGAACGAAATGAAGCACCGGTTTGCCCGAAGGCAGGGAGTGCTCTCCGCGCAGCGTGAAACCGGCAGAGCAGGAGTGATACCAAGCCTGAAGTTGCATGGTGAACGAATGGAAGGGCTAGACGCGTGGCACGAGTTTAGCGCCCGTGGCTGCAGTTGTGCACTGCAATGTCGGCGTGACCGGATGCTTGTCCGGGGCTCAGGCCGGCCAGAGCGGCGGCTCGTCCATCAGCGCAATCTGTTCACGCAGTTCGAGCACACGGTCCTGCCAGTAATGCTGTGTGTTGAACCACGGAAACGCGGCAGTGAAGGCGGGGTCGTTCCAGCGTCGTGCGAGCCAGGCTGAATAGTGGATGAGACGCAGCGTGCGCAAGGCTTCGATCAGGTGGAGCTCGCGCGGTGAAAAGTCCATGAAGTCCTCGTAGCCGGCGAGGATGTCGGCGAGCTGCCCGACCTGCTCGTGGCGCTCACCCGAGAGCAGCATCCACAAGTCCTGAATCGCCGGTCCCATGCGCGCATCGTCGAAGTCGACGAACTGCGGCCCGCCGCCTTCGCCCTGCTGCCACAGTACGTTGCCCATATGGCAGTCGCCATGCAGGCGCAGTGAGGCGAACTTGCCTGCACGGTCAAAGGCGCGGCGCACGCCGTCGAGTGCCTGATCCGTCGTGCTCTTCCACGCCGGAAGGATGTCGGCGGGAATGAAATCGTGTGCGAGGAGCCAGGCACGGGGTTCTTCGCCGAAGCTGGCGATATCGAGTGCCGGACGGGACTTGAACGGGTGCAGCGCACCGACTGCATGGATGCGGCCGATGAACCGGCCCAGCCACTCCAGCGTGGCCGGATCGGACAGTTCCGGTGCGCGTCCGCTCAGGCGCGGGAACAGCGTGAAGCGCATGCCGTCGTGGAGGTGCAGGCTGCGGCCATCGATGATGACCGGCTCCGCCACCGGGATCTCGCGTTCGGCCAGTTCCGCGGTGTAGCTGTGCTCCTCGAGGATGGCTGCATCAGTCCAGCGCGCGGGACGATAGAACTTGACCACCAGCATCGGGCCGTCTTCGATGCCGACCTGATAGACGCGGTTCTCGTAGCTGTTGAGTGCCAGCAGGCGGCCGTCAGGCCGCAGGCCGACACTCTCCAGTGCATCGAGGACGAAGTCCGGTGTCAGGCCCGCAAACGGCGCCCCGCTGCTTGCGGTGCCGGGCACTCAGTCTTCCCTGCGCTTTTTCGGCTTGCCGGCCGAGAAGGGCGCAGAGCCCGAGCGATCGGGACCTGAACGCGAAGGGCCGCGATCGTCGCGACGCGGGGCACCGCTCCACGGTTTCGGCGCGCCGGGCTTGCCATAGCTGCCGGCGGGCTTGTCATAGCCACCGGCAGGCTTGTTGCCCCAGGCCGGCTTGCCCTCACCGCCTGCGGGGCGGGGCGGGCGGCGATCGCCGACGCTGTCGTCCCGGCGCGGCGTGTGCTCGCGGCGCGGGCTGTCATCGCGGCGCGGTGCGTGGTCGCCACGCGGAGCGCGCGGACGCTCCGGGGTGGCAAGCGCCTCCTCGTCGGTCAGCGGGCGGATGTTGAGGGCGCACTGCTTGACCCGGGTGCGCTTGAGCACGCCCAGCAGGTCGTCGGGCAGGTTGGCCGGCAACTCGACCGTGGAGAAATCGTTGAAGAGGTGGATCTGGCCGATAAAGCGACCGTCGATTCCGCCTTCGTTGGCGATTGCGCCGACGATCTCCTTGGGGCTCGCGCCCTGGTTGCGACCGACTTCGATGCGGTAGCGCGCAAGCGCGCCATCTGCAAACGAGCGGCGGCGGGCGAGGATCTCGTCCCGGTTCGGACGCTCGGTGCGCTCACGCGGTGCGCCGGTGGTGAAGTGCTCTTCGCGCGGAGGACGACCGCCGGCGCTGGTCGCCGTGGTCGCAACGTCCCAGCCACGGCCGGACTCTTCGACCTGCAGCGGGCGTTCGCGCTGGGCAAGATAAGCCAGTGCGGCGGCGATCTCGTGTGCCTGGAGTTCGTTTTCTTCGGTGAGGCTATTCACCACGTCCATGAAGAAACCGAGGTCGTGGCCGCTCAGGGTGTCCAGAACCAGTTGCTTGAACTGGTTCACCCGCAGCGTGGAGACTTCCTCGCGGCTGGGCAGGGCGATGGGTTCGATGGGCTGGCGGGTGGCGCGCTCGATGGTCTTGAGCATGCGCGTTTCGCGCGGCGCGACGAACAGGATCGCCGAGCCTTCGCGGCCCGCACGGCCGGTACGCCCGATCCGGTGCACATAGGCTTCGGTGTCGTAGGGGATGTCGTAGTTGATGACGTGGCTCACGCGCGGCACATCGATGCCGCGGGCGGCGACGTCGGTTGCCACGACGATGTCGAGCGCGCCGTTCTTGAGTTGCTCGATGACGCGTTCACGCAGGCCCTGGGTCATGTCGCCGTTCAGCGCTGCAGCTGCGTAGCCGCGGGCGGCGAGCTTGTCGGCCAGTTCTTCGGTCGCAATCTTGGTGCGCACGAAGGTGATGGCTGCGTCGAAGGTTTCCTCGGCATCGAGGATGCGGGTCAGGGCGTCGAGCTTGTCCACGCCACGCACCAGCCAGTAGCGCTGGCGGATCTTGGCAACGGTGGAGGTCGATGCGCGGATCTTGATTTCTTCGGGTTCGCGCAGGTGGCGACGCGCCACGTCACGAATCACGTTGGGCATGGTGGCCGAGAACAATGCCGTCTGCCGGGTCGCCGGAGTGTGATCGAGAATCCATTCGACGTCGTCGATGAATCCCATGCGCAACATCTCGTCGCCCTCGTCGAGGATCAGCATCTTGAGCGCGTCGAGCTTCAGGCTGCCGCGCTCAAGGTGATCCATTACCCGGCCCGGGGTGCCGACGATGACCTGGGCTCCACGCGACAACTGGCGCAGCTGCACCACCATGCTTTGCCCGCCGTAAATCGGGAGTACATGAAAGTTCTTCAGGTGGTGTGCGTACTTCCCAAAGGCCTCGGCAACCTGGATGGCGAGTTCGCGTGTCGGGGTGAGCACCAGCACCTGCGGGCGGGTGTCGGCGATGTCGAGCATTGCCAGCGCGGGCAATGCGAATGCGGCCGTTTTTCCGGTGCCGGTCTGGGCTTCGCCCAGCAGGTCACGTCCTGCGAGCAGGTGCGGAATACACGCTGCCTGGATCGGAGATGGGGTTTCATAGCCGACTGCGGCGAGTGCCGAAAGCAGATTGTCGGGCAGGCCCAGCTGGGCAAAGGATTCGATGGATTCGGTCATGGCAGAGGATGATGCGTAGTGAGGCCGGGGCCAGGGGGCGCGGTGATCTGCAGCCGGGACAATGTCCCAGTATGGCTGTCCGGCACCACAAAAACAAAAACGCGGCCCTGAGGCCGCGTTCTGAGTGATCAGCGAGGGCTGATCAGAGCGGGCGGATGTTAGCCGCCTGCAGGCCCTTGGGGCCGTTCTTGACTTCGAATTCTACGCGCTGGTTCTCGGCCAGGCTCTTGAAGCCCTTGCCTTGAATTTCGCTGAAGTGTGCGAACAGGTCGTCACCGCCCTGTTCCGGGGTGATGAAGCCGAAGCCCTTGGCGTCGTTGAACCACTTGACGGTACCGGTTTGAGTGCTCATTTTGCGTTCCTTTAAAACATAAGAAGGGGCTCGCGCCCAGAGTGCAGGAACGATCAAGAAACAAGTATCGAGGGAATCAAACCGTAAAGTTCGCGGAACGAACACGCGGAAACGACACCACAAAGACAACTGCTTGAATCGACTGCGACGCCACAATACATGGTTTTTATTGGGTGTGGGGTTTTTTTTTGATTCGTCATGCAAGGGGATGGATATGACGATGACGAGGTGTATCGCAAGTCGCTGTGCGCGCCGGATTCAGTTGGGGCCGGAAGGTGGGATAATGCAGGCCCTTTTTAGTTAGTCCGGATTTCAGATGCCCATCCAGTGGTTCCCCGGTCACATGAACTCCGCGCGCCGGAAAGCGGCGGAGACGCTGGCTGCGATTGATGTCGTCATCGAAGTGACCGATGCCCGCCTGCCCGAAGCCAGCAGCAATCCGATGATCGGAGAGTTGCGCCGCTTCCGCAACCGCCCCTGTCTCAAGCTCCTGAACAAGGCGGATCTCGCCGACCCGGTGGCGACGCAGGCGTGGATGGATTTCTACAACCGTCAGCCGGGGGTGAAGGCCGTGTCGATTTCGGCCAAGAAGCCGGCTGACGTGGCACGCATCACCGGCCTGTGTCGCCAGCTCGCACCGCACCGCAGCGACAACATTAAGCCGCTGCGGATGATCCTGATGGGCATTCCCAACGTGGGCAAGTCCACGCTGATGAATGCGCTGATCAAGCGCAAGGTGGCCAAGGTTGGCGACGAACCGGCGGTGACCAAGAGCCAGCAGACGCTCGATCTCGGCCCCGGCCTGACGCTCACCGATACGCCCGGACTGATGTGGCCCAAGATCGACTACGATTCCGACGGCTTCATGCTCGCGGCGAGCCATGCGATCGGCCGCAATGCGGTGATCGACGAGGAGGTCGCGGCCTTTCTGGGTGACGTGCTGCTCGAACGCTACCCTGCGCTGCTCGCCGCCCGCTATCGCATTGACCCGTCGAACTTCGACGGGCCGGGGCTGGTCGAGGAGGTCGGACGTCGTCGCGGCTGCCTGCAAAAGGGGGGCGGTCTCGATCTGGAGAAGGCCGCTCAGATCCTGTTGCTCGACTATCGCAGCGGCGCGCTGGGCAGGATCAGTCTGGAAACCCCCGACAGCCGCAGCCAGATGCTTGCGGCTGCGCTTGCGAACGGGCCTGTGCCGGTCAATCCAGACCTTGCAGTGGATGAAGACGAAGAAGAATAAAGGTGGCCGGGCTGGGGACTTCGCTGCCCTTAGCTGTCAGTCGCTGAGTTGTCAGGCGTATTGACGGGCAGGATTTCGATCCATTGCAGCCACTGGCCACAGGCGTTGCGTGGCCCGCGCAAGGAGCCGTGCCAGGGGCCTTCGGTGCATTTGCCGCGGTTGTTTGCCGGATCGAGCTCGACCGTGCTGCCGTCTGCGGCCAGCTGACGCGTGCCGTCCCAGCGCTGGCAGGTCGGGCAGCGGCGCAGCTCGGCGATTTCGGCCGCCACGCTCAGATCCCGAAATAACGCCCGGGGCGGTGATTCACTGCAATGACGAAGTTCACCGCCACCGCGCCGAGCACCGAAAGCCCGACCAGCCGGGCGTCTATCGCCAGCAGCGCGAGCGCCATGATCACGCAGTCCGCCGCCATCTGCACCCAGCCCGCGCGCCAGCCTTTGCGCTGTTGCAGGTAGATCGCCAGGACGCCCACGCCCCCCAGGCTGGAGCGGTGGCGGATCAGCATCAGCAGGCCGGTACCCGCTAGCAGTCCGCCCATGATCGCGGCAAAGACCGGGTCGACATGGGCAATGCTCAACAGGCTGGGCAACCATTCGGTGCACACCGAGAGCAGCAGCACGGTACAGAAGGTCTTCAGCGTGAACTCGCGCCCGAGTGCGCGCAGCGCAAAGATGTAGAAGGGCAGGTTGATCGCGAAGAAGGCTGCGCCGAAGGGCAGGTCGAAGGCGTAGTGGATCAGAAAGGCCAGACCGGCCGTGCCGCCGGTGAGCATGCCCGCGTCGCGAAAGAACGAGATCGACAGGGCCAGAAACAGCGTGCCCACGAGCAGGGCTTGCACGTCGTCGAGCGGGCTGTGGCGGGCGCTCAGTTCGGCAGGGGCTTCCGGAGCGGACTGAGAGGGCGCGTTCGACATGAAGATCCGATGGTTGAGTCTTGCCCCGATGATAGCGCGCTGTTTGCTGCAGCGCAGTCCGTAGCATCCACGGCACGCCTTTCACCGCTCGCCATGTCGTCTTTGTTGGCGCGCTACCCGTGTTTGTCGAGAAACGCACAGTCTGCATGCCTGATTCACGTCTATTAAACCCATTGAAAAACAGATGGATAGGGTGCCGGAGCGGAGCTGGCGATGCTGGCACTCAATCTGCTGGAGGGAGCACAACCCCGACCAAGAGGAGTCTTCACCATGCAAGAGAGCGCAATGCCCATCACCCGTGACGCCGCGCTGCGCGTCGCCCTCGCAGCCCGGTCGATGCCGGGCATCACCCTGCCGAAACTGATCGATGTGCTGCAGAACCGGATTGGCAGCGAGCAGATCGACACCGACAATCTGCGCACGGTGACCGTGACGGATCTGAAGACGGCCTTTGCCAGCGTGGATGGAGAGGAGGATGGTGAAGACATCGGAATCGGCCTGGAGGCGATGAAGCTCGCCGTGCGCATCCTGTGGGGCGACACCCAGGGCGACCCCTTGCCGCCGGTGCTGGCGTTCGCTGAGGGCGACATGCCGGGGTCGGTGCGGGTGGCGCTCGCCTCCGACAGTGGCGAGGCGCTCAACGGGCATTTCGGATCCTGTATCCGCTATCTGGTCTATCAGGTGTCGGCGACCGAGATCCGCCTGGTGGACATCCGCGACGCGCTCGAAGCCGACTTTGCCGACGACAAGAATGGCTTTCGCGTGCAGCTCATCTCCGATTGCCATGTGCTCTACGTCGTCTCCATCGGTGGTCCGGCGGCTGCGAAGGTGATCAAGGGCAATATCTACCCGATCAAGCGTATCGAGGGTGGACCGGCGATGGAGGTGATGGCCGAGTTTCAGGACATGATGAAGGGCTCGCCGCCGCCCTGGCTGGCCAAGATCCTGGGTGTCAGCGCCGAGCGCCGGCTGCGCAACTACGCTGCGGCGTCGGTCGAGGAGTGAGATCGTGGCCGACAAGGACTACCCGCGCATTGTCTCCGAGCTGATCGCAAATGCCATTGCCAGCAGCCGGATTGCCGGCGAGAACGGCCGCATCACGCGCCTGGTGGCGGGCAGTATCGGGTGTTTTGCAAGCGAGCTGAAGGTGGGGAACGAGGCCGGCAAGGCCGATGCACTGCTCGCCCATGCACGTGACCTGCTGGCGGAAAGCGATGGCGCAGAGGTCGTGCCCGCACTCACTGCTGCGGTCGAGGCGCTGGCAGTGGCGCATTGAGTCGGGCTGCATTTGCGCTCGTTTGGCGGTGGCGCGGGTTAGAATCCGCGCCCCGAAGCCAATTTGCGGCCACTCTGCCGCCGCCGTCATGGAAGAGCGCATCGAACGCCTCGAATCGAAGCTGATGTTTGCCGAGGATCTGCTCGACGAACTCAATCGCACCGTCTACCGCCAGCAACAGCAGATCGACCTGATGCAGCAGCATCTGCGGCAACTTGCGCAGCAGATGCAGGCCGTTCAGCCTCCCGGACGCCTGAGTCCGGAAGACGAAGTGCCGCCGCACTACTGAGCGGTAACGCCCGCGCCGGGGCGCGTGGGATGGAAGCTGATCTTCTGCGGTGCGACCTGTGCCTGCAGCTTGGCGACGTGCGGCTTCAGTTCGCCCATCACGTGCATCTCGCAGCGCTTGCAGTCGAAGCGCAGCGTGAGGGTCTCCTTGCCGTTGACCAGGGTCATCGGGTCGGGGCGGATGCCTTTCACTTCCTTGGGGCACAGGTTGAAGCTGTAGCGCAGGCAGTGCTTGGTGATCATCACTGACACCTCGCCGTGCTCTTCATTGGCCTCGTAGGCCGCGTCGATCAGCTTGACGCCGTGTTTCACATAGAAATCACGCGCCTTTTCGTTGAGGACGTTGGCGAGATAGCTCAGCGAGTCGTCCGGGAATGGAGCGGGCGGTTCGACCGGCGCCGCACGCGGCGGACGGGCGTGGGCCTGCAGGCGCGCAGCCTCCAGCTGTTCGACGGCGTCACGACGCAGCGCATTGAGCGCCGAGGCCGGCAGGAAGGGCGCGTCGGCGACATCGAGCGTGATTTCCTGTGCCGTGAAGATCGTGTTGCCAAGCTTCGCGATGTGGTCGCGGATCGTGTTCAGCGCACGTTCGGCCTGCTGGGCAGCTTCGTGGGCCGCCTGGATGCTGGCCGTCGCGGTCACGCCGTCCTCGTCGCTCAGGGTCAGCGCATAGCCGTCGGCAGTTGCGAAAAAGCGTGCGTCCACCGTGATGCGGCGATCGGCGGATTTCTTTTCCAGCGCACGCTCGAAAGCCTGATCGTGGTTGCGGAACACCGAGGTGCCGGGCACCAGGTCGGCCGGCAGCGCGTCGGCAGTAAAGATGCGATCCACGCCTTCGCCTGCCGCGTCGTGCTCGGCACGGTTGATGCGCAGGCCGGTGAGGTCGCCTTTGGCGTCGTACCAGGTGAGGCCGTCGCCGTTGTGGATCGGCGCCACGCGCTCGATCTCGAAGAACTTGCCGGCCTTGGTGTCGATGCGGGTCACGCGGCCGATCGCCTCTCCGACGAACTTGGGCGATTCGAAGGCTTCGATGCCGTGCTGGCGCTTGTTGGTGAAGTAATCGGTATAGCCGCGGTTGAAGGTCTTCTCCGCCTGCGGCGTGAACAGGAAGGTGCTGCGCCCGCTCGAGGCGCGCTGCCATGCGGGGCCGTCGGCATCGGGGTGTTCGATGATCTCGTCGAGCAGCTGACGGTAGTGCGCGGTGATGTTCTTGACGTAGGACAGGTCCTTGTAGCGGCCCTCGATCTTGAACGAGCTCACGCCGGCCGCAGCCAGGGTGCGCAGGTTGGCGCTCTGGTTGTTGTCCTTCATCGACAGCATGTGCTGGTCGCGGGCGATGATGTTTCCGTCCTTGTCAGCCAGGTCGTAAGGCAGGCGGCAGGCCTGCGAGCATTCTCCGCGGTTGGCGCTGCGTCCGGTGTGGGCGTGGCTGATGTAGCACTGGCCGCTGAAGGCCACGCACAGGGCGCCATGGACGAAATACTCGAGCTGGCACTCGGTGGCTGCGGCGATCTTCTTGACCTCGTCCAGCGTGAGCTCACGTGCGAGCACGATCTGCGAAAAACCGACGTCCTGCAGGAAGCGGGCCTTGGCCGCGTCGCGGATGTCGGTCTGGGTGCTGGCGTGAAGCTGGATCGGGGGCAGGTCGAGTTCGAGCAGGCCCATGTCCTGCACGATCAGGGCGTCGGCGCCGGCGTCGTAGAGTTGCCAGATGAGCTTGCGCGCATCTTCGAGCTCATCGTCGCGCAGGATGGTGTTGAGCGCCACGAACACCTGCGCATGAAAGCGGTGGGCGTGTGCACTCAGGCGGGCAATATCGGCAACCGTGTTTTCCGCTGAGGCGCGCGCGCCGAACGACGGTCCGCCGATATAGACGGCGTCTGCCCCGTGGGTGATGGCTTCGATGCCGAAGTCGGCATTCTTGGCAGGGGACAGGAGTTCGAGTTGGTGACGGGCGTTCATCAGCGGCGCGACTTCAAGGTCTTGATCGGAAAGGCGGTAATGATACCGGTTCGCGAATCTTCAGGCTTGGTTTCGTGCACCGGCGGTACCTGGGGCCTTCACTGCTTGTGCGCTGAAGCGGGACGCAAGCAGGCGGGCGGGGATGGCTGCGAGCAGCAGGCCGATGGCGTCCGCAATCCAGTCCCACAGGTCACCGAAGCGGTAGTCGGTGAAGGACTGAGCGACCTCCATCGCCGCACCGTAGGCGAGCAGGCCGAGCACGACCTGCGCCATGCGATCCGGCCAGGCAAGGCTGCCCAGCATCATCAGCACGGCGAACAGCACCGCGTGTTCGATCTTGTCCTGCCAGCTGACGATCTGGACGACATCGGGTGCCGGTTGCAGGGCGAGCCAGAACACGGCGACAAGGGCGAAGATGAAGAGGCCGCGACTGAGGGCGGGCGGGATACGGAGCATGAGCGGGACGGGTGCCTGAGGTCGGAACAGGCGCCGATCTTATCAGGCTGGTGTGACGGCGCGCTGTGGCGTGGGGGCGTTTGCCCGCCACATCCTGACGACATGGAGCATGTTGAGCAGGAGCCAGCCGAACTCCACAATCAGCGCGAGTCCCGCAAGCGGCCCCAGCGCTGGTGCCAGTGCAGCGGCAAGCAGCGCTGCAAGCGCAAGCACGTGCATCCTGAGCTGTGCTTTGGCGCGCGCATCCGGGAGCAGCTTCTTGACGTTGGGGGCCTTGATTTTGGCCTGGGTAAGGTGCAGCCAGGCCAGAAAGGGCACGATCTTGTACAGCATGGCGCTGGTGGCGCCGCCCAGGCCACCGTGCAGGATCAGGATGCCGGCCAGCACTGGCCAGCGCTCAGCATCGGAGAACTGGGGAAAAATCAGGAGGGCGGCGCCGGCAATCAGGGCCACCATCGCCAGGCGGAAGGCGCGAAAGGAGGCGTCGGGCGTGCTGCGTCGCGTGCGCGCCTGCTGGCGCAGCGTGATGCCGGCAAAGCAGACCACGGCCGCGATCAGGGCAAGCGCGAGCACGATCGCGGTCTGGTCGAAGCCGGTGACACTGAGCATGGACCATGCGCACAGCAGGCCGAGAATGGCGGGCGCCCAGTAACGGGTAAGCGCGACCGGATAGGCGGGCGTGATCTGGAACATCGGGACCACCACCCAGCTCACCGCCGCGAGGAGAATGCCGGCCCAGCCAAGCAGCGCCCAGCCGGCGTGAAGATTGACCTGAGTCGGGAAGGGCAGGGGAAGCCCACCGCCGCCGGCGAGCCCGAGTGCAATCGAGAAGCCCAGCGCGACGGCAAGTGCAAGGCCGGTGAGCGAAAGGCGCAGATCACGCGGCGTGTGGCTTGCCATGGACGACTTTGGCGCACGAATGATGGCAAAGGCGGCGCAGCTAAGAAAGCCGAGAATGCTCAGCCCGAGCAGTGCGGCTGCGCCGATCAGCACGTCCGGCAGGCCGAAGCCGAGTCCGGCCGCAAGTCCGGCTGCACCCAGACTGAGCCCGACGTGGGTCAGTCGGGCAGTGAGCAGCGGTGCGGGCAGCGCCGCCCCGGCGACCACGGGCATGATCTGGATCAGCGCGCCAAGCATGATCTGCAGCAGGAAGCCAACTGCAAACAGGTGAACCACGGCCAGGGTGCCCGGCGTCCAGCGCGATGCAAGCAGGCCGCTGTCGCCGATCAGCACCAGTCCGGCGACGATGCCGAACAGCGGTGCGGTGAGAAAGAAGCGCAGCGGTGCCGAAAACGGCGGCGTTGCCTCATAGCCCAGGCCGGGGTTGGCGCCGCTCATGGACGCTCGATCAGGACCTCGACCACTGCGTCGTCACGAACCGTCGGGGTATAGCGGTAGCCGTCGCGATCGAGGATACGGAACAGTGGATGGGGCATGCGGTCGAGCAGCAGCGTGACTGCCTGACCGGGGGCGAGGTCGGCCACAGCCTCCATTGCCATCTCGAAGGGCACGGGTGGTTCCATGCCGCGGGCGTCGACGATCGTCGGTGTGTTCATGCAGTGGCTCCTGGGGCGGTGTGAGCGTGCAGGGCCGCGTCGAGCACGCCTGCCAGTGCAGCGCTGCGGTCGGCAAGGCGGGCATCGCACATCGGGTACAGCATGTTTTCTTCCTTCATGTTGTGCTGTTGGATCATGATCATCAGGGTTTCGGCTTCGCCTGCAAAATCGTCGCCGTCGCGGGCGTCAATTGCGGCCTGCATGCTGTCGAGAAAGGTTCGCATCTCGGCATGTTCGGCCCGCATCACCGCGGTGGGGCCGCCGCGCATGCCGGTGGCGGCCTCGAATGCGGGAAAGAGGTGTTCTTCCTCTGCCAGGAAATGTGCGTTCAGGGCTGCGGCGAATGCCGACATTGCTGTTGCTGCGGCAGACCAGTCGCCCTTGGCGACGAGGGTTTCGACACGGGCGAAAACATGGTCGCAGGCGCGGTGGTCGTCGGTCATCAGGCTGGAGAGTGACATTGGCGGAGCTCCTCGGGAATGACTCGATTCTCCGCATCGATCCCGTCGCAGCCTTGACGCGGGTCAATATCGCGAACATGCCGATGGTTTTTGCGAGGGCCCTGAAATGGTGCAAAGCAGGCAGAATGCGGGCTTTGTCGAACGGATTCCCCGAAATGAGCCCTGCTCAAGCACCAGGCGCCTGGGGGCGGATTTTCCTGCCCTTCGCACTGGGCTATTACCTGTCCTATCTGTTGCGCACGGTCAATGCGGTGATTTCGCCCACGCTGACGGGCGAGCTCGGCCTTTCCGCCGCCGATCTGGGGCTGCTGACCAGCACCTATTTTCTGGCCTTCGGGTTGGCACAGATTCCCGTTGGCATTGCGCTCGACCGTTTCGGCCCGCGTCGGGTCGAAGGCTGTCTGATGCTGCTGACTGCACTCGGTAGTGCCGCTTTTGCAATGGGCGATTCGCTCACCGGCCTCGGTGGTGCGCGTGCGCTGATTGGCGTTGGTGTGTCGGCCTGTCTGATGGGGGCGCTGAAAGGCTTCGCGATGTGGTATCCGGCGGAGCGGCAGAGCTCGATGACGGGCTTCATCATGGCCGCAGGCGCGCTCGGGGCGCTCACTGCCAGTGCGCCGGTCGAGGCCCTGCTGCCATTCATGGGGTGGCGCGGCGTGTTCTGGATCATTGCTGCCCTTGCGCTGATGATTTCACTGTGGCTCTTCCTGTCCTTGCCCGACGAGGCCAGTCATGCGGGCAACGAGCGTCTGCTCGATGCCTTGCGGGCGGCGGCCCTGATTTTTCCGGCCCCTGCTTTCCTGAAGTTCGCGGCGTCGTCGATGTTCTTCACCGGTGGCTTCATGGCCATGCAGAGCCTGTGGGCCGTGCCCTGGCTGATGAATGTGAACGGGCTGACGCTGGCTCAGGCTGCGGGCTATCTGGTGGCGCTCAATGTCGGCATGCTGGTGGGGCAATTGTCCATCGGCCTCCTCGGTGTGCGCCTTGCAACGCGCGGCGTGCGCCCGCTCAATTTGATCCAGTTCGGCTATGCGGGCATGCTGAGCGTGCAGCTCTGCATCCTGTTCGATCTGGGACCGCTGGTGGTGCTGTGGTTTCTGCTCGGCGTGCTGTCTTCGGTCAATTCACAGACTTACCTCGCGACGGCGTCGAATTTTCCCCGCCAGGTGTTCGCGCGCGTATCGACGGCAATCAACCTGATGGCGTTTGCCGGTGCCTTCGCCGTGCAGTGGGGGCTGGGATTGGCGCTGGATGCCTTGCAGCGTGGGGGGCAGACGATGTCCGCGTCCCTGAGCCTCGCATTTGGCGGCCTGATCGCAGTCCAGGTGCTCGCCTATTTGCCGCTGTTGCCGTGGCGTCGGACGCAACAGGGCTGAGCGCCCCGCGTGCGGCCGCGGTCAGGCGCTGACTGCGGCTTCTTCTTGCTCCGGAGCCCGCTCCGGTTTCTGCGCGGTGGCGGGGGGCGCCGGCAGCGCTTTCTGCGGTGTGGGCAGGGCGCCCCAGTGGATCAGTTCAAGCCGGCCGTCGAGGTGCTCGACGATGGCCGTGCAGCTATCGACCCAGTCGCCGCAATTCACATAGGTCAGTCCATCGACCTCACGCATGCTCGCCCAGTGGATGTGTCCGCAGATCACGCCATCCACGCCGCGCTCACGTGCGCCGTGCATCACTGAGTCCTCGAAATCGAAGATGAAGCTGACCGCCGTCTTGACCTTGCGTTTGGCGTAGCCGGCGAGCGACCAGTAGCCGGAGATGCCCAGGCGGCGCCGGATGCGTGACAGTCCGCCGTTGATGCGGACCAGCGCGTTGTAGGCGACGTCACCGAGTACCGCGACCCAGCGATAATGGCGGGTGACCTGATCGTATTCGTCGCCATGCAGCAACAGGAAGCGCCGCCCGTCGGTCGTCTCGTGAATCCAGTCGGACTCGAGCCGGATGTCGCCGAATGTGGTGCCGATGTATTCGCGCAAGGCCTCGTCATGGTTGCCGGGGATGAAGATCACCTGCGTGCCTTTGCGCGCACGCCGCAACACTTTTTGCACGACGGTGTTCTGAGTACTGGTCCAGTGGATGCTTCTGCTCATTGCCCAGAAGTCCACGATGTCGCCAATCAGGAAGAGATTTTCGGATTCGTGGTAACGCAGGAAATCGAGCAGACGCTCTGCCTGGCAGCCGCGGGTGCCGAGGTGGATGTCCGACAGAAAGATCGAGCGAACCTGTTTTTCCTGCATGTGCGGCCTGGGGCGATGGGGTCGCCGCCAAGCGTGGCGCAGGCGTGTGACAGGGTGATGAATGTCTGGCCGGGGCCGGGTGTGCCGGGCTCAGGCGTGCTGGCCTGCTGCGTAACCGGATGACCATGCCCACTGGAAGTTGTACCCGCCCAGGTGGCCGGTCACGTCCATGACTTCGCCCGCAAAGAACAGGCCGGGTTGCTTGCGCGCTTCCATCGTCTTTGACGACAGGGCGTTGGTGTCGACCCCGCCGAGCGTGACCTCCGCCTTGGCATAACCCTGGGTGCCGGATGGCACCAGCTGCCAGTCGGCAAGGGTGGCAGCAATCTGGCGCAGATCCGCATGGCGGAACGCGTTGACCGGTTTCTCCCAGCCTTGCAGCGCGCACAGTGCGTGGGCGAAGCGCCGGGGCAGGCGCTCGGACAGCAGGTTGGCAAGCAGGCCGCGCTCGCTGGCATGCGCCATCAGCCATTCCTCGGCATCGATTCCGGGCAGCAGGTTGAGGCTGACCGGTGCCCAGTCATCCTTCTCATAGGCCTGCGCCTGCCAGTAGCTCGACGCCTGCAGGATGGACGGGCCGGACAGGCCGCGATGCGTGATCAGGGCGGCCTCGCGAAAGGCGGGGCCGCGACAGGAGGCTTCGACCTCGAAGGAGGCGCCGGCCAGCGGTGCCAGCAGCGAAAGTGTTTCCGGGGGTAACGTGAGCGGCACCAGCGCGGGGCGGGGCGCGATGACCGGGATGCCGAATTGCTCGGCGATACGGTAGCCGAAAGGGCTGGCGCCGATCTTGGGGATGGAAAGCCCGCCGGTCGCGATCACCAGGCTGTGGGCGTAGAATCGACCCATGGTCGTGTCGATGACGAATCGATCATGCTCGTCCGATGTGCGGTCCACTGCCTGAACGCTGGCCGGCATGGCCCACTGGACTGCACCGTCTTCGCATTCGGCGCGCAGCAGATCGATGATCTGTTGCGCGGAATCATCACAAAACAGCTGTCCCCAGTCGCGTTCGTGATAAGAAACCCCATGACGTTCCACAAGGTCGATAAAATCGCGCGCCGTGTAACGCGAGAGCGCCGAGCGGACGAAGTGCGGATTGCGGCACAGGAAGTGTTCTGCGGTGACGCGACGGTTGGTGAAGTTGCATCGCCCGCCGCCCGAGATGCGGATTTTCTCGGCAAGTTTGGGGGCATGATCGAGCAGCAGTACGCGCCGGCCGCGCTGGCCTGCGGTCGCCGCACACATCATGCCGGCGGCGCCGGCACCGATTACAACAAGGTCGAAACGCTGGTCAGCCACAATCGCGCCCGGTGCGTGGAAAGCGGCGCAGAATACGCCCGGTGACGACCGGCGGCAAACGTGCTGACGTTTTTCGGGGTTCGCCCCAGAGTTTCACAGGTCGATTCATAACGGTTTTCGAGCACATGGAGCATGTGAATGTCTGATTCAACCCCCGGCCCGACGCAACAACCCCGTCTGCAGCGGTTCATCCGCCCGGCGAAATGGGGGGTGGGTGTCTTGCTGGCCGTGGCCGTGATCGGGTTTGGCGTGGTGCCGCCAGTGGCGCGGCACTATGCAACCAAGATCCTGGGTGAAACACTGGGGCGTGAGGTTTCGATCGACGGTGTGCTGTTCAACCCCTTTACCCTCGCAGCGGAAGTTCGCGGGGCAAAGATCATGGCCGCAGACGGGCAGAAGCCCGACTTGTCCTTCGAACGTCTCAATCTCAATCTCGAGCTCGAATCCATCATCCGCGGCGGTCCGGTGCTGCATGAGCTCTCGGTCGACGGCTTGCAGCTTGCGCTGGTGCGCCTGCCCGCGGGCAGACACAACTGGTCGGATGTCGTCGAGCGCCTCGGCGAACAGCCCGAGAGCGAGGGCGAGTCGCGCTTCTCGGTGGGCAATATTCAGCTCACCAGCGGGCGCATCTCGGTAGATGACCAGGTCGAAGGTCTGCAGCACGAACTGTCGGACATCAATATCGGCATTCCCTTCGTGTCCAATCTGCCGGTCAAGGTCGATGTGTTCGTCGAGCCGTCGCTGTCGGCCAGCCTCAACGGCAAGCCGCTGGGCATCAGTGGGCGCACCAAGCCCTTCAGTGATGAACGCGAGACCGTCGTCGACTTCTCGCTGAAGGACTTTCAGCTGCCCGAGTGGATGCCTTACCTGCCGTTCGATCCGGCTTTCAAGCTGCCTTCGGGTGTGCTCGGTGCCGACATGCAGCTGAGCTTCCGTCAGCCGGTGGATGCGTCACCGGTGGTGGCGGTCAGCGGACAGGTGCAGATCGACAAGCTGGAAGTTCAGGACAAGGCGGGTGCGCCGGTGCTGACCGTGGCCGAGTTCGGTATCGAACTGGCTGACGTACAGCCTCTGGTGAACCGCTTCCAGTTCAGCAAATTGCGCCTGATGCAGCCTGAGCTCAATCTCGTGCGCCTCGCCGACGGCGGCATCAACTTGCTGCAGTTGCTGCCCAAGTCTGCTCCTGGCGAACAGCCAAAGTCTGCCAAGGCGTCCGCAAAAACAGCCGCGAACGGGGCAAAGAAGGCCACGGAGGCCGCTGTTGAAAAGCCTGCGGCGACGCAGGATGGGGTCAAGCCCGCTGCGCCATCGAAGCTGGATTTCTTGCTGGCGTCGGCGCGAATTCGTGATGGCGTGGTGCGCTTCGAGGATCGCAGCGTACCGGGCCCCTTCCGCACCCGGATCGAGGCAATCAACCTCGACCTGCGTGACCTGTCGACCATCGGAGACATGCCGGCGGAGATCCGCCTCGACTATGTCAGTGACGCCGGCGAGAAGCTCAGCCACCAGGACAGCCTGCGGCTCGAGCCTTTCGAGCTGGATGGCAACCTGATCGTTGAGCAGCTGCAGCCTGCCCGTTATGGTCCCTATCTGGCCGCGGCAATGCCCGGCGGCGAAATCCGCGGCGGTCGTCTCGATGGTTCGATACGTTACAAACTTGCCCTCAAGGGCGGTGAGCCACAGATCGAAGTCAATGCAGAGACCCTGAGCCTGAAGGATTTCGTGCTCGGACTGAAGGGCGACAAGGGGGCGGCGCTGAAGCTGCCGCAACTGAACGTGAGCAATGCCCAGGTGCTCGTGGCCGAGCGCAAGGTCGTCGTGGGCGAGCTCGCGGTGAAGGGTGCGGCAGTGTCGACCGTTCGTCAGCGCAATGGCGACTTCGACCTGATGGCGCTGGCAGGCGAGGCAGCGCCGGCGAAACCTGCAGCCAAGGGTGAGGCGCCATGGTCGGTGACGGTCAGGAAGCTCGCGCTCGAGGACGCATCGCTGCGGGTCGATGACCGCAGTGCGGGCAAGCCGGTGGTGCTGGAGGCCGAGGGCATCGCGCTCAAGGTGGAAAATTTTTCCACTGACAAGGGGGCGGAACTCAAGCTCGACCTGAAGAGCCGGATCAACAAGCGCGGCAAGCTGGGTGTGTCGGGGACGGCGGTACTCGATCCGCTGAAGACGTCGATGGCACTTGACCTCGACAACGTCGATCTGCTGCCCCTGCAGCCCTATGTGCTGGAAGAAACCAAGATCGCCATCTCGCGCGGCAGTCTGTACGCGAAGGCGAAGCTTGCACTGGAGTCAGCGCGTGACGGCATCAAGGGGCGGCTGACTGGCGATGTCGGAGTCGCCAACTTTTCCTCGATCGATCGCCTGAATGCGACCGATTTCGTGCGCTGGGGCAGCCTGAGCCTGAACGACATCGACATGCGTCTGGCGCCGTTTGCGCTCGAGGTGCGCGACATCGCGCTCAACGACTTCTATACCCGCCTGATCCTGAGCGACCAGGGCAAGCTCAACCTGCGCGAGATTCAGGCCGGAACCGAGGAGGCCGAGGCGGAGCGGCAGAAAGCCGAAGCGGCACTTGCCGACGGCAAGGCGCAGGCCGACATGCCGCCGATCAAGATCGGCCGGATCCGGGTCAAGGGTGGCAACATCGCCTTCAGCGACCGTTTCGTGCGCCCCAACTACGACGCCAACCTGACCGGGATGGCGGGTGAGTTGTCCGGACTGTCTTCGGACCCGACCACGATTGCCAAGCTGACGCTGGACGGCAGGGTCGACAATTCGGCGCCGGTATCGATCAACGGCGAGTTCAACCCCTTTCGCCAGGATCAGTACCTGAACATCGGTGCCTCGGTGAAGGATTTCGAGCTGACCGGTTTGTCGAGCTACTCGGGCAAGTATGTCGGCTACGGCATCCAGCGCGGCAAGTTGTCGGCAGAACTCACGTACAAGATCGAGGAGCGCAAGCTCACGGCGGGAAACCAGATCTTCCTCGACCAGCTCACCTTCGGCGAGGCGGTCGACAGTCCGGATGCGGTCAACCTGCCGGTGCAGCTGGCGGTGTCGCTGCTCAAGGACAGTCGTGGTCAGATCAATCTTGATCTGCCGGTGAGCGGCACCATGGACGATCCCGAGTTCAGCGTGTTCGGACTGGTGGTGAAGGCGCTCTTCAATCTGGTGGGCAAGGCGATCACCTCGCCCTTCGCGCTGCTCGGGTCCGTGCTTGGAGGGGGCGAGGAGCTGTCCCAGGTCGAGTTCGACTCCGGCGTGTCACGTCCGGGTGAGGCGCAGCAGAAAAAGCTGGCGACGCTCGCCAAGGTGCTGGTCGATCGGGCCGGCTTGCGGCTCGACATCACCGGTTTTGCCGATCCTGCGAGCGACCCCGAGGGCATTCGTCGCGCAAAGCTGCTTGATCAGGTGCGTGCGGTCAAGCTCAAGGCGATGGTCAAGAGCGGACAGTCTGCGCCTTCGCTGCAGAATATCGAGATTGCTGAGGACGAGTACGCCGCCTTGCTCGAAGAGGTCTATGACGACACCGAGATCGAGAAGCCGCGCAACTTCCTCGGTGTCGCCAAGAGTCTGCCGGTTGCCGAGATGGAGGCACTGCTGCTGCCGACGATGACGGTGGGCGACGAAGATCTCAGGTTGCTTGCGCAGCAGCGTGCGCAGAATGTGCGCGAGTGGCTGGTGACGACGGGCAAGGTGCCGCCCGAGCGCGTTTTCATGGTCAAGCCCACTGCGGCAAAGGCCGAGGCTGGCGGCAGACTGGTGGTGTTTTCCTTGCGTTGAAGCGGGAGGGCAGGATGAAACTCAGCGATGCGGAACGAACCGCCGCTCTGGCCGGTTTGCCCGGCTGGAAGATGGTGGATGGGCGGGATGCGATCGAGCGCGAATTCAGGTTTGCGGATTTCAATGCGGCTTTCGGTTTCATGAGCCGGGCGGCGTTGCAGGCCGAAAAGCTGGATCACCATCCGGAGTGGTCCAATGTCTATAACCGTGTGCATGTCGTGCTCAGCACGCATGACGCAGGCGGACTTACGGCAAAGGATGTGGCGCTGGCAGGTTTCATGAACGGACTGTTCCCGCCTGCCTCCTGATGCATGAGGGCTTGCAGGGCGTTGCGGCTCAGCCGAAGTAGCCCTGCAGGTACCAGTCGTGTGGCGGGTCCAGTTCGCGGAACACCCACCACAAGCCTTCGTCGGCCGTTTGCGCGAGGTAGTAATCGCGACGGATGTCATGCCCGTCCCACCACCCCTGTTCGATGCGCTCCGGCCCTCGCAGCAGGTGAAGCTTGCGCGGTGCATCGATCCGGCGCGGCCTGGTCAGCAACCAGAGCGGCCGGGTGGCGCCGGCAGGCGTGTCTGCATTCCGAGCCGGGCGGGGTGAGATCGTGCCCAATGCGGTGCTGCGCCACGCGCACTCGGGGCGGCGGTCCGGAACGATGCTCAGCTGCCTCACACAGTCTTCTCCCAGCCGTGCCCGCAGGCGGTCCAGCAGCAGCAAGGCGTTTTCACGTTCGGTCGCAGGGTCGCCGAAGAGGTCGTCCGAGCGGGCGGCCAGCGCACGTGGTGCGTCGGTGCTCAGCGTCATGCCTTCCACCGCCGATGGCAGTTCGAGTACCGCCAGCCGTTCGCGCGCGAGCAGGTTGAGCCTGGCTTCGTCGCGACTCGGCATGCCGGTGAGGATGTCGAGCACGGTGTCCTCGCCGCGTTCGTGCTGCAGGCTCAGGCGGCAGTGGTCGATGCCGGTGTGTCGTGCGGCGAGCCAGCTCGCCAGGCCGGCAAACAGGCGCCGGGCGGCGAACATCAGGGGCTCGGTATTGACGGTTGCTGCGGGCAGGCTGAGCTGGGCCGTGTAGCGCTCGGGCGGGATGAACGCTGGGCGCAGGTCGTGGCATTCGCCGTAGGCGCGGGCAAGGGTTTCGCTGACCGCCTGCGCCTGACGACGGGCGAGGCCTGCTGCGGGAAGCGCACGGACTTCACCCAGGGTACGCAGGCCGAGGCCATGGAGCAGATCGAAGCTGCTCGTGCTGATCGCGCCGTCGTCGGCAAGCAGTTCCAGCGGCAAGGCATCGAGGCGGGCGTGCCAGTCCGGTGCCGGTGTGACGACGGACTGCGGATCGTGTTGTGCATGGCGCGCGAACCAGCGTGCTGCCAGCGGTGTGGGTGCGCTCGCGCTGCAGGCATCGAGTCCCTGCTGCTGCAGTCCGTCTAGCAAGGCGGCTTCGAGGGCGTCGAGTCCGCCGAACAGGCGCAGGCTGGAGGCGACCTCCAGCAGGATGCAGTCGGGTGGGTCGAGGCAGACGCGGGAGGCAAACGCACCCGACCAGGCCGCCAGCTCCTTCAGCAGGGCCGCTTCACGTTCAGGAGTGCGTGGCATCAGGCGCAGCGTCGGCAGCATCGCGAGCGCGCTGGCGACGCCCTGGCCGGGCTGTATGCCCTGTGCGCGGGCGTCAGGCGTGGCGGCGATGACCTGAGCGCTAGGCCTGTTCTCGGTAATGGCGAGCAGGCCGGAGGCTGCCAGGCCGCGAACGTGGACCTGCAGGGGCAATTCGGGAAGGATCAGGGCCAGCCACAGCACGTCGGGATGCCTGCGGAGTCAAGGCCGGTCGCCGTGCAGCGGCAGCACAACGGGGGCGTGTGCGAGCGGGCCCTTGCGCTTGAGCAGGTCGATGCGCAAGGCACCCTGCTGGGCCGAGAGCGCCAGCCGCAGCGGCGCCGGTGAGGGCTGACTTGCGGTGGCCAGTGCGCGGAACAGGAAGAGCGGGGTCGAGCCTTGTTCGGCTGCCAGTTGCAGGCGACGCAGGCCGGCGCTGTCGATCTGCGGCAGCCACGCCAGCACGACATGGCAGCTGGCCGAGCCAAGCGCCTGGCGGGCGGCCCAGACGGCTTCTCCGGCGGTGGCCGGGGTCAGCAGCAGCAGCGATCCAAGATCGACGCCGGCAGCATGGAGGGCCGGGGCATAAGGCATTTGTGGCGGGGCAATCCAGACCTGCCAGCGCGCCGGTCCGGATTGGCGCAGTAGCGGCATCAGCAGCGAAAGCTCGCCTACACCGGGCTGGTCTGCCAGCAGTTCGGTCATCGCGGCGCCCGGCCAGCCGCCGCCGGGCAGCTCTGCATCAAGCGCGGCATGGCCTGTCGGCAGTACCGGGCCACCCTGATGTGCGAGTTGCCGTCCCTGCCAGACCAGTCCGGCAGGAAGCGTGGCAAGTGCGGTGTGAGTCGGCATGGCGGCAGCGTGTGCTCAGGTCGATGTCGGTCGGTGGGTCGTGCGGCGCGCGTCCGTGGAATGAATAAGCATGTGGTCCGGAAGCATCTGGTGGATAGCGGCAGACGCCGGGCGGCACAAACCGGACGGCGTGCTGTCCGGGCAGAACGCCCCCCGGCATAACGGCGTCTTCAGGGGCGGGCTGCAGACTTGCGGGCAGCGCGTCCCGGTGCTCAGTTGTCCTTGCGGATCAGGCCGACCATGATGCCTTCGATCACAAGTTGCGATCGTTGAGGGTCGACCACGATCGGTTCGAAGTCGGGGTTTGCCGGCAGCAATTCCACGGTACGGCCTTTGCGCTGCAAGGTCTTGACCGTGACCTCGTCGTCGATGCGGGCCACCACGATCTGGCCGTTGCGCGCCTCGCCGGCCCGATGGACTGCAATCAGGTCGCCATCGAGAATGCCGGCGTCGCGCATGCTCATGCCGCGCACCCGCAACAGGTAGTCGGCGCGGGGCGAGAACAGCGCCGGGTCGAGCTGGAAACGTTTTTCGACATGCTCTGCGGCGAGGATCGGGCTACCGGCCGCAACCCGGCCGATCAGCGGCAGGCCCAGCGCCTGCGCCAGCCGGATGCCGCGGGCGCGTCCTTCCTCGAGCAAAATGGCACCTTTTGCGGCCAGTGCGCGCAGATGGGTTTCTGCCGCATTGGGAGAGCGGAAACCGAAAGCCGTACACACTTCGAGACGGGTGGGGGGGCGGCCCTCGCTCTCCAGGGTCTGGCGGATGAAATCGAGTATTTCCTGCTGGCGTGCAGTCAGGTGTTCGCTGCGGGTGCTCATGGCCATCTCCTGATTGTTGCTGTAATTTTAAACAGTAAAGTGCGGCGTGCAAATCTTTATCAGCAAACGGCGAATGACGCACTGCGTCTTGAGCATGATGCAGGACTGGGCTATTGATGACTCAGGTGCGTATTTCCGTCACCTGGCCGTGCCAAAACCAGAAAGGAGCGACATCATGTTTGTTGAGCCCCGATCACAGTCCGGTAGAGTTCGCACCGCCACTCCGCTAGAATCCGCTGAACGTCAGGGAGAATTCATGCTTCAGAGCGGAGACACTGCCCCCGCTTTCACCTTGCCGGACGCGGATATGGAGACTTTCGACCTCCTGTCCACGCGCGGCAGGCAGCGTGTGATTCTCTATTTTTACCCGCGTGACAACACTCCGGGGTGCACGCTTCAGGCGGCCGACTTCAGTGACCATGAAGACGAATTCGTCCGTCGCGACTGCATCATCGTGGGTGTCAGTCCCGACGACGCCCTGACGCATGCCGAGTTTCGCGATCAGCACGGACTGTCCGTCCGGCTGCTCTCCGATACCGATGCCGAGGTCGCGCGTCTTTACGATGTGTGGCAGGCCAGGGAAGTCGACGGGGTAAAGAAGATGGGCGTGGCGCGGACAACCTTCGTCATCGACAAACAGGGTGTCATCCGTCACGTGCTCCGTGATGTCACGCCCCGCGGCCATGTGGCTGCGGTTCTAAAATTGGTCAAGGAACTGGATACATAGCATGCAAACGGAAATTGCAAAGAACAGCGTCGTCACCCTCAAGTACACCGTGACCGACCCGGACGGTGCGGTGATCGACGATGGTCAGCATCCGCTGGTTTATCTCCATGGTGGTTACGACGGCATCTTCCCGACGCTGGAAGAAGCCCTGCACGGCAAGAAAGTAGGCGAGAACTTCAAGATCAAGCTGCAACCCGAAGACGCTTTCGGTGACTACGACGAAGAACTGGTGCTGGTGGAAGATGCAAAGCTCTTCCCGGACAACATCGAAGTCGGCATGTCCTTCGAGCGCGTGAGCGAAGACGGCGAGGAAGAAATCATCTACCGCATTACCGACATTGCCGAAGGCAAGGTCGTGGTCGATGGCAACCATCCGCTGGCTGGCGTGGCGCTGATCTTCGACGTGACGGTGGCCGAAGTGCGTGCCGGTACCGAAGAAGAGATTGGCCATGGACACGTCCATGGTGCTGGCGGACATCATCACTGATCGTCTGACGGGCCGCGGTAGCGGCCCTTTTCATATCTGCTTCCGGATGGCCCCCCCTGAATGAGTGGCACGACGCCCGATGTATCTGTCCCGGGCGCGGCGCCCCTGCTCGACGTGCGCGCGCTCAAGGTGGCCATTCGTGCCGCCGGCGGAGATGTCCGTCCGGTTGACGGCATCAGCTTTTCGATTGCCGCAGGCGAGACCTTTGCCCTGCTCGGTGAATCCGGCTGCGGCAAGTCGATGACGGCGCTTGCGATCAGCCGTCTTCTGCCCGACGCTGCCAGAATTGACGGGGGCGAGCTCGGTCTGGCCGGCGACGACCTGCTGCGGCTGCCCGAAACGCGGATGCGTTCGGTACGCGGCGGGCGTATCGGCATGATCTTCCAGGAGCCCGCCACCAGTCTCAATCCGGTCATGACGATCGGCGACCAGATCGGCGAAGCCCTGCAACTGCACCGCAAGCTGCGCGGCGCCGAGGCCCGTGCCGAGGCCCGGCTGCTGCTCGAATCCGTGGGGATTCCCGGTGCCGATGCCCGGCTCGACGACTACCCCTTCCAGTTCTCCGGCGGCATGAAGCAGCGGGTGATGATTGCGATGGCGCTGGCCGGTCGCCCCGAACTGCTGATTGCCGATGAGCCGACAACTGCCCTCGATGTGACCATCCAGGCTCAGGTGCTCGATCTGCTGGCGGGGCTGCAGGCAGAACGCGGCATGGCCATGCTGCTGATCACGCACGATCTCGGTGTGGTGGCGCGGATGGCCCACAGGGTAGGGGTGATGTACGCCGGCGAGCTGGTTGAGACCGGTCCGCGCCAGGCCTTTTTCAGCACGCCACTTCATCCCTATGCACGCAAGCTGTTCGCGGCGCTGCCCGACGGTGCGCGCCGCGGCACCATGCTCGATGCGCCGGTTGGAGGCGTGCCTGCGCTCGATCAGGATTTCGTCGGTTGCCGCTTCGCCGATCGCTGCCCGCAGGCGTTTGACCGCTGCGACGACGAATCGCCCGGCTGGCAGCAGATCGGCGCGCAGACCGTGCGCTGCCATCTTTACGACGGCGTCAGCGTGCCGCGCCCCCTGCACCGGGCGGAGGCCGGCGACGCTGCGCCTGCAGCGCGAATTGAGGGGGCGCCACTGATCGAGGTGCGCGACCTCGAAGTCCATTTTCCGGTGCGCAAGGGGCTGTTGCGCAGGGTCGTCGGGCAGGTGCGGGCTGTCGATGGCGTCAGCCTGGCCCTGAGTGCGGGGCACACGGTGGCGCTGGTGGGAGAGTCCGGCTGTGGCAAGACCACCGTGGGCAAGGCCATCCTGCAGTTGAACCAGAGCACGGGCGGCGCGGTTTTCTACAACGGCGAGCGCCAGACCGGCCTCTCACGCGACGCCTTGATGCCGATGCGACGCGGCGTGCAGATGGTGTTTCAGGACCCGTTCGCATCGCTCAATCCGCGCCTTCGGATCGGGGAAATCATCGAGGAGGGCATGCTCAGTCTCGGTGTGGCGGGCGATGCCGCATCACGGCGCAAGACGGTGGATGCCCTGCTGGACCGTATCGGCCTGTCACCCTCCATGCGCTGGCGCTATCCCCATGAGTTCTCCGGCGGTCAGCGCCAGCGCATTGCGATTGCGCGGGCGCTGGCCGTGTCGCCGAAAGTCATTGTCTGCGACGAGCCGACCAGTGCGCTCGACGTCTCGGTGCAGGCACAGTTGCTGAACCTGATGCGCGAACTGCAGCAGGAGCTTGGACTGGCCTATCTGTTCATCACCCACAACCTCGCTGTGGTCGAGTATCTGGCCGACGAGGTGGCGGTGATGTATCTCGGCCGCATCGTCGAGCACGGCCCGGCGGCGCGCGTACTCGGCGCACCGGCACATCCTTACACCCGTGCCCTGCTTGCGGCGGTGCCGAAGGTCAGTGCCGGTGTCGACGCCCACCAGCCGGTAATGACCGTCGCCGCCGACTTGCCCTCGCCGCTGGACCCGCCTGCAGGTTGCCATTTCCATCCACGCTGCCCGCTTGCCAGCGACATCTGTCGTGCAGCCTATCCGGCCGAGCAGAGCATGGGTGGCGGGCACAGGGTTCGTTGCCATTGGGCGGGGGCTGAGGTGCTGGCGCTGCGCAGGGCAGGGTAGGTCTGGTCGCAAGTGCGCGGGCCGGTGTCCTCGTCGTCCTGTCCGTGCACAGACGCCCCGATTCGGGTAGCGCGTTTGCTGTTTTGGCCGCAAGTTTCGCGTCAGGGGGCTTGAAGCACAAAGGATGCGCCCCACATAAGACTCAACCCGAATTCACCAAGGATGTCAGCCATGCGCTTCGACAAGCTTACGACCAAATTCCAGCAGGCCCTGAATGATGCCCAGAGCATTGCACTGGGCAACGACCAGCAGTTCATCGAGCCGCAGCATCTGTTGCTGGCCATGCTCGGCCAGGACGACGGCGGCACGGTGTCGCTGTTGCAGCGCGCCGGCGTCAACGTGCCGCCGCTCAAGGCCGCCCTGCAAAAAGCCCTGGAGCGACTGCCCAAGGTTGAAGGCCATGGCGGCGAGGTACAGGTCGGGCGCGACCTCAGCAACCTGCTCAATCTCACCGACAAGGAAGCGCAGAAGCGTGGCGACCAGTTCATCGCCAGCGAGATGTTCCTGCTCGCACTGAGCAATGACAAGGGCGAAACCGGTCGTCTGATGAAAGAGCACGGGCTTTCGCGCAAGCCGCTCGAGGCAGCGATCGAGGCCGTTCGCGGCGGGGCCAGCGTCGGCAGTCAGGACGCCGAGGGGCAGCGCGAGTCGCTGGCCAAATACTGCATGGATCTGACCGAACGTGCACGCTCGGGCAAGCTCGATCCGGTGATCGGGCGTGACGACGAAATCCGCCGTGCGATCCAGATCCTGCAGCGTCGCACCAAGAACAACCCCGTGCTGATCGGCGAGCCGGGCGTGGGCAAGACCGCCATCGTCGAGGGTCTCGCGCAGCGCATCGTAAACGGAGAAGTGCCGGAGACGCTGAAAGGCAAGAAAGTGCTCTCGCTTGACATGGCTGCGCTGCTGGCCGGTGCCAAGTACCGCGGCGAGTTCGAGGAGCGCCTGAAGGCCGTGCTCAAGGAGATCGCGCAGGAGGAGGGCCAGGTCATCCTCTTCATCGACGAGATCCACACCATGGTGGGCGCGGGCAAGGCCGAAGGTGCGATGGATGCGGGCAACATGCTCAAGCCGGCGCTGGCGCGCGGCGAGCTGCACTGCATTGGCGCCACGACGCTGGATGAGTACCGCAAGTACATCGAGAAGGATGCTGCGCTCGAGCGCCGCTTCCAGAAAGTGCAGGTCGATGAGCCGACCGTCGAGGCGACCATCGCCATCCTGCGCGGCCTGCAGGAGAAGTACGAGATCCACCATGGTGTCGATATTACCGACCCGGCCATCGTCGCCGCGGCCGAGTTGTCGCATCGCTACATTACCGACCGCTTCCTGCCGGACAAGGCCATCGACCTGATCGACGAGGCCGGCGCGCGCATCAAGATGGAAATCGACTCCAAGCCGGAGGTGATGGACAAGCTCGACCGTCGCATGATCCAGCTCAAGATCGAACGCGAGGCGGTGAAGAAGGAAAAGGACGAAGCCTCGAAGAAGCGCCTGCAACTGATCGAGGACGAGCTCGCCAAGCTGCAGCGCGAGTACAACGATCTGGACGAAGTGTGGAAGGCAGAGAAGTCGAAGGCCGCAGGGTCGGCGCACATCAAGGAAGAAATCGACCAGCTGCGTGCGCAGATGGCCGACTTCCAGCGCAAGGGCCAGCTCGACAAGGTGGCCGAGCTGCAGTACGGCAAGCTGCCGCAGCTCGAGGCCCAGCTCAAAATGGCTGAACAGGCCGGCGAGAATGCGACCCCGAACAAGCTGCTTCGCACCCAGGTGGGCGCCGAGGAAATCGCCGAGGTGGTGTCGCGCGCAACGGGCATCCCTGTGAGCAAGATGATGCAGGGCGAGCGCGAGAAGCTGCTGAAGATGGAAGAACGTCTGCACGCCCGGGTGGTGGGTCAGGACGAGGCGGTGCATCTGGTCTCGGATGCGATCCGTCGTTCCCGCGCCGGCCTGTCGGACGAGAACCGGCCCTATGGCTCCTTCCTCTTCCTCGGCCCGACCGGTGTGGGCAAGACCGAGCTGTGCAAGTCGCTGGCCGAGTTCCTTTTCGATTCCGAGGAGCATCTGGTCCGCATCGACATGAGCGAGTTCATGGAGAAGCACTCGGTGGCCCGTCTGATCGGCGCACCGCCGGGATACGTCGGCTACGAGGAGGGCGGCTATCTGACCGAACAGGTGCGGCGCAAGCCCTACAGCGTGATCCTGTTCGATGAGGTCGAGAAGGCGCATCCGGACGTGTTCAACGTGCTGCTGCAGGTGCTCGACGACGGTCGCATGACCGATGGGCAGGGGCGCACGGTGGACTTCAAGAACACGGTGATCGTGATGACGTCCAACCTTGGCAGCCAGATGATTCAGCAGATGGCGGGCAGCGACTACGGTGTGGTCAAGCTGGCGGTGATGGCCGAGGTGAAGACCTTCTTCCGCCCCGAGTTCATCAACCGGATCGACGAGGTCGTGGTGTTCCACTCGCTCGACGAGAAGAACATCGCCGGCATTGCGAAGATCCAGCTGCAGTATCTCGAGAAGCGTCTGGCGCGTCTGGAGATGAAGCTCGAGGTCAGCGATGCGGCACTGGCCGACATTGCCGCGGCAGGCTTTGATCCGGTGTTTGGCGCGCGTCCGCTCAAGCGGGCGATTCAGGAGCGGATCGAGAATCCGCTGGCCAGGGCCATTCTCGAGGGTCAGTTCGGTGCAGAGGACCGCATCCGGGCGGACATCGAGAACGGACAGATCGTGTTCTCGCGCATGCAGTAAGACGGGGCAGGGCGGACGCGCGATCGCGTCCGCCTGAACCCCATACCGAAGTGCCCGCCCGGTTTGCCGGCGCGGGCATTTTTTCGTTCAGGCCGGCTGCCGTCTGGCTTCGGTCCAGGCTTCGAAGTCTGCGATGGTGAGCGGCCTGGAGTACATGAAGCCCTGCAGTGAATGGCAGCCGCGGGCAAGCAGGTAGTCACGCTGCTCGACGGTTTCGACACCTTCGGCAACCACTTCGAGACCGAGGTCGCGCGCCAGCGACAGCGTGGCAGAGGTCACCGCGGCGTCTTCCTGGTCGCCGGGCAGGTCCTTGACGAAGGAATGGTCGATCTTCAGGCGCCGGATTGGCAGGCGCTTGAGATAGGCCAGGCAGGAGTAGCCGGTGCCGAAATCGTCCAGCGCCAGCGTCAGCCCCATGTCGCGCAACTGCAGCAGTCGTCCGGTCAGTGCCGCACCCGGCTGCATCAGCGCACTTTCGGTAATCTCGAGTTCGATCCGGTGCGGATTCGCGCCAGTGTCGGCAAGCGCGCGTTTCACCGTATCGACGAAGTCGGGCTTGAGAAACTGAAGGGCGGATATGTTGATTGCCATCCGCAGCTCGCTCATCGAGCCGTTTTGCCATTGCGCCTGCTGGCGGCAGGCCTCGCGCAGCACCCATTCGCCAAGCGGCCCGATCAGACCGGAGTCTTCCGCAATGGGGATGAACTGCAACGGCGGCACCAGGCCGAGATCGGGATGGTTCCAGCGCACCAGCGCCTCGCAACCATTGACCTGCCCACTGCGGGCTTCGATCTGCGGCTGATAGTGCAGCACCAGTTCATTGCGCTCGATACCCCGACGCAGCGCGTTCTCCAGCATGAGCCGCTCGAAAGCGCGCGCGTTCATGTCGGGCACGAAGAACTCGTAGTGGTTGCGGCCCGCGGCCTTGGCGCCGTACATCGCCGTATCCGCATGCTTGAGCAGGGTGTCTACATCCTCGCCGTCGGCCGGGTAGAGGGCGATGCCGATGCTGACCGATGTGGACAGCTCGTGATCGTCGATGTGAATCGGGGCTGCGAGCACGTCAATCAGTTTGCGCGCAACCTGTGCGGCATCGTCCGAGTGCGGCAGGCGTGGCAACAAGGCGACGAACTCGTCACCACCAAGGCGGGCAAGAATGTCCTCTTCACGCAGGCACCCGGCCAGGCGCCGCGCAACGGCCGCCAGCAGGCGATCGCCGACGGGGTGGCCGAGCGAGTCGTTGACGGTCTTGAAGTTGTCCAGATCGAGGAACAGGATGCCGAGGAGGTCCCCGTTTCGATGTGCCGAGATCAGTGCTGTTTGCGCCTGATTCATCCAGGCGCTGCGGTTCGGTAATCCGGTAAGCGGGTCGAAATGGGCGAGATACTGGATGTGGGCTTCGGCCTCGCGCTCGGCACTGACGTCCTGAACGGTGCCTCTGAGCTCGTGCAGACTGTCACCGTCCGGCGTACTTTCGATCTGAAATTGCAGCACGTGCGAAGGCGATGCGGCGAGGTTGCAATCGAGGGTGATCCGCCCAGGTTTCTCCGTCGCGCGTGCGATGGCCACCTGCAGCCGTTCGCGGTCGGATTCCGCAACACAGGCAACGAGATCGGCGAGCGTGGCAAGCGATGTGGCGTCGCAGTTCAGGACCTGATGAAGCTCGTCAGATACCTGAAGCGTTCGGCCATCACTGCCGACTTCCCAGCTACCCAGCCGTGCGATGCGCTGTGCTTCGGCGAGTGCGTCCTGCTGGGCACGCAAGCTGTCGCTTGCGGTTTTCAGCTCTTCGGTGCGCCGGTCAACCAGCCGGGCAATTCGCCGCGTGTTCCCCGTCGTGATCAGCAGAAACGCGCCCAGCATGC
This sequence comes from Parazoarcus communis, assembly GCF_003111665.1. Lineage (NCBI taxonomy): Bacteria > Pseudomonadati > Pseudomonadota > Betaproteobacteria > Rhodocyclales > Zoogloeaceae > Parazoarcus > Parazoarcus communis. The sequence continues at coordinate 4,279,991 of NZ_CP022188.1, read as the reverse complement.
CGACCGCGAGCAGCCCCACGGCAACCGTGCTCCATGCAGCCCAGCTGCGCATGCCGGCGATGTACTCGGGCGTCGCACTCAGGCGCAGCTCCCAGTTGCGCGCGGCAAACAGGATGGGCAGCGCCCGGCGCACCTCCTTGCCCAGCCAGGCGTCGGTTTCGCAGCCTGGCTCGCCGGAGAGGCGGCGATTGCCGGGGCTGCCGTCGGCATCGATCAGGCACAGTTCGATACCCGTGCGTTTTGCCAGCTCTTGTGCCGTGGTTATTGAGTCGTCCATGCGGAAGGCACCGGAAACCACCCCGAGAAGTGGTCGTGGCTGAACAGCGCCCCTCGCTTTGCCAAATGCCGCGAGATAGACGACGACGCCACGCTGAACCTGCTCCTCCTGCACCAGGCGGATTGCCTCCGAGGCAACCGGCATTCCGGAGCGCCGCGAAGCGTCTATCGCTCTGGCGGTCGTCGGCAGGGACGTGGGGTCGAGGCCGAGTGCGCTCTGGTTGGCAGCCAACGGTTCGACATAGGTGATCGGAAAGTACTCCTCGGCTTCCTCTGCTGGAAACGTACGCCCTTCGGCATCACGTCCAAGAATTCGGAAGTCGCGCTGGCCCGCGTTCTGAACTGACTGTTCGAAGCGCATTCTGTCGGCATGGCGGACGACGGGATTCCACCCAAAGTTCTGTGTTCCCGGGTAGCGCTTGAGCCATGGGGTGACGAACTCGTGAAACTCGGTGCGGGTCACGTCCTCGCTGACGACCATCAGGCGCTCGATCGACTGCATCATGTCGATCTGTACTTCGAGGCGTTTGCGCACCCCGCTGGCGACGTGCTCGACATCGCGGTTGAACTGGGTCTGTACCCGCAGGGCTTCCCAGTTGCGGACATTGTGAAAGGCGAAGGCAAGCAGTGCGATGGCGATGCCGAGGGGCACGATGACGCCAAGTCTGCGCGAGCGCCAGTCTTCGGCAGGCTGAGCAAAGAGCACGAACATCACCGGCGCGGCGATGATGACGCCAACGGCGTCGCCGATCCACCAGTTCCACCAACTGAAGGCAAGGTCGTCGGCGCCAATGCTGCCCGAGGCATACAGCAGCGGTATGGCCAAAGAGGGGCTGACCAGGCTGCTTACCGGCGCAACCACGCCGAGAAAGCGCAGGATCTGCCGCGGCGACCCCAATGGATTCGGGAAGCCGATCATTCGCTGTGCCAGCCACGCGCCGAATACAGCCTGAATCACGGCGCCAAAGGGGACGAGCGCGAGCGCCCACCCGATGGACTCGGGCCCGCCGCTCTGCATCTGTGCGTACAGATTGACCAGCAGGGAGCCGAGAAAGATCGCGGGCCAGAGCCGGTAGCCGAAAATCAGCAGGCCGGTGAGTGCAATGCCTGCCGCAGGATAGAAGGGGGCTGCATAGCCGGGCGGGACGGCAAGCTGAAGCGCAAGCCAGCCGGCGAAGGTATAGGCGAAGGCGAGGGCTGCAAGCCGGGATGGGGGGGCGAACATGGCGCGAAGTATATCGAAGCGACATCGCCTGCGCGCGACGAGAGGGCGTCATTTGCTATCATCGCAGCATGAAATCAAGCCGAAGCCGTTTCCTCGAAGTCCGGGGTGTGCGCTACCACGTTCGAGAGTGGGGGCGGGAAGGTGCGCCTCGTCTCTTTCTGCTTCACGGATGGATGGATGTGTCCGCGTCATTCCAGTTTGTTGTCGATGAGCTCGAGGGCGACTGGCATGTCATTGCGCCCGACTGGCGCGGATTCGGCCTCAGTGAGTGGTGTGGCGACGCCTACTGGTTTCCGGACTACTTTGCCGACCTGGACTCGATTCTCGAGCAGTTGCAGCCCAGCGGCGAGGTGCGTCTTGCCGGTCACAGCCTCGGCGGCAACGTGGCGCTGATGTACGCCGGCATCCGGCCGTCAAGGGTTGCCCGCGTGGTGGTCCTGGACGGCTTCGGTCTGGTCGACCGCTCGCCCGAAGAGGCGCCTGGCCGCTACGAAAAATGGCTGCACGACCTTCGCTCGCCGGCCCAGTTCAGGCCCTATGCCGATTTTGATACCCTGGCGGCACGTCTGTGCCGGGATAATCCGCGCCTGAGCGCCGAGCGGGCCATCTGGCTGGCGCGTCACCTGGGTGAGGACGACGGGCAGGGAGGCGTCAGGCTGGCGGGCGATCCCGCGCACCGACGGGTAAATCCGGTGCTTTACCGTCGAGCCGAGTCCGAAGCCTGCTGGCGGCGCGTGTCGGCCCCGGTATTGTGGGTGGAGCCGGATGATCAGAGCCTGCGGCAACGGATCGGGGTGAACGACGAGTCATACGAGAGTGCCAAAGCGTGTCTGCGGGATGTCCGGGTATCGACGATCAAGGATGCGGGGCATAACCTGCACCACGATCAGCCGCAGCAGGTGGCCGGGATCATTGAAGCCTTTCTGCGGTCTGAACACGCATGACCGGAGACATTTCAATGAACGCAGACCTGCATTGCCATTCCACGGTGTCCGATGGCTGGCTCGAACCCGAGGCGGTCGTGCGCCGCGCGGCAGCCAACGGTGTCGAACTGCTCGCGCTGACCGATCACGACGAGCTCGGCGGACTCGACGAGGCGGCCCGGGTGGCGCGGGAACTGGGGCTGCGCTTCGTCAATGGTGTCGAGATCTCGGTGTCTTTCGCGGGAGAAACCATTCACATCGTCGGCCTCGGCTTCGATCACCGTCACCCGGCACTGATCGAGGGCCTGAAGCAGGTGCGTAGCGGCCGCGATGCCCGCGCAAAACGGATCTCCGAGGCGCTCGAGAAGGTCGGTATTCGGGACGCGCTGGGCGGGGCGAGGCAGTTTGCGCGTAATCCCGAACTCGTCAGCCGCGCGCATTTCGCGCGTTTCCTGGTGGCAAGTGGTGTCATGCCCGACGTCAAGACTGTTTTCGAGCATTACCTCGTGCGCGGCAAGCCGGGTTTCGTCGAGCATGAGTGGGCCAGTCTCGAAGAGGCTGTAGGCTGGATTCGCGAGGCGGGCGGCATTGCCGTCATCGCACATCCGGCACGCTATCGCCTGTCGACGGCGGCCCTCGAAGAGCTGTTCGATCGGTTCGGCGCCGCGGGGGGCGAGGCGGTCGAAGTCGTCTCCGGTGCGCATTCCGAAGACGAAATGCGTCGTTTTGCAAGCATCGCAAGGCGGCGTAACCTGCTGGCCTCCCGCGCCTCCGACTTTCATGGCGAGGGCGAGAGCCCGGTCGACCTCGGCCGGTGCAATCCGCTTCCACCAGACCTGACGCCCGTATGGTCGCGCCTGGGTTGAACGACTGAAAAACAAGAAAGGCATATGGCTCAATTTTTCTCGCTCCATCCGGAGCAACCGCAGGCCCGCCTGATCCGTCAGGCCGCCGAAATCATTCGCGGCGGAGGGCTCGTCGCTTTTCCGACCGATTCGGCGTACGCGCTCGGCGGGCTGACGGGCGACGCATCGCTGCTCGAGCGTATCCGCCGCATCCGTGGTGTGGACGATCGTCATCACTTCACCCTGCTGTGTCGCGACCTGTCCGAGATCTCGACCTACGCCAGGGTGGACAACACCCAGTACCGCCTGCTCAAGGCGACGACACCCGGTCCGTACACCTTCATTCTCGAGGGTACGCGCGAGCTGCCCCGGCGCCTGCTGCACCCGAAGCGCAAGACGATCGGCCTGAGGGTTCCCGAGCATGCCGTCGTCTCGGCGCTGCTTGCCGAGCTGGACGAGCCGATGCTGTCCTCTACGCTCCTGCTGCCGGACGAAGATCTGCCCCTGACCGATCCCGAGGAGATTCGCGATCGTCTGGAAAAGCAGGTTGATCTCGTCATCGAGGCGGGCTTCTGCGGCCCCGAAGCAACCACGGTGATCGACCTCACCGGCGGCGGGCCGACCCTGGTGCGCGCCGGTCGGGGTGATCTGGCCCC